>NZ_JBMSDW010000028.1:0-37331 GCF_049445895.1 Neotabrizicola sp. VNH66
AGGGCCGCATTGTAGGCGGGCCAGTTCGTCGTGCGGTAGCGGGCAGAGGAAGGCTTCGGCATGGACCGAATCTAACGCTCAGGATTCACGACGTGAATCCGCATCACCGATAAGTGCAACAACGTCTATAGGATGTTTGGTTCTCTCGTTCTTGTTCCGTATTATTTCCTCATTTCCCACTCCGCCACGATCCTCCCCGTCACGCCATCGATGGCCCATTCCGCATCGCGCGCCAGATCGAGCCGTTTGCGCACCTCGACCTGCGGCACCAGCAGGAAGATCGGCACGGTGGTCAGCCCGCGTCCGGTTTTCGACTTGGATGCCATTGCCCGCCCTTTCGAATTCAATCGCCCCTCGGCCACCAACAGACTCGGACCCCTTCGCCGGTAGATGAAGCGCAGCCGCAGCCCCGTGCGGCGTTCCCATTCGCCGGGGGTGATGCGGCCGCCTTTCGTGCTTTTTCCCGCTGCCGGGGTGGGGATGGCCAGCCAGAACCCGTCGCGCGACCGGATCAGTGGCCCTGTGTCATGCGCGCTGACGATCACCGGGGCGTTGGACCAGACCAGCGCTGCGGCGTTCAGGCTCTCGCCGCCCTTGGGATAGGTGGCCAGCCGGATCGAGTTGCCGAGCCGGGTGCCCAGCCCCGCGCCGGTGACCTGGCCGCGCCAGGCGGATTTGAGGCCCGCGCCTGCCTCGCGCATGGCGGTGGTGACGGCCTTCTCGCCCGCGGCGATTTCCGCCTGCATCAGGGCGGCGAGGTCGGGGTCGATGCTGATCTTCAGTTTCATCGGATCACGCCGGGCGGAGATCGAGCGTCCAGATCAGCCGTTCGCGGTCGCGCAGCGGTTCCCCCTGGATGACATGGCTGTCAGCACCGATGACGATCACATCGCCCGGGCGCGGGGTAGGCAAGTCGGCGACGCGCACATCCACCACCGTCGTGTCGCTGACGAACCGCCCTGCGCCGAAGTCGGTGACGCGATCTGGCGCGCGGCAGATGATGCGGATCGGGCGTTCCTCGGACGTGGTGGCCGAGATCCAGAGGGCCGGGGCCGCCATGGAGGCATGGGTGAAGATGCAGTCCATGGCGGCGGCGAAGACGGACATGGGCGTTTCTGCCTGGCGTCAGTTCGACGTGTGCAGGCGGATCGCCAGCCGGGGCCGCTTGTTCACCGGCAGGATCGAGGCCTCGGTCATGACGTCGATCCACCGGCCCTTCTCGTCGAGATGCTGGCGGGCATAGAGCGGCAGGCCGATGGTGTTGGCGGTCTCCAGCAGGTTCGCGGGGCCGCCATAAGTGGTGAAGGTGTCCATCGTCCCGAGCGGGAAGGCGATGCCTTCGTTTGCCGGGACCAGCCGTTCGGTGGCCTTGGTCGAGAGGGTGACGGTGCCGGAGTATTCCTCGAACAGGATCCCGCCGAAGGGGAAGTTGCGGCGGACGTCCTCGCGCAGGGGCTGGGCGCCGGTCGAGGCATAGAACTTGTAGGCCTCTTCCGTCTTCGGATGGGCGATCAGCTTGTCGAAGAACTCGCGGCTGACCAGCGCATGGACCGAGGTCATCGCCTCGCCCAGAAGGTTGTCCTCGATGGCGCGCAGTACCTCGCGGACCTTGGCCTGCACGTTCGTTCCGGCAGTGCCCAGCACGAAGTCCACCGAGATCTGCGCCAAGCCGAATTCGGTGAAGTAGTTGTAGAGGGTGGTGCCTGCGCCGTCCTTCACGATGCCGCGCAGCGCGTTCATCTCCATATATTCCCGGGTCTGGGCGTGCTTGCGCCGCATCAGCAGGAGCTTGCGGTTCATCACCTCGACGAGGGGATCGGCCGCGTCGAAGGCGCCCAGCGCTGGCTGTCCCTGGATGTCGGCGGGCAGGATCACATCGTCATGCGGGATCCACGGCAGCGCGAAGCTGCGCATGGACCGGCCTTCCCGCGTACCGACGGTGGCGGGGCCGCCGAGGGGCACAGAGGGCAGAAGGCTCAGGACGCCCTCGTACTGTTCGATGATGACCGAGCGCTGGCTGACGCCTTCGAAGCGGAAGAGGCCGATCTGGGCGAGGCGGGTATAGAGGTTGGGCAGGATGTTGATGGCCTGCGTCATCTCGGCCAGCGAATAGCCGCCAGCGTCGAAGGGATTGCGGACGAGGGTCATGGTGGGGCTCCGGGGGAATGAGGGGAGGGGCGCGCTCGTTGGTAGCGGTCAGACGCCGTCGCGGGCGACGATGCCTGCCGCGGCCAGCTGGCCGATCTTGGTGGTGATCTTCGCCCCGTCATCGACGGTGGCGTCGTAGGCGAGGCCTGCACGTGAGACGATGGCGGGGCCGCGGGCGACGACGATGCCGGTCGCATCGGCGAGTGTGGCATCGACGGCATAGAGCAGGACGGCCGTGGCGGTCTGCGCGCCATCGCTGCCGCCGCTGGTCGCCAGTTTGTACTTGCCGCTGGCGGTGATGCGGCCAAGGACGGCGCCGACGGGATAGGGCATGCCCGCGAGCAGTGTCACCACCTCGCGGGTGTAGTTCGGGTTGACCTCATATTTGAGGACATCGCCCATGCTGGGCGGTTCCGTCAGGACGGGCATGGTTCAGTCTCCATGATGTTGGGGGATGGGGGTGCCCAGCGCGGGCAGAATTGTCAGCGCGAGGCAGCGGCCGATTTCTTCGCGGCCGCGACGATGGGGCTTTCCTTCGCGCCCGCCGCCGGGGCGGTGGCGATGATGCCCGCCGCGTCACTGCGGGCTGCAAGATCGGCCAGGACCTTCGCGCGCAGGGCTTCTGGTTTCACCCCCTTGGCGACCGCATCGGATGCGTCGATCTGGACGCCGAGGCGCGCGGCCTGCGCGCAGACCTGTGCGACCTCGGCCGCCTCGGCGCGGATTGCTTCGGGCGACATCACGGCCGCCGCCGTTTGCGACGGTGCGACTGCCGCGGGCGGGGCCGGTTCCGGCGGTGGGCTGGCTGCAGGCTCGGTCGCAGGCTGCGCATGGTCTTCTGGGGCAGTGGTCATCATCGGGCCCTTTCCTCTGGGGGTGGTTGTGCCGCGGGGTGCGGCGACGAAAGCGCGGAAGGCGGTGACGGGATCGGCCACCTCGTCGGCAAGACCAGCGAAGACGGCCGACTCGCCTCGAAATACAGCGGCCTCGGTGCCCAGCGCCCGAAGAGTGTCGAGGCGGCGGTCACGCCCTTCGGCGACGGTTACCGCCCGGGCGCGCTGGCTGGTCAGGAACAATGGCTACGCCGCGAACGCTGTCGACGCCTTCGCGAACCATGTCGTGGGCGACGGCATCAAGCCATCGTCGAAGATCGCGGACGCGGAAAAGAAGGAAGAGTTGCAGAAGCTCTGGCTTGCCTGGACCGACGAGGCCGATGCCGAGGGGCTGACCGACTTCTTCGGCCTGCAGCGCCGGGCGGCGCGGGAGGTGTTCCTGGCAGGCGAAGTCTTCCTGCGCATCCGCACTAGGCGAACAGAAGACGGACTGACCGTGCCGATGCAGTTGCAGATGCTCCCCTCGGAAATGCTGCCCCAGGACCTGACGCGCGCGTTGCCCGGCGCTGGGTCGATCCGGCAGGGGATCGAATTCGACGGGATCGGGCGGCGCGTGGCCTACCACTTCCTGCGTCGCCATCCGGGCGACATGACCGATCCGGGGCTGGCGGGGGAGACGGTGCGCGTGCCCGCCTCGGAGGTGATCCACATCCTCGACCCGGTCGAGGCAGGCCAGCTGCGCGGCGTGTCGCGCTTTACCGCGGCCGTGGTGAAGCTGTTCACACTCGATCTCTACGACGATGCGGAATTGGAGCGGAAGAAGACCGCGGCGATGTTCGCGATGTTCATCACGTCGCCCGCCCCGGAAACCGCCCTCGATCCGGCGGAGGACGATCTCGAGGTCGAACCCGGCCAGGTGGTGCGGCTCGATCCCGGCGAGGACGTGACCACGCCATCGACGCCGGATTCCGGGTCCACTTACGAACCTTTCCAGTACCGGACGCTCTTGCAGATCGGCGCGGCGCTGGGCGTGCCTTATGGGTACCTGACCGGCGATACCGCCAAGGGCAACTTCTCGAATACGCGGATCGCGTTGGTCGACTTCCGCCGCCGGATCTCGGCCTTCCAGCATTCGGTGATGGTCTATCAACTCTGCCGCGCCGTCTGGACGCGCTGGATGGACACGGCCGTACTGGCGGGCGCCATCGACCTGCCAGGTTACGCCACCGACCGGCGCGCATACCTCGCCTGCGACTGGCTCCCCACGAAATGGGACTGGATCGACCCCGCGAAGGATGCCGCGGCCGAGATCCTGCAGATCGAGGCGGGCCTCAAATCCCGCACGCAGGCCATCGCCGAACGCGGCTACGACGCAGAGCAGGTCGACCGGGAAATCGCGACCGAACGCAAACGCGAGGCGGAGTTGGGGCTCGACTTCCGGCGGCCGGGATCCCCGGCGCAGGCGGCGGGTGGCGGAAGTGGGCCAAATGACGCCGAGGACCAAGAGCAAGATCGGCTGGACGAGGGTGATCGGCAAGAGAACGGCGAGGACCGGGAACCCCCGCCCGCGGAGGAGGGATGATGCATCACACCCAGATCGCCCAGCGCGTCTTCAACACGCCGTTGATGGTCGATCCCGCCAAGGCACTGGCCTTCCTGACCGGGCTTGGCCCCCGGATCGCTGGCTGCGAAATCAGCGTCGAAGGGCTGGAGATCATGGCCGAAGATCGGGATGCCGCCACCCTCCCCGCCCGGGCCTCGCTCTTTGGCGACGACCTGACCAGCCGCCAGGCGCGGAACGGAAGCCAGCCGTTCGCCGTGGTGGACGGGATCGCGGTCATCGAGATCGCAGGCACGCTGGTGCATCGCGGTGCCTGGATCGGCCAGTCCTCGGGGCTGACATCTTATGAAGGCATTGCGGCCCAGCTGCAGGCGGCCCTTGCTGACCCTGCGATCCGCGGCATCGCCCTCGACATCGACATCGACAGCTTCGGCGGCGAGGTGGCCGGAGCCTTCGATCTGGCGGATCGCCTCCGTGCCGCGCGTCAGGTGAAACCAGTACAGGCCTTTGTCGCCGACCACGCCCTCTCGGCCGCCTATGCCCTCGCCTCCCAGGCCGACCGCATCATCCTGCCCCGCACCGGCGCGGTCGGCAGCATCGGTGTCGTGGCGATGCACAGCGACATGAGCGGAGCGCTCGATCAGAAGGGCATCGCCGTCACACTGATCCACGCTGGCGCGCGCAAGGTCGATGCGAACCCTTACCAGCCGCTTCCCGAGGCCGTCCGCGACCGGATCGCGGGCGAGTTGGAAGACCTGCGCCAGCTCTTCGCCGAAATCGTCTCGCCCGAGGCGGCGATCAGCGTGTTCACATGCGCCCGCGTAGCACGGAACCCGCGCATCCGGCGGTGGGACTGCGCGGCATCGAACCCGCCGATGATGGACCCGAGTCGCGCGCGGAAGGCATCCAGCACCATGGGTCACAGACCCTTCGTTGCCACGGTGCCCCAGCGACGGCGGCGGGGCGTCGAAGAGGCGGTAGCGATCCGGCCTTCCAAGTCGCGGATCGCAGTCGCCAGTTCGGCATCCGAGCCATAGGTCACGGTCTTGCCGTCGTAGCTGACGCTGCGCAGCCCGGCGAAGCGGGCTTCCTGCAGCGCGGTCAGCATGGCCTGCATGCGTTCCAGGTCCATCAGTCCCTCATGAAGTTCGGGGTGTAGGCCCGCCGCTTCCGGCGTGGCGTGGTCAGCGTTCCGGCCTTGGGCTGGGTCGGGTCTTGCGTGGCACTGTCGGTTGCGGTGGTCGTGGGCATGCGCGTTTCCACGCCCGCTTGCGCTTCCAGCCGCCGCCATGTCGCCTCGTCCCACCGGTCGGCGCCGAGGATCCATGCCGCGGCGCGGGCATAGACCCGGCAGTCCAGCGCCTCGTTCCGCTCGCGCATCTTCTGCCATTCCTGATGGGCATAGCCGCGCTTGTTGCGGATGGTGACCAGCTGTTCGGCCACCAGCTGTTTCAGCCATTCGGTGTCGGCCCAGCCGGGAAGGTGGATCGTGCCGGGGGCGTCCAGCAACCCGGCGTCGCGGTCCTCGTCCGAGGGCCGTTCGATCCGCAGGAACCGGTAGGTCTCCGCCTTGAACGTCGCCGTTGCCACCGACCAAAGCCTCGCGCCGCGGCGCAGACGCTTCCCGCCGATCGTGGCGTCGACGAAAGTTGGCCCAGACACGGGTGCCGACCGGTTGAACCCTTCGAGGCCCTTCAGCGGCGCCACCTGTTCGAACCCGACCTTGCGCGACCAGGCATAGACGGCCGCGGCCTCGTACCCGGTGTCGATGCCAAGCCGTGCCATGGTCATGAACGCGCCGTTGGCATGCTGCCATGACCGGCCGAGCAAGGCGGTCAACTTGTCCCAGGCGGCCGGATCGTCAGGCCCGCCGGGAATGACGATGTGATCGACGAGCCAGGACTCGAGGCCCCGGCCCCAGGCCCAGATATCGACCTCGATCCGGTCCCTCTGGACGTCCGCCCCGGCGGTCAGGAACAGCCCGGCCATGGGCACAGTGCCCGGTTTCCAGGATTCCCGCCGATCCGCCAGCCGCTGCCATTCCGGCGCGTCGCCCGACTCTACCCATGTCTCGCCGAGAAGCGTGTTGCGCGCCGCGCGCAGCGTCTCGTCCGACCCCTGGGCCGCCAGCCACTCCCGCGCGACGTCGGACCAGCTTTTCCACCCGAGCGGCGAGTAGAGCGCCGACAGGTGGAAGCCGATGGCCTTCGGACCCCTGGAAACCGCAGTCGCCCGCCATTCGCCGCGGGCCAGCATCTCGGTCTTGTGGTGCTCGGCGATGGGGCGTTCGCAGCCTGCGCAGTGATAGGCGGCGGTCTCCGGCTTCCCCTTCGCCCAGCGCAAGCGGTCGAATTGCAGCCACTGCATCGCCCCACAGTGGGGGCAGGGCACATAGTAGCGCCTCTGGTCGGATGCCTCGAACTCGCGCTCGATCCGGCTGAGTCCCCGGATCGTCGGCGTCGAGACCATGAACACCTTGCGCCGATGCGAGAAGGTCGTGGTCCTCGCCTCTGCCAGCGTGACCGGATCGCCTTCCTCGTCGGCCGAAGCGGGATAGGCGTCGACCTCGTCGAGAAAGACATAGCGCGCAGGCATCGACCGCAGGCCGGTGGCGGAATTCGCCCCGGTCAGGACCAGGATGCCGCCGGGAAACTCCTTCGACAGCATCGAATTCCCGGCATCTCGGGATCGGGCCGGGTTCACCCGTTCGCGGAGCGCCGGGCTATCCGCGATGAGGGGATCAAGACGGCCGCGCGAGGTGCGCTTCGCCAGTTCCAGGCTCGGCAGCACCGCCAGCATCGGGCCTGGCGCATGATGGATGACGAAGCCGATCCAGTTGTTGCCCGCCTCGGTCGCGCCCACCTGCGCGGCCTTCATGAAGGTGATGCGCTGGGCCGGGTGGCCGGGGGACAGCGCATCCATGATCTCGCGCAGATAAGGGGCCCGGGCGGTGCGATAGCGCCCCGGCTCGGCCGCGCCGCGCGACGACAGCCAGCGATGCTGATCCGCCCATTCCGAGACCGTCAGGTTCGGATCGGGGCGCATCCCCTGCCGCCAGACCCTCAGAAGGTCTTCGGCACCGTCGAAGCCGAGGTCGAGGTCGGCCGTCAGGTCGTTGTCGTCATCCTCATCATGCAAGCGAGACCCGGAGGTCGGCGAGGGCGTCGAGCTGTTCGCGGACATGGGCTTCCAGCACCCTCTGCATGATCGCGGTCTCGATCGTCACCGATGCCTCGGATTGCCGTTCCACCTCCGCCATGATCTGCGCCGCCATCAGCGCGGCCACCCGTCCGGGCCAGGTGACCCAGACATCCCGTTCCTGCCGCGCCAGGCGAAACACTAGAGTTTCCGCCCGGGCACGGTCGACCAGAGTGCCCTTCTTCTTCTGGACCGCTAACTGGCGTTCTTGCGCCGCGTAAACCGTCAGCGCCGTGCGGGCCTTGATGTAGGACGTCGTCTCGCCCGGGCCGCTTGCTAGGCCGTCACCACCAATCGACCGACGCTGCTGGTCGGGGTCCGTCATCTCCGCCCGCCGCACATCCGAGGCCGCTGCGTTGATCGACCCGTCGTCGAAAACCACCAGCCGCCCGTTCTTACGCGCCTTCTGCACCCCGCCGCGGGACAGCCCGGAATGGGCCGCATACTCGCGTTCGCTCATGCCCTTCATGGCGAGGATAATCCGATCAAGATGATGATATTGCTTGGTATTCAGTTGATTAGAGACCGCGACAGAGCGAATCTGATCGCAAGGAGACGATGCAACTCAGCAAAGGACGCCCCGCCATGACCACCCGCTGCGCCGCCCAGAATGACAAGGCACTCGACGCGTTCATCGCCGCCAAGGCCGAGATCGACACCATGCTGGAGCGTCTGAAGACCCTCAGCGACGACCATTTCGAGAACCACCCCGACGAGATCCATTGGGGGCATGTCGGCACGCTGAAGCACTACGCGGGCCTGCTGCGCCAGATCACCGACAGCGCCTTCAAGGAAGGCGAACACGCCGCCTGACGCGCCCACGTGGCACGATGGCCGCCCCGTCCGACGACGGGGCTTGCGTGCGTAGAAGGCGCGCACACCGCGCGCCCAAAGCCACGGAGGCCCCGATGATCACCCCGTCCGACACCCAGTCGCTTATCCTGTCCCGCGCCGCGACCCGGCCCGGCAACCTCGCCTTGCCGCTGCCCGAGGGGCTGGTCGGCGCCGCCGCCAAGATGGTGGTCGGCAAGATGATCGCCCGCGGCTGGCTCGAGGAGGTCGAAGCCAACCTGCGGCGCGGCGAGCCGATGTGGCGCGAGACCGGCGATGGCCACGGCACCACGTTGATCGCGACCGAGGCCGGGCTGGAGGCCACCGGGACCGAGCCGGTTGTG
Organism: Neotabrizicola sp. VNH66; assembly: GCF_049445895.1. Lineage (NCBI taxonomy): Bacteria > Pseudomonadati > Pseudomonadota > Alphaproteobacteria > Rhodobacterales > Paracoccaceae > Neotabrizicola > Neotabrizicola sp. VNH66. The sequence goes on from NZ_JBMSDW010000028.1 coordinate 8,916, forward strand.
GCCAGCGCCGTCGCCAGCGCGCGGAGGGCGAGGCCGAAGCATGAGGCGGAACAGACGCCCGCCGATACCGCCAAGCCCGTCGCCATCCGCGCTGGCACCAAGCAGGCGCAGATCATCGCCATGCTCCAGCGGCCCGAGGGCGCGACGGTCGCAGAGATGGTCGAGGCCACCGGATGGCTGGCACATACGGTCAGGGGCTGCATCTCTGGCGCCCTGAAGAAGAAACTGGGCCTGCCCATCAACGCTAAGAGAGAAGAGCGCAGGGGCACGGTGTATAAAGTCGAACAATGATTCTTAGAGGCGATGGAAAGCCGCCAAGAGCGGCAAGCAGCCGGATCTTCTTAGATAATCAGCGAGGGTAGTGGTACAGGCCGCTGCCAGTGCACTTTCGGCACGTTTCGATGTGAATTCCACTGCCGTCACAAGCACGACAAGGGCTATTGCTAGGCTTCACCCACCACCCGTCTCCGTGGCACCCTGGGCAAACGCGTTCATCGATTAGCGAGCCAGTGCCCGCGCAGTTCGCGCAGTGTTTGCCTGCAACTGCGAATTGCCCATCTCCTCTGCAAGCTCTGCACGCCTTGGAAAAGGTTCCTTTGCCATCGCATGCGTGGCAGGTTCCGCTCTGCTTGGTGGTTACATAGTCAGTGAAGATGCCGGAACGGAAGTTGCGTTCGACCTTCGTGCCATCCACCTTCTTGGCGGTTTCATAGGTGCCACCAAAGAAGCCCTTTTTTACTTCACCGCGCTCAACGACGCGACCGTTCTTGGTGGTCTTAGTCGTCGTCTTGTTTCCGAAAAAGCCGTCATTGTGCGTGTACTCTTTCGTCTTTCCGCTGCCCCAATGGGTGACAATCGTCTTTTTCTTGCCCGTCCAGGTCGTCGTCCTGCGAACCGTCGTGCCGCCGGTCAAAGCAGCAAAAATCGTCCCAAAGAAGCCTGTCTCTTTTCGCCCACGACCCATAGCAATCCCCCGACAACACCTAAGATTTAGGGGAAACGGGTGCATCTTGCGAGTCTAGCACCTTTCATCAAGGCAAGAATTCCTAGCTTTCCGTCCCGTTGCCATCTCCCAGCGCCGCACGGCGACGTCGCAATAGACAGGGTCCAATTCCACCGCGCAGCAGCGCCGCCCGGTGCGTTCCGCGGCGATCAGCTGGGTTCCGGAGCCGCAGAAGGGTTCGAACACCAGGTCGCCGGGATCGGTGAAGGCCTCCAGCACCGCCTCGACGAGCGCCACAGGGAACACGGCTGGGTGCGATCCGGCCGCGCCCAGACCGCCCTTGTGGCGCATGATCCGGAACACAGAGTCCGGAATGCGGTGGCTCTGGATCGCGTTTCCGTAGCCGGTCTTGCGATGGACCGTGCCGTCGGCGCCGCGGAGGCCACCGCCGCCGAGGGTTTCGCCTGCGTGCTTGCTTTCCACGGTCTTGTTCGGCTTACGGGGTTGGCGGTTGAAGTGGAAGATGAACTCATGGGAAGGTGCCAGGCGGCCGTTCCAGTCGCCGGGCAGGCCGGGCCCCTGGTCCCAGACATACCAGCCGAAGCGGCGCCAGCCTTGCGCGCGCATCCAGTCGAGCCAGCCGTCCCAATACGGGATCCATTCGCCATCGCGATGGACGAGGCCGAGGTTGACCAGCAGCTGGGCATCGACGGTGACCGGCGCTGCGGAGAAGACACCTTGCATCAGCGCATCCCAATCGCCGACCTTTTCCTTCGCCGCGCCATAGTCGCGCTGCTGGGCATAGGGCGGCGAGGTGAACATCAGCGCCGCCTGCGCCCCGTCCATCAGTCGCGCCACCACGGCGGGGTCGGTCGCATCGCCGCAGATCAGGCGATGATGCCCGAGCTGCCAGATGTCGCTGGGGCGGGTGATCGGATCGGCCGGGGCCTCGGGGATGGTATCGGCAGTGTCATCGTCGATGGACGCGCGGTCGTCGGCATCGTGCAGCAGGGCGTCCAGCTCCTCCTCGGGGATGCCGATCAGCCCGAGGTCGAAATCCTCGGCCATCAGCCCGCGCAGTTCCTCGAGCAGGAGTGCCTCGTCCCACCCGCCTAGTTCGGTCAGCTTGTTGTCGGCGATGCGATAGGCACGACGTTGCGCCTCGGTCAGGTGGCCGAGCACGATGACCGGCGCCTCCGCCAGCCCGAGCTGTGCCGCGGCCAGGACGCGGCCATGGCCCGCGATCAACTCGCCATCCGCGGCGACGAGGCACGGAACGGTCCAGCCGAACTCGGCCATGCTGGCGGCGATCTTTGCCACCTGGTCGGCGTCGTGGGTCTTGGCATTGCGGGCGTAGGGCCGCAGACGGGCCAGCGGCCAATGCTCGATCCGGCCGGGCAGGAGGGGTGCGTTCATGCTGCGAGCCGCTTTGCCTTGAGCGAGGCGAAGGTTTCGCCGGTTTCCGTCAGCACTGCCTCTTGACCCGTGAAGGATTGCCAGCGCTCGATGGCGACATCGACATAGGCCGGGTTCAGTTCCACGCCGAGGCAGACCCGGCCCGTGGTTTCGGCCGCGATCAGCGTGGTGCCGGATCCCATGAAGGGTTCATAGACGGCTTGGCCGGGGCTGGAATTGTTCAGGATCGGGCGCCGCATGCACTCGACCGGCTTCTGCGTGCCGTGGACCGTATCGGCATCCTGATCCCGGTTGGCGATCTGCCACAGCGTCGTCTGCTTGCGGTCCCCCGCCCAGTGACCCTTGCCCTTGGCGCGGACGGCATACCAGCAGGGTTCGTGCTGCCAGTGATAGTCGCCGCGGCTGAGGACCAGCCGGTCCTTGGCCCAGATGATCTGCGACCGGATCGCGAAACCCGCGGCCACCAGGCTCTCGGCCACTGTCGCGGCATGCAGCGCGCCGTGCCAGACATAGGCGACGTCGCCGGGAAACAGCGCCCAAGCCTCGCGCCAGTCGGCCCGGTCGTCGTTCAGCACCTTACCTGTGCGTTTCGTCTTGGCCGCGCCAGCCTGATTGCGCCAGGAGGGATCGTATTCGACGCCATAGGGCGGGTCGGTCACCATCAGCAGGGGGCGGACATCACTGAGCAGCCGCCCAACGACATCGGCCGCAGTGCTGTCGCCGCAGATCAAACGATGCGCGCCCAGCTGCCAGAGGTCGCCCGGCACCGACACTGGCGTGACCGGAAGTTCGGGCACATCGTCCTCACCCTCGACCGGACCATCGCCGCCCAGCGCCTCGGGATCCCGCAAAAGCGCGTCAAGCTCATCATCGCTGATGCCAAGCAGGGTCAGGTCGAAATCCTCGGCCAGCAGCCCCGCGATCTCGTCGCGCAACAGGGCTTCGTCCCATTCGCCCAGTTCCGTCAGCTTGTTGTCGGCAATCCGGTAGGCCCGGCGTTCCGCCTCGTCGAGATGGCTGAGCCGGATCACCGGCACCTCGGTCAGCCCGAGCATCGTGGCCGCAAGCACCCGGCCGTGCCCCGCGATCAGTTCGCCGTCGTCGGCCACCATGCAGGGCACGGTCCAGCCGAACTTGGCCATGCTGGCGGCGATCTTCGCCACCTGCTCGTCGCCATGCATCTTGGCATTGCGGGCATAGGGGCGCAGCCGGGCAATCGGCCAGGATTCAACCTGGCTCGGCGCGAAGACGAGGTCCATGGGATGGGGCTCGGGATGTGGGGGAGGGGAAATGAAAAGCGCCCGCGAGGGGGTTCCTCCGGGCGCAATTCTTCGATGATCAAGGGGTAGGTCAATGGGGGCAGGTCTGTCAACCCGAAAAGTGAAGCGGATTCAACGGCTTCTGACGAATTGGCTTTCCGTGGTGGCTTCTGGCCACCTGGCTTCCCCGAAGGTGGCTTCCCTGGCTTCCCGCCGGGAATCCACCCTAGCCAGATCGTGATTCCGCAAGCCGCTGATCTGACTCAAGATTTCCGGCTCCGGGCCGCAAGGTGGCTTCCGCCTGGCTTCCCCGGTGAAACTGCCTCACGCTAACGAACCGCCGCGCTGCGCCCCCCCGCATACGTTCTGGACCGGGGAGGAACCAGAGGAGGGGGGATTACAACAACATCCTGAACCTGTTCTGGTCGGCATCAGTGGATTTGATGATTTGATACTCCATGCCGCTGGCCGCAGCGATCTGCTGCGCAAAGTCCTTCTTGGCTTGAACGACGGCATCATCAACCTGATGATCCCCCTTTACCTCCACAATGACATACTTCTCGGTACCATCTGGCTCCTCTCTCAAGAAGATGAAGTCAGGGTAGTAGCTCCGAACTGTGCGGCTTTCAGGGTCAATATATTGAACAAAGAAATCAGACTGGCCATGTGTCAGCATGCCAGTGAAGTAGATTTGCTTTACGCGTTTTTCTCGAAGAAGGTCCCAAAAGAGGGTTCTCTCAGAATTGGAATCAAAGCAGTATGCATCAAGGTGAAAGCTCTTTTCTCTTTCATTGTCTTTGACAATGGCGTCGGCCCTGCGAACAATCTTGTCTTTTGCCGCGGTAACCTCATAGTACCCACTTGATGGGACCTTTATGAGTTCCACTTCATGTTCTTCTGATTTGCTTGTTTCATCCAATTCGAAAACTTTGGCAAACAGGCGCGGTATTACCTCGTCATAGAGCAGCTCGTTAAAATCGTTTACGATTTCAACGAGCTTTGCACTGCCTTCCTTTGTTGTTTCCAGCAATTCCTCTATGCTGAATGGCGATTGGTTCAGATATCGGGCGATCTCAGCTACCAAGCTGATCTGTGAGTACACTCGTTTCTTTCGGCGCTCAGTAAGGTCGAAAGTTTGGCTCGAGGACGCACGTGCAGCGTCGGTTGGGACGGTTCGAGACCGAGACGCTGGCTCTGGCCGCGAACCGGGCGGCGCTGGCCGATCTGAACGGCCAATGGATCGACCGGTTTCATGACCGCAACGGGTTGCAATACATCGTGCTGGACATGGACAGCTCGGTCAGCCCCACCCACGGCGATCAGGAAGGTGCTGCCTGGAACGGGCATTTCGACTGCACCTGCTATCACCCCATCTTCTTGTTCAACCAGTTTGGCATGCTGGAGCGCTGCGCCCTGCGTAACGGCAATGTCCACAGCGCCGATGGCTGGCGGGATGTCCTTGATCCCGTCATTGCCCGATATGCTGGCCGCGACCTTGGTGGACGCTTCTTCCGGGCCGACGCTGCCTACGCGATCCCCGCGATCTATATGCGGCTGGAAGAAGCCAGGTTCTTCTACGCCATCCGTCTGCCCGCCAACGCCGTCTTGCGCGAGAAGATCGCGCATCGGCTGACACGGCCCGTGGGACGGCCTTCGCTGACCAAGGTCAAACGGTTCTTCGAGGACTTCGAGTATCAGGCGGCGTCCTGGGACAAGCCGCGCCGCGTCATCGCCAAGATCGAATGGCATCCGGGCGAGCTGTTCCCCAAAGTCGGCTTCATCGTCACCAACCTGCCGATGGAGCCAGACTGGGTGGTGAGGTTCTACAACCAGCGCGGCACCGCAGAGCAGCACATCAAGGAAGGCAAATATGCCTTTCGCTGGACGCGGCTGTCATGCCGGAAGTTCCGGCACAACGAGGTGCGGCTGCAACTGCACGCGCTGGCCTACAACCTGGCAACCTTCCTGCGCTGCATCGAACTGCCCGAGGCCATGGCGGACTGGTCGTTGACCAGCCTGCAACTCAAGCTGATCAAGATCGGCGCCCGCGTCGTCCGCCACGCCCGCGCCATTACCTTCCAGTTGGCCGAGGTCGCCGTCACCGGCCCGATGGTGCGGGCCGTCCTTGCCGCCATCCGCCGTCTTCGAACGCCTCCGTCATGCGCATGACCACGATCCATGCCCAAGCTGAACGAAAGCGGCAGGACAGGTCCGTCTGCCGCGCGGAAAAGCGGCTCTGCCGGGCCAGAATGCTGCGGGTTCGAGGCTTGATCCACCCGACTTCGGCCGTTTGCGCGACGACAGACACCGCTCGGGGCGAGAAACGCTTGCCCAGCGAGCAAAATCAGGCGATCTTGAAGTCAAGCGGCAGGCCACTTGGGGAATGTCGGTCTATATCAGTTTCATATTTTCCCCCTACCGCTAACAATCGATCCATGACCCGTGCCCTGACCCGATTCCTTTGCCTTTTGGCCCTGTTGGCGGTCGCGCTTTACGGCGCGGCGGCCGGCGCCATGGTGGCCAGGGGACCGGCGATGGAGATGGTCATCTGCTCCGAGGGCGGGATCGCCACCGTTCTGCTGGACGCCAAGGGCGATCCGGTCGATTCCTCGGACTGCTTCCACTGCCCGGACTGCCTTGTCCTGGCTTTCGGACTGCCGGCCGGCCCCGCAGCGGAAAAGGCCCCGCCGCGCCCGGCCCGGATGCTGGCCCCGGCCGCCCCGGCCGTCTTGCCCGCGCCCCGGATCCACCTTCGCCCCTTGTCCCGCGGCCCCCCGGCTGCGCAGGTCCAAGCGCTTGATCCCGGTCAATTCTGCGGCTCCTTGCCGCAGGCCCGGGCTTTCGCCGAACCTCTTGAGTTTGGTCAAGCCATCGGTCCCTGTGCGATGGCAGGCAGCGGGCAACGCCAACGGGTTGCCCTATGAATACGCTCGTCCGACTGATCCTCCTTGTCCTCGCCCTGCTGTGTCCGCTGCCCGCGCTGGCGCAAAGCGTGCTGCCCGAATGGCTGGGCAAGGTGCCCGCGGCCGAACTGGTGGAAGGCGCCGACGGCTACGGCCCGATCCGCGAGGACCTGCCGGTCGCCCCGGTGCTGAAGGGCGGCGAGACCATCGGCTGGGCCTTCGTCACCTCGGATTTCGTCGGCACCACCGGCTATTCCGGCAAGCCGATCCATACCCTCGTCGCGGTGGACCCGCAGGCGCGGATCATCGGCATGGATCTGGTCAAGCATTCCGAGCCGATCGTGCTGATCGGCATCCCCGAGGCCAAGATCAAGGCGCTGGTCGACAGCTACATCGGTCTCGACCTGGTGGCCGAGGCGAATTCGGGCGGCACCGCGCATGACGTGGACATCATCTCGGGCGCCACCGTCACGGTGATGGTGATCGACGATTCCATCGTGCGGTCCGGCCTGAAGGCGGCGCGGGCGCTTGGCCTTGGCGGGTTGCAGCCCGAGTCGGCGGCGCAGGGGCCGGCCTTCGAGATCAACCCCGATGCCCCGGTTCCCGCCAGCTGGATGGAGATGGAGGGCGACGGCACCCTGCGCCGGCTGTCGCTGGACGTGGGCCAGGTCAACGCCGCCTTCGCCGCGCTGGACGACAAGCGCGCCGCCGAGCGCGCGCTGACCGAGGCGCCGGAAACCACCTTCATCGAGATGCAGGCGGCGCTGGTCTCGGTTCCCGCCATCGGCGAGGCCATGCTGGGCGAGGCCGAACAGGCCAACCTGCAGAACTGGCTGCAACCGGGCGAACATGCGCTGGTCGTCGTCGGCCGCGGGCTCTACAGCTTCAAGGGCTCGGGCTATGTCCGCGGCGGCATCTTCGACCGGATCGTGCTGATCCAGGACGACGTGTCGGTCCGCTTCCGCGACCGCCAGCACCGCCGGCTGGGCAGCATCGCGGCCGAGGGACACCCGGAATTCACCGAGGCCGACCTGTTCAAGATCCCGGCCGACGTGGGCTTCGACCCGACCAAGCCGTTCCGCATCCAGCTTCTGGTGCAGCGCGAGGTCGGGCCGATCGAGAAGCTGTTCACCACCTTCGACCTGGGCTACCAGCTGCCGCCGCAATACCTGCGCGCCGTGGCGGCCACCGCCCCCGCCGAGGTGCCCGAAGTGGCCGCCGCCGTCGCCGACCGCGACGAGGACACCGCGCAGGCCGAGCTGTGGAAGCGGATCTGGACCGATTCCAAGCTGAAGATCGCCGTCCTAGGCGCCATGCTGGCGGTGCTGACCGGAGTGTTCTTCTTCCAGAGCTTCGCGGTCAGGCACGAACGCCGGTTCTACTGGTTCCGCATGGCCTATCTGGCGGTCACGCTGGTGGTGCTGGGCTGGATGTTCAACGCCCAGCTTTCGGTGGTGAACCTGATGGCGTTGTTCGGCAGCCTGATGACCGGGTTCAGCTGGCAGGCGTTCCTTCTCGACCCGCTGACCTTCATCCTGTGGTTCTCGGTCGCCGCTGCGCTCTTGTTCTGGGGCCGCGGGGCCTATTGCGGCTGGCTCTGCCCCTTCGGCGCCTTGCAGGAGATCACCAACCACATCGCCCGAAAGCTGCGGGTGCCGCAATGGACGTTGCCCTGGGGCCTGCACGAAAGGCTCTGGCCGGTCAAATACATGATCTTCCTCGGCCTCTTCGGCGCGTCGCTGGTCAGCATCGAGCAGGCCGAGCATCTGGCGGAAGTGGAGCCGTTCAAGACCGCGATCATCCTGAAGTTCATGCGCGCCTGGCCCTTCGTGGCCTATGCCGCCGCGCTGCTGATCGCCGGGCTGTTCGTGGAACGGTTCTACTGCCGCTATCTCTGCCCGCTGGGCGCGGCGCTGGCGATCCCGGCGCGGCTGCGGATGTTCGACTGGCTGAAGCGCTACCACGAATGCGGCAACCCCTGCCAGACCTGCGCCCATGAATGCCCGGTCCAGTCGATCCACCCGACCGGAGAGATCAACCCGAACGAGTGCATCAACTGCCTGCATTGCCAGGTGCTGTATCAGTCCGAAACCAAATGCCCCGTCGTCATCAGAAAGCTGAAGCGGCGGGAGAAACTGGCGGAAAGCACTCCGCCGACTCTGGGGCGGCCGCCTGCCGGGCATCCCAACGCCGCCCGCACCGCAGTCTGACAAAATTCAACCGAAGGAGTTCGATCATGGAATCGAAGGATACGAAAGGTCTCAGCCGCCGCGGCCTGCTTGGCGCCGGCGCCGGCGGTGCCGCCCTGGGCGCGCTTGGCGGGCGCCTCGCGCTCGGCCCTGCGGCCCTGGGCCTGGGCGCCGCGGCCGGCCTGACCGCCGGCAGCTCGACCGCCGCGCTGGCGGCCGGCGCGGACGGCGGCATCGCGCCCGGCCAGCTGGACGACTACTACGGCTTCTGGTCCTCGGGCCAGACCGGCGAGATGCGCATCCTCGGCATCCCCTCGATGCGCGAACTGATGCGCGTTCCGGTGTTCAACCGCTGCTCGGCCACCGGCTGGGGTTCGACCAACGAATCGCTGCGCATCCACCAGCGCACGATGACCGAGAAGACCAAGAAGCAGCTGGCTGCCAACGGCAAGAAGATCCACGACAACGGCGACCTGCACCACGTCCACATGTCGTTCACCGACGGCAAGTACGACGGCAAGTACCTGTTCATGAACGACAAGGCCAATACCCGAGTCGCCCGGGTGCGCTGCGACGTCATGAAGACCGACGCGATCCTGGAAATCCCGAACGCCAAGGCGATCCACGGTTTGCGGCCGCAAAAGTTTCCTGGCACCAAGTATATCTTCTGCAACGGCGAGGACGAGGCTCCGCTGGTCAACGACGGGACGACGATGCAGGACGTCTCGACCTATGTGAACGTCTTCACCGCCGTGGATGCTGAAGCGATGCTGCCCGCCTGGCAGGTCATGGTCTCGGGTAACCTGGACAACTGCGACGCGGATTACGAAGGCAAATGGGCGTTCTCGACCTCGTACAACTCGGAAATGGGGATGACGCTGGCCGAAATGACTGCAGCCGAGATGGACCATGTCGTAATCTTCAACATCGCCGCAATCGAAGCAGCAGTTGCAGCGGGCGAGGGGCAGGAGCTGAACGGCGTCCGCATTCTGGACGGAAGAAAGGAAGCGAAAAGCCAGTTCACCCGCTATGTCCCGATCGCCAACAACCCGCACGGCTGCAACATGGCGCCGGACAAGAAGCACCTCTGCATTGCCGGCAAGCTCTCGCCCACTGTCACCGTGCTGGATGTGACGAAGTTCGACACCCTGTTCGACAGTGATGTCGATCCGCGCAGCGTCGTCGTGGCGGAGCCCGAGCTTGGCCTTGGCCCGCTGCACACCGCCTTTGACGGGCGGGGCTTTGCCTACACCTCGCTCTTTCTCGATAGCCAGGTGGTCAAGTGGAGCATCGAGGACGCGATCAAGGCCTATGCCGGTGAGGCGGTGGACCCGATCAAAGACAAGGTCGATGTGCAGTACCAGCCCGGCCACCTGAAGACGGTGATGGGCGAGACGCTGGAGGCTGAAAGCAACTGGCTGGTCTGCCTGTGCAAGTTCAGCAAGGATCGCTTCCTGAACGTGGGTCCGCTGAAGCCAGAGAACGACCAGCTGATCGACATCTCGGGCGACAAGATGGTCGTGGTGCACGACGGCCCGAACTTCGCCGAGCCGCATGACGCCATTGCCGTGGCGGCGTCGAAGCTGAACCCGCTGTCGGTCTGGAACCGCCAGGACCCGATGTGGGCCGAAACCCGCAAGCAGGCCGAAGCGGACGGGGTGAATCTGGACGACTGGCAGGACATGGTGATCCGCGACAAGGACGACCCGAAGAAGGTCCGCGTCTACATGTCCAGCCAGGCGCCGAACTTTGCCTTGGAAAGCTTCACGGTGAAGGAAGGCGACGAGGTCACCGTGATCGTTACCAACCTGGACGACATCGACGACCTGACGCACGGCTTCACCATGGGCAACCACGGTGTCGCGATGGAGATCGGGCCGCAGGCGACGTCGTCGGTGACTTTCACCGCCGCCAATGCTGGGGTCTACTGGTACTACTGCCAGTGGTTCTGCCATGCCCTGCACATGGAGATGCGCGGCCGGATGTTCGTGGAACCCAGGGACGCCTGAGACCGATGCTGCGCGCCCTGATCCTTGCGCTGGCCTGCCTGGCCCCGCCCGCCTGGGCGCGGGACCTGCAGGTCGTGCCCGGGCCGGGCGCGCTGGCCGAAGCCGTCGCCGGGGCCTCCCCCGGCGATGTGCTGATCCTCTCCGACGGGGCCTATCCGGGCCCCGTCACCATCGACCGCAGCCTGACTGTGCGCGGCCCGCGCGGCGCCGTGGTGGACGGCGGCGGGCAGGGCACCGTGATCACCGTCACCGCGCCAGACGTGGTGCTGGAAGGCTTCACCGTCACCGGATCGGGCAAGGTGAACGCCGACCTCGACGCCGGGGTGAAGATCCTGAAGGGCGCCGACCGGGTGCTGGTGACAGGGCTTTACCTGACCGACAACATGCATGGCGTCGACATCCACGGCGGCCGCGACGTGCGCGTCGCCGGCAATGTGATCGAGGGCCGGCAGGACCCGCGGATGAACGAACGCGGCAACGGCGTCTATGTCTGGAACAGCCCCGGCGCGCTGGTCGAGGGCAACGACATCCGCTGGGGCCGCGACGGCATCTTCTCGAACACCTCGAAGGACAGCACCTACCGCGGCAACCTGTTCCGCGACCTGCGCTTTGCCGTCCATTTCATGTATACCCACCGCACCGAGGTGATCGACAACATTTCGATCGGCAACCACCTCGGCTTCGCCATCATGAACTCGGACCGGGCGGTGGTGCGCGGCAACCTCAGCTTGGGCGACCGCGAGCACGGGGTGATGCTCAACTACACCAACAATTCCGATGTCACCGGCAACCTGGTCCGGGGCGGCACCAAGAAGTGCCTGTTCGTCTACAACGCCCACAAGAACCTTGTCGTCGGCAACCGCTTCCAGGACTGCGGCATCGGCATCCATTTCACCGCCGGGTCGGAACGCAACGTGCTGACCGGCAATGCCTTCCTCGGCAACCAGGAGCAGGTGAAATACGTCGGCACCCGTTTCCTGGAGTGGAGCTTCGAGGGCCGCGGCAACTACTGGTCGGACCATCCGGCCTTCGACCTGAACGGCGACGGCATCGCCGACGGGGTGTTCCGCCCCAACGACCTGATGGACCATATCCTGTGGTCCCAGCCCGCGGCCAAGCTGCTGACCGGCGCGCCCTCGGTGCAGTTGATCCGCTGGTCGCAATCGAATTTCCCGGCCACGCTGCCCGGCGGCGTGGTCGACAGCCACCCGCTGATGGCACCCATCGCCATCCCCGTTCCAGAAGACATCGCCGCGATGGAGGCCCTGGTGGCCGGCCGTTGGGCGCAAGGCAATTTCGATGACATCGACGCTGAAAATCTCGGCACTCACTAAGCGCTTCGCCGAGGTGGCGGCGCTGACCGAGGTGTCGCTGACCGTCGCGGCCGGCGAGCGCGTGGCGCTTCTGGGTCACAACGGCGCAGGCAAGTCGACGATGATGAAGATCATCCTCGGCCTGATCCCCGCCACCGCCGGGCAGGTGGAGGTCTGCGGCGCCGCGCCGGGCAGCGCCGGGGCGCGGCGGCAGGTGGCCTACCTGCCCGAGAACGCCGCCTTCCACCCCGCCCTGACCGGGCTGGAGCAGATGCGGCACTACCTGTCGCTGCGCGGCGAAAGCCCGTCGAAGGCGATGGAGCTGCTGGAGCAGGTCGGCCTCGGTCCTGCCGCCCGCCGCCGCATCGGCACCTATTCCAAGGGGATGCGCCAGCGCGTCGGCCTGGCCCAGACCCTGATCGGCACGCCGCGACTGCTGGTTCTGGACGAGCCGACCTCGGGCCTCGATCCCGTCTCGCGGCGCGACTTCTACGCGCTCTTGGACGGGCTGGCGGCGCGGGGGGCCTCGATCCTGCTCAGCAGCCATGCGCTGACCGAGGTGGAGGCGCGGACCGACCGCATCCTGATCCTGTCGAAGGGCCGGATGGTGGCCGAGGGCAGTCTGGCCGACCTGCGCCGCCGCGCCGACCTGCCGGTGATGCTGCACGTCACCCCGCGTCCGGGCGCGGGCGAGGCCGTCGCCGCCGCGCTGCCGGGGGCGGAACCCCGGGCCGACGGGCTGGTTCTGTCCTGCGGGCAGGGCGAGAAGCTGGCGATGCTGGCGCGCATTGCCGCGCTTGGCGATCTGGTCGCCGACCTGGACGTGGCCCCGCCCAGTCTGGAGGACCTCTACAGCCATTTCAGCAAGAGGGACGGGCAATGAGCCGCATCCTCGCCACCGCCGGAACCGAATTCCGCATCGCGCTGCGCAACCGCTGGGTCGCCATCGCCATGGTGCTGATGGCGCTGTTCTCGCTGGTGCTGGCCGCCGCCGGATCGGCCCCCACCGGGGGCCTCGGCGTGGACAGGCTGTCGGTCATCGTCGCCTCGCTGACCTCGCTGGCGGTCTATCTGGTGCCGTTGCTGGCGCTGCTGATGAGCTTCGACGCCATCGCCGGGGAACTGGAGCGCGGCACGCTGCCGCTGCTGCTGACCTATCCCGTCAGCCGGGCCGAGGTGCTGGCGGGCAAGCTGATCGCCCATCTGGCGGTGCTGGCGCTGGCCTGCGCCGTGGGCTACGGGCTGGCCGCCGCCGCTGCCCTCTGGGCCGATCCCGCGGCCAGCGCCGGCTTGCCCGCAATGCTGCGGCTCCTGGCAACCTCGGTCCTGCTGGGGGCCACCTTCATCGGCATCGGTTACGCCCTTTCCGCCCTGTCCCGCCGCCCCTCCGGCGCCGCCGGGCTGGCGGTCGGGCTGTGGCTGGGGCTGGTGGTGCTTTACGACCTCGGCCTCCTTGCCGCCATCGTCGCCGACAACGGCGGCTGGTTCACCGTCCACGGCTTCCCCGCCGCCCTGCTGGCCAACCCGGCCGATGCCTTCCGGCTCTACAACCTGTCCGCCTCCGAGGCGACGGCGGCGGCGGCGGGCGTGGGCGGCGCGGCGGCCACGGTGCCGGTCTGGCAATCCCTGACCTCGATCCTGCTCTGGCCGGTGCTGGCGCTGGCGCTGGCCATCGCCGCCTTCCGAAAGGTGATCCCATGACCCTGAAACGCGCGCTGATCTTCGTGCTGGCGCTGGCGGCCTGCCGCGAGGAAGTGACCCAGAACACCGATCCGGTGGAACTTACCCCCGAGGCGGTGGGTTACTTCTGCCAGATGAACATGCTGGAACATCCCGGCCCGAAGGGGCAGGCGCATCTTGAAGGATTGCCCGGCACGCCGCTGTTCTTCAGCCAGATCCGCGACGTGGTGGCCTATGTGCGGATGCCCGAGCAGAGCCACCGCATCCTCGCCCTCTGGGTCAGCGACATGGGCGCCCCCGGCGCGACTTGGGACGACCCCGGCGCCGCCAACTGGATCGACGCCACGACTGCCTTCTATGTCGTCGGCGCCGCCATCGAGGGCGGCATGGGCGAACAGGAATTCGTCCCCTTCGCCGACCGCGACGAGGCCCGCGCCTTCGCCGAGGCCAACGGCGGCAGCGTGATGCGGCTTGCCGAGATTCCCGACGCGCTGGTGATCCCGCCCGAACAGCCGGATACCGGCGAAGACCCGGATTACGAACGCCGCCTGCGCGACCTGTCCGACCAGAGCGGAGGATGACCCGATGCTGAGCCGCCGCCGCTTCCTTGCCATCTCCGCCGCCTGCTGCCTGCCCGTGCCGGCGCTGGCGCAAGAACTGCATGTCGCCACCGGGCAGGCGCTCGGCGCCCGCGTCACCCTGCGGCTGTCGCATCCCGACGCCGCCGCCATCGCCGCCCGCGCCTTGGCCGAGATTTCCCGGCTGGAGCAGGTGTTCAGCCTCTACCGCACTGATTCGGCGCTGATGCGGCTGAATGCCTCCGGCACGCTGGAGGTCCCGCCCTTCGAGTTGCTGGAATGCCTGACGCTGGCCGGGGCGGTCCATGCCGCCAGCGGCGGGCTGTTCGACCCGACGGTGCAGCCGCTGTGGGCGCTCTACGCCGAAACTGCGGTGCAGGGCCGCCTGCCGACCGAGGACGAACGCAAGGCTGCGCTGGCGCGGACCGGCTGGCAGAACCTGCGGATCGGCCCCGACCGGATCGCGCTGGCGCCCGGCATGGCGCTGACGCTGAACGGCATCGCGCAGGGCTACATCGCCGACCGGGTGGCCGCGCTGCTGGAGGCCGAAGGGCTGGCCGACATCCTGATCGACACCGGCGAGTTCCGCGCCCTCGGCGGCGATCCGCGCGGCGGCGACTGGCCGGTGCATCTGGCCGAAGGAGGGCAGGTCGGCCTGCGCGGCCGGGCGCTGGCGACCTCTTCCCCGCTCGGCACCACCTTCGATGCCGCGGGCCGGGTCGGCCATATCCTCGACCCGCGCACCGGCACCCCCGCCGTCCCGGTCTGGCGGGCGGTCAGCATCTCGGCCCCCTCCGCCGCGCTGGCGGACGCGCTGTCCACCGCCGCCTGCCTGATGGAAGTCAAGGCGGGCATCGAAACCCTATGCGAGAAATTCGCCGAAACCAGACCCGAATCCATAACGCCAGCCTGAAAGGACCAAACCATGATCCTCCGAGTCAGCACCACGACCCTTGCCTTCCTCGCCCTCGCCCTGCCGGCCCTTGCCCAGGGCGACGCCGAGAAAGGCGCCAAGGAATTCAACAAGTGCAAGTCCTGCCATGCCATCGTCGATCCCGAGGGCAACGCGGTCGTCAAGGGCGGCAAGACCGGCCCCAACCTCTGGGGTGTCGTCGGCCGTCAGGTGGCCTCGGACCCCGACTTCAAATACGGCGACTCCATCCTGTCGGTCGGCGCGGCCGGCAAGATCTGGGACGAGGCTTCGCTGGTCGAATACACCAAGGACCCCGCCGCCTGGCTGAAGGCCGAGACCGGCGATGACGCCGCCAAGTCGAAAATGACCTTCAAGCTGAACAAGGGCAACGAGGACGTGGCCGCCTACCTGGCTACCATGAAGTGACCCCGGTCCCCGCGCGCCCTTGGGGTGCGCGGGCCGCTTTCCGGCCTCCTGCCGGGACTGTTCCCTTGCGGCTTGAAAATGTTCCCTATTCGTTCTATATCAGGGGGCCGATCAGCAAAGGGAGTTCCGCCATGGAAGACCCCGATTTCCCCCTGTCCCCCACCCCGCGGCAGATGGCCTATGCCCGCTCGCTCGCGCTGCGGAACCAGACGCTCCTGCCCTGGGAGGTGCAGCGCGACCGCCGCAGCCTCTCGGCCTGGATCGACGCGCAGGCGCGGCTGCGGCCGCTGTCGCCCACCGATCGGCTGCCCAGTTCCAAGCAGGTGGCCTTCGCCGAGCGGCTGGCCCGGATCAAGCGCCGCGCGGTGCCGGAGGAATGCTTCCGCGACAAGGGGCTGATGTCGAAATGGATCGACGGCAACCGTTAGGGGGCGGCCCTGCCGCGGCCTTCCGTCGCCCGGACCGCGGCGGATTTGATGTGAAATGTCCCGAGGCACATCTCATTCAGATTGAAACTGATTTCCAGTTCAGAGAGCCGGTTCGATATCCGGGTGGTCAGCTCTCGGGCCGCCTTGTCAGTGAATGTGACGACGAGCAGGCTTTCCGGGGCGATCTTCTTCTCAATGATCAGATGAACAATTCGTTCCACCAAGGTGAATGTCTTGCCCGAACCTGGGCCCGCGATGATTAGTACGGGTCCATCCACAGCCTCAATAGCGTCAAGCTGGTTTGGATTTACGGATGTGCTGGACAAGCTCTTTCGAGTCATGGGTGCGCAACAGAACTGCTAAAGGGTGTGCTATGCAACTTGAATGATTTCCTTGGTTTCGATGTTCCTGACATAGTCGACAGCCGTCCCGTTCCAGTGATAGGCGAAATGCGCGCCTTGGGTGGGGATAGGGATCACGTCGGGCCAAAAGACGGCGATGCATTGACCATCGGGATAGCGGATGCTGGGCCAAGTGATGCCGTTTGACCCGGCTGCGCGCCGCTCGGCCCCGAAGACCTGCGAGGCGCGGTAATCGTCGGGATCCAGTAGATCGGCACGGCCGGTGGCGTCGTCCAGATCGGCATCGATGGACCCGATCAGTTCGCGGAACTGCGACGTCCAGCCGGGGGCCTCGTTCGTGGAACGCATGAAGCGGGCGTGGTGGTGGATGGTTTCGGCGATGGCCACTTCGGTGCGGTCGCCCGCATAATAGAGGCCGAAACTGCCGTCTGAGAACCGCCCCGGCCGCAGGGGCGAGCAATGGACGAAAGGCGCCATGACCCAGCTCGCGCCGGGCCCGGTCACGCGGCGCGCGACCGGCACCTTCGACAGATCACCGATGCTGTCGCGGATGCGCGGGTTGAACTTGGCCTCGGCCGAGGCCAACGCCTCCCAATCGGCGGGGTCGGCGATGTCCTCGAACAGGTCGATGGGCGGATGGATGGAGCGGATGATGCGGACAGTGCGTGGCCATGTCACGCGGCGGACAGGCACATTCACCAGGCACCCCGTTCGGCATCCAGATAGGCCCGCAGGTCGATTAGGTCGGTGATCTCGCCCCGCAACATGATGTCCAGCGCGCTGCGGCCACCAAAGGCCGTGCTGGGCTTGCGGATCCACGCATAACCGCGGGCAGGTTCGGTGAAGAGATACCGCAGCGACTTGTGGATGCCCATCAGGATCGCCATCCGCGCGCGCAGGTCCCGGTCGATGCGCCCGATGTCGCCAACCTTCCAGCGCGCCCATGTGCGCTGGGTCATGTCGCCCAAGAGCACGCGCGCCTCAGCGTCCGTCAGGCCCCAGGCGCGGAACAGGTTGACGGTGGTGCGTGCCAGCGCCGCCGCTTCCTCGTCGGTGATGACAGGAAGGTCGGGTCGGGCGATGATCGGCTGGACCGTGGCGAACTGCATGGTCGTTCTCCTTTGGCATCAATATAGTCATTATGTGCCAAAAGGCAATGGCGATCCGTTACCCGGACGGACGCACCCTCGCCCAAGGGGCGGGACGGGGCATCGCCCCTGTCACCTCGACCTCTCGCAGCATCCCGCCCGCGATAAGCCCGTCCCGAACCCAGCCCAGCGCCTGGCACCAGTCGTCATAGCCACGGCGGGCGGCCTCGATTTGCTGCGGGTGGGGCGAGAAGGTGACCGGGCAGGCCAGGATGTCGATGGTTTTCCATGTGGCGCGGGCGCCAGCGCCGCGCACGCGGATGCGTTCGGTACCCACGACGATGGTGCCCGCATGTGTGCCATGCTGGTTCTGCTTGACGATGGTCGGCACGCAGCGCGGCACCGCACCTGGCATCCAGTCCGGGGTCAGCCCGGCGCGGGCCAGTTCGGCCACACGGATCGCCATGCGCTTGCCGCCGAGGCTGTCTGGGATCCCGGCGACGGTGGCGGCGATCACTTCGGCGTCCTCATGGGTGTAGCCGCCGATCTTGTGCTGACCACCGTCGATTTTGCAGCCCAGCACGGCGCGTTGCAGCAGGACGTATTCCAGCCCGAAGCCGAAGCCTTCTTCGGTGACGTCCGGGGGCAGCGGCAGCTCCAGTTGTGCCTGTTCCACCCGGAACGCCCATTCCAGCGCGGCTTGCACGTCCAGCGCGCGCTTGATCCTGGTGCCGCTGACGCGGCCGTGGAAACTCATGGCTGCAATCCCTCAAGGAAATCCATTTGCGCAGGGCGCGGTGCCGCATCGGTCGGCCGCCAGATCCACGGGCCCGAGGCCATGGGCAGCTGCGAGAGAGCGCCACGCATGTGCTGCTGCCAGAGGGTGAACTCCGTTGCCGAGCAGGCGCAGAGCGCGTGCCCGATGGGCCAGCCCATCAGCCAACCGACGAAGAGCGGGTTCAGCCGCCGCCGCGACCGGCCCTTCAGGATCCGCCGCGAGACGGCGCGCCCATGCGAGGCAATCATCGAAGCCCAGAGCGGGCGCGAGATCGGGGCGTGCGGCGAGGACCGCTCCCCATCGGGCGAGGTCGGCGGGGCCGGGCGGGTGAAGCCTTGTTCCGCCCGGTAGTGCAGCAGGTCCATCCGAGACTTGCCGTCGGTGCGGGTGATGCTGGCCTCGCTCGACCCCTTCCAGTTCTGCGCGGCCGGGGTCGGCCAGTGGTCCGGCAAGGCCTTCGCGATGCCCAGCGCCAGGGCCTCCGCCTTCCGGGTGAAATCGCTGTTCCCGGCCGGATTGTAGCTGCCGGTGCCGGGATGCAGGCTCATCGGTGTGGGCCAGGATGAAGATGCGCAGCCGTTCATGCGGCGCGCCGACCTCTGCCGCCGAGAACAGGCCCGCCGCAGGCGTGTAGCCCAAGCCCCAAAGCTCTCGCAGGACGGTCTCGAGGCCGAGGGTGACGTGCCCGGCGACGTTTTCGAGGAAGACCCATTCCGGGCGGCATTCGTGGATGACGCGGGCGACGTCGGGCCAGAGATGACGGGGATCATCGGCCCCGCCGCGCTTTCCGGCCGCGCTGAAGGGCTGGCAGGGATATCCGGCAAGAACGACATCGAATGCGCCACGGAAAGAGCGGGCGTCGAAACTGCGCAGGTCGGTCCAGATCGGTGCCGGGGCGAAATACCCCGTGCGCTGGGCTGCGATGAGGACGGTGCGCGGCCAGTCCTCCCACTCGACGAAGGCGCGGGTGTGATAGCCGGGCTCGGCGAGCATGAGGCCCAGATCAAGGCCTCCGCCGCCTGCGCAGAGGGACAATCCGTGCCGGGGACGTGACACCATGTCATTCACCGGATCCCCCGCAGTCGCAGGCGATCTTCCGTCACCAGCCCCCGGGCCAGCATGGCGTCGCGCATCGTATTGCTGATCGCGCTGACCGGCAGGTAGCGGTCGGAATTGACCAGATCGGCGTAGAAGGCGGGCAGGTCGGTGATCGGTTTGGCAGCCGGGGCAGGGGTCGCCTTGGGCTTGCGCCGTTTCCGGCCCGCATTTTCGACCTTGCGCTGGGCGGCGCGCTGCATGGCGCGGTCCAGCGCCTTCGGCCCATCGGGCGGTTCGGGGTGTTCCCGGCGGGAAGCCTCGGCCGCGGCGATGATCTCCGCCTCGGTCAGCCCAAGCTCGTCACGCCAGCGCTGGACGTGCAGCCGGGGCGGCCAGCCTTGCCACCAGCCGGGCAGGGTGGCGGGATCGAGGCCCAGCGCATCGAGCAGGTCCCCGAAAACCTCATCGGAAATCGCCGCGCGCGCCTGCGCGCCCTCCTCCTCCTTTACTGGTTTACTTAGAGGTTCCCTTACAGGGTTAGTGTCCGGATTTCGGACACGGCTTTCGCCATTTTCCGGACACGGGTCGGCCGGAAAATCGGACACGGCTTCCGCATCGATTCCGTGTCCGAAATCCGGACACGGCAGGGCGTCGGTCGCGGCATCGACATGCGAACTGCCTGCATCCACGGTACTTTCTGGGCCTTCATCCTCGCCGTGTCCGATTTCCGGACACGGAACCACAGCCACGGGTGTGAAGCCCGGCTCGAACCCCAGGATGTAGCGGGTCGGCAGTTGGCGCTTGGCCACGGGATCGAGCCGCGGCACCCGCCGCAGCAGGCCCACGGCCTCCAGCTGGCCGAGGTGATCGTTCAGCGTGGACCGGCTGATCTCGCAGTCATGCGCCAGCCGGTCCTGCGAGGGGAAGCAGCCGTAGTCCGGGTTGAACCGGTCGCAGAGGTGCCAGAGCACGATCTTGGTCGTGGGCTTCAACCCGCGCTGCTTGATGGCCCAGTTGGTGGCCTCGTGGCTCATGGCGCGGGCCTCCGCGGGGCGGGGGCGATGCGCGTGGTGAAGCCGTGATCGGCCAGCACGTCCAGCGCGTCGTCGAGACTGCGCACCAGCGCCCAGCCGAACCCCTGCGCCTTGACGGCATCGCGGAACGCCTCCTGTTCCGGCCGTAGCCGCCCCTTCGGTGCCTTCAGCTCGAGGAACAAGACGCGGCCGTCGCAGATGACCATCAGATCGGCGAACCCGGCATGGACGCCCATGCCGACGAGGATCGCCTGGCGCTTGGCCCCGCGGGGCCCGGCCTCGGTGACCTCGTTGGCGCAGTGATGGATGATGGCCGAGCGGGGCAGGGCAATGCGCAGCGCCTGCACGACGGCACGCTGCAGATCAGCCTCGGGGGTGCCACGGCGCATCATCGCGCGGCCCTCCCCTGATCCTCGCGCTGGGCACGCGCTACCCCCCGCCGCGCATCGACGACCACCAGCAGGCGCTGGGCATCAGCTCGCTCGCCCGGGGTCTCGCCATGCTGGGCAAGCACGTTGCAGGCGAGCCGGATCAGGAGATCGCTGTGATGCGCGACATCGGCGATGACGGCGCGGGCCTCGGCCACGCGGTCGGCGGGCCAGGCGGATGTGCGAGGGGGGACGGTCATGTCCGCCCCCGCGTCTTGCGCACCGGGTGGGCCTGTTCCTGTGCGCGGATCCACTCCTGGATGGCGGCGCGGCGATAGAAGGTCTTTCGACCTATGCGTGTGCAGGGCGGCCCCTGGCGACGGGCCTCCCATCGCGACAAAGTGTCTATGGTCAAATCCAGTGCGCGGGCCAGCTGCTCGCGGCTGATCCAGTCGGCCAGGAGGTCAGGGACCTCCTCCACCGGGTCGTTTTGCATGTCCTTCATGGGCTGCTCCGTTCGCCTCGCGCCCCTCTGCCGGGGGCGGTTTCAGCGAAGCAGAGCGCGAGGAGCGGAAGACAGGCGGAAGGTGGAACTGGCCGCTACCTCCCAATTCCACCCCTTGTTTTATTGGACTTTCAGCGGATAGCGCGCGACGCGACAGGCGTTGCCGCAGCCCTCGCAGCGCATCCCAAGCGCCGGTTCCTGGCGACGATCCGCACTTCGTCGCCATCGCTTCGGCAGCTTGGGGCTGATTGGGCGGCGCTGAGGCGGTTTCGCCGGTTTCGCAGCGACCGGAATTGCCGGAATGGACCGTTCCGGTCGGGTTCCGGGGGTTCTGTACGATATCCACAAGTTCTTTTTTTGTTCCGTCGCGCCAGCGGTAGGATTCTGGTTGATCGCTCGCCTTCCGGATGCGTAGATTCGTGGTTGAGCAGAACATAAGAATCGACAAGGCAACCGAAGCCAGGTCCCGCCCCTCTTGGGGTGGAGTGCCCAATTACAGGCAGTTTTCCTCGACGACGTGGGCTGCAGCCAGTCCACCCGCGTGCTTCGCACGGCGGGTTTTTGTAACCCGCACTCCGATGGTCCTGGCCGAAGGATGCCGTATTTCTGAGAGGAGTTCGTTCATGCCTTTGCCGCCCGTCGCCTTCTATTCCATCTACGAAATTGCCGTGCGCTGGGGCTGTCCCCCGGCCGACGTCGCGGGCTGGGCCGCGGCGGGACACCTTCAGGTTTTGGCAGGCATTCCGCCAGTGAGTTGCGGCGATGAGACCGTCGCCGGTCTGGTCGAGGTTCCGATTGCCGAACTGATGCCGATGTTCAGACGGATCGGCCCGAGCGACGAACAGGCGAGGCTGCGGCGCGTGATGCCGCCCGGATCCAAGACCTGGCTCAAAGTGACGGACCCTCCCGACGGCGTGCTGATCCGGTCGTCCGACCTTCTCTTGTCGGCGGGATCCCTGCAGCAGTTCGAGGAGGAACGCGATCTGCTGCGGCGCCCGGCCTCCACCGTCGGTGCCAGCCCGCGGTACGATTGGGATTCCATGTACGCGTGGCTGACCGTATTCCTGTTCGAAAGAGGCGTGCCCGACACCCAGACCGCGCTGATTGCACTGGTTCAAGACTGGTTCGTCCAGAATTCGAAGTCGGGTGAGGTGCCGGATGAAAGCACCATCCGCAAGCGGCTGACCTCGCTCTGGCGCAAGTTGCGCGGCGAGGAAACCGTGTGAAGATCAGGCTGATTTCGGCAGGTCGGTCCCGTCCTGCGCCGCGTCATGCACGAGGCGCGGCCGCGGGCGCAGGAGGCTGGCCACCGTGTCGACGCCCGCGCGCAGGGGGGAATCCATCAGGTGCGCATAGCGCTGGGTGGTCTGCATCTGGCTGTGGCCCAAGAGCTTGCCGATCATTTCCAGCGATGCGCCGCCACTGACCAGAAGCGAGGCGAAGGTGTGGCGCAGGTCATGGATGCGGACATCTGCCAGCCCGGCGTCCTTCTGAACCTTGGCCCAGAAGCGGCGGATTTCCCGCACGGGCTGGCCGACGGTGTCGCCGGGGAACAGCCACGGATTGCCGCTTGGTACTGCCTGCTGGCGCAGTCGCACGATGGCGGCCACGTCCTGCGAGATCGGGACGCGGTGGATCTTGCGCTGCTTGGTGGTCGAGGCGGGCTTCGACCAGATGGCATAGTCGAGGTTGAACTGCTCGAACCGTGCGGTACGCGCTTCGCCCACCCGGGCGCCCGTCAACATGCACATGCGGATGATGGCTGCGGCGCGCTGATCCTCGGCAGCATCCAGCACGGCCGCCAGCCGGGTCAGCTCTTCGGGCGACAGGAACCGTTCCCGGGCATGTTCGATGCGCCGATGGAACCCCTGCGCCGGGTTGTCCGTCCGCCATTCCCATTCCACCGCCAGCGTGAACATCTTGCGCAGCACCTCGCCCATGCGGTTGGCCCGGATCGGGGTGGGCTTGTGACCTTGCAGCTTGCGGGCCCGGTTGTTGGGCTTTGCCTTGCAGGGGCGGGGCCGGCCCTCGGCCACGAAATCGAGGAACTTCGCGACGTCGGACTTGGTGATCTCCGTCACCAGCCGGTTGCCCCAGGCCGGTTCGACCATCTTCTTCAGCATCGACACCTGGTCGCCCGCATTGGTCTTGGCGAGTTTCGGCAGGTGTTCGGCGATGTAGCGGTCGATCATGTCTGTGATGCGCGGTGCCCCGCGCCACTCGTCCCGCGCGGCCAGAGGATCCTGCCCCTCGTCGATGGCGCGTCGCAGTTCCTTGGCGCGTTCGCGCGCGGCCGTGACACTCCATTCAGGCCAGCGCCCGATGGTCATCCGCCGCTGCCGCCCGGCGTGCCGGTAGTCGATGGTGAAGGTCCGCGCGCCCGAGGCTTGCACACGGGCGGCGAAGCCAATCACCTCCGTGTCGAAAATCTGATAGCTGACGCCGGGCTTGGGCTCCGCCTCGCGTAGGGTTTTTTCATTCAGTTTCAGTCGTTTGACCATCCATCACGCCTCCAAGTCCTGTGACACAGGCGTAGACCCGCGCCACTATCAAGTCGGACCACGGAGCCGGGACCGGAATACAGGCAGAAGGTGGAATTGGGGCGGGGAGGGGGGGTCCGGGTGGGGAGACCAATGCGTTCAACAAAGTCGCCTACCGTCGGACGCCATGCAGGATTGTGGATCCAAGCAGACCCACCTTTCCACATCGAAGCCGTCCGGGGAGGCACTCACATCATCAGAGCCGGTAAGCCCTTGTTGAGTCGATCAAAGTCGCATAACTTCAACGCGAAGTCCAAGAACGAAATGGAAATGGGAATGGCGACAAAAAGTATCGAACTTCCGTTTCTTCAAGTCGATCAGCATGGAAAGAAGTTTTTCCTAGTCAATATGCCTGCGAGTGCGTTGGTTGCAGTTTCCTATGCCGCAGTGAGAGGAAAAGACAAGGAAGAGGGCGCAGTTCAGCGCGTACTGAATTCGAAGCGTATTTCGGGGGTGAAGGAATTTGCTCAGTCCGGTGGCGTTTTTCCTAACTCAATTGTAATGAATTGGATTGACAAAAATGCGATCAAGGTCGACCCGAAAAATCGAACGCTAAAGATTGAGTTGAAGGAGCGGTCCGCGCAGTTGATCGACGGGCAGCATAGGGTCGCGGGTATTCGCGAGGCGATTAGAGAAAACAGGGCGCTAGAGGAATTTGAGTTGCCAGTAGCGATCTACACTGGATTGTCTACCAAGGAATGTGCAGACATCTTCTTGTCGATTAACACCGAGCAAAAGCCGGTCCACAGATCGCTGGTGTTTGATCTTTATGCTGTTGCGGACGAAAGTATCGTTGATCCGGCTGCAGCGCGTGCGCGTGACATTGCTCTTGAGCTCAACGAAATTGGTGCGCCTTATGAGGGAATGATCAAGTTCCCTGGTGAACAGCCAAGAAAAGGTGGGGTGGCTCTCTCGACCGTTGTTACATCAATTAAGCCATTAATTGAAGAGAATGGTGTATTCGATCAGGTTGGACTCGCCACATTCGAAAATCAGACCGCTGTTGTTTCGAACTTCTTTAATGCGCTTAAGGATAAGTACGGCAAGTTGTGGTTTGATCGGCAGAACGCATTTATGTTTGCGAGTGGGTTCGCTGGTGGAATTGAATTCTTGGCAATGCGAATTGTTCCCTTCTGCGTGACCAGTAAGTCATTTTCCATCCGAACGATATCCTCCGCTATTGAAATGGATGAGCGCTCCCTCTTGCTGCAGAAAGAGATATCGGGAAAGGCCGGTGGCGAAGCTCAGAAGGCTGTATTCTCGCGGCTCGACGAGTGCTTTGTGAGCGGTGAAAAGGCAGATGAGTACGAGTTCTGATGCTTCACTCAGATGTTCTTGCTCAGCAGATTGCAAATTTAACCCGAGCAGGCACTAAATCCTTTCATCCAATAGGTAGCGTAGACGCCCAGCGACTCGCGGAAGCGTTGAATGACGATGCCATCGGTCTTACGCAGGCAGCGGCGGCTTCACTGTTCGAGGGTGTTCAAGGTGTGGTCGATAATCGGTTCACTTGGGCCACGGTCAAGCTTTACTATTCGTGTTTCTACGCCGCGCGCGCGCGGCTTATGTTGCGTGGGTCATCGATCTTTTACATCGGAAGTTCACCGTACCTTTTAGAAGCCAAGGCTGGGTGTGCTGTTCAAAAGCAGTCAGGTAATTCGCACACTGTGGTTATTGCGGAGTTTGCGCGCTCGCTTCCTAGTGACGTGACGATCTCTCAAGATATCGCCACGCAAGCCCCTCTTAAGTGGCTCGAAGATAGGCGAAACATCGCATCATACAGAGTTGCTCCGTTCAGAGACCCTGAAATTCCGATAGATTTTCGCCGATTTCATAGTGCGCCTCGACGACACCTTGCGGCTTATCTTGGGAGGGATCGATTGCTTTACGCATTTGATCCTGACCATGCGATGTTGGCGCTTCCACTTCTTATGCTCGGGTGTTTGAATGATGATATTGATTCGCTTGGATTGAAGGGCTGCAATATTGATCCGCACTACATTGGAATCCTCTCATCGAAAAGATGCTTTGTGCCCGAATTAGAGGCCAACTTATCAGCACTCACTTTCTCGAAGTAGGTATTTGATACCATTGCTAGATGGTTTGACTCCTTCGTGGGCCTGGAAAGAAGCATTCTGGGGCAAGTTGGATACGGGAGTGCCACGTCTCTGCACGTAGTCAGAGATGCAATCCTGCGATCGCTAACTTCTCTCGCACAGTTCGGGCGAGCATGAACCTGCAAGTCCGCTCTCTTCGCAACGCTCACGTGCATGCATGACGATGCCAACGAGCGCTTCCGATCTGTCGTGTCCCATGTTCTGAGGCGCTGTGCTCACTCGCCACAATAGAGCCGATCATGATGTTGATCGATGTGTCGGTGTTCTTGTCAACGCTTGGTCAACCCGCGAGCGCCGTTTCGAAGGCCCCGAAATCCGATGGACTACGATTAGTACCGCCGAGTACCGGGAATAGACTAAGTTATTTCAAAGGCTTGCCATGCAAGGTGCTGAAATCAATGGGGGATTTAAATGCAACAGGTTCGGCTCATAACCTGAAGGCCGCAGGTTCAAATCCTGCCCCCGCAACCAAAAAATCACCTCTTATCAAATACTTCAAGGTCGAGCATAACGCTCGGCTTTCGTCGTTCCAAATTCTTGTCAACACCTGGTCAACGTTTTACCAGCCCCCACCGACGGTGCGGATAATCGTCGCCATGGCCGTCACAGCACCAGCTCATAATGCGTGCTGCGGCCGCCACCCTCACCTTTGCGCAGCAGCCCGAGCTCGAGCAGTATAGCGATGTCCCGGTTTGCCGTATCCTGTGAGCACTTGGCGATCACCGCCCACTTCGACGAGGTCATTTTGCCCTCGAACCCGTCGAGCAGCCGGTTCAGCACCGTGATCTGGCGTTCGTTCAGCGCCAGCGCTGCAGCGCGCTCCCAGAATTGGCCCTTGGCGACGACCGACGCCAGGACGCCGTCGGCTCCATGGATCGCACGACCGAAACAGTCGAGGAACCATAGGATCCACGACGTCACGTCCGTGCCACCCTTCTGGGTGCGCTCAAGCTGGTCGTAGTAGGCGTTCCGCTCGACCCTGATTTGCGCGGACATGCTGTAGAACCGCTGCGAGCTCCCCTCCGACCGGGCAAGTGCCAGGTCGGCGATGGCGCGGGCAATGCGGCCATTGCCGTCCTCGAAAGGGTGGATCGTGACGAACCACAGATGTGCCAGTGCCGCCTTGATTACCGGATCCGTGGCCAAGGGCGCGTTGAACCATGTGAGGAAGGCTTCCATCTCCGCGGCGACCCACGGTGCGGGCGGGGCCGAGTAGTGAACCTTCTCCCGGCCGTAGGGCCCAGAAACCACCTGCATCGGGACTGTGCTGTCATCGCGCCAGTCCCCGACGATGACCTTCGTCATGCCGCTGCGCCCGGTGGGGAACAACGCCGCATGCCACCCGAAAAGGCGCTCGGCTGTAAGCGCGGCCTGATAGTTCCGCGTCGCGTCCAGCATCACCTCGACGATGCCTTCCATATTGCGATCTGCGGGGGGCAGGGCGCCGATGTCGATGCCCAGCCGTCTGGCGAGAGATGAGCGCACCTGTGTGGCGTCCAGCTGCTCGCCCTCAATCTCGCTTGTCTTGACGACGTCCTGCGTCAACGTCTGCAGGACCGCCTCTTCGCGCAGCTTGAAGCCCAGCGCTTCCATACGGCCGATCAGTCGCCCTTGGTCGTGACGGACTGCAGCCAGGGGCGCGGCAATGCTGCCATCCTGCCAGCTCAGCCTTGGCCAGTCTTCTTGTTCCCAAACGTACATTACAATCTCCGCATCCGGTGCGGTGATTGTGCTCCGCATTCTCCGCGTGTGCAAGACTAAGCGCCGTAAGATATGCGGAGAATATGAGCGCTAATCTCCGCATGAGCTTGATAGGTCTCGAACCTGACGCCACGAAGTGCATCTCAAAATGCTTTGATGACAGAATACAGGATCAAACTGTCATCAATTGGCGTTGCCGTTAGCCGACTGTCATCAAAGCTCACACAAAACAGTGTGTGATTTCGGCGCATGAAGGTCCCTGAAGCCATCGAATGCCAAACCACCGCCTCAGCACTCGCACGTTGCAGTTCAAGCTGGTCGCAGCACAAGCTGAAAGGACGCGACGACGAGGCCCCTTTCATTGATTCGACTGCAACAACGCCCCTTCCTTGGTTTCCTCCTTGACCCCTTTGGGAGGTCTTTCCGCACAATGGAGCTGGACGGGGATCACATCAGGATCACGCAACGCGGTCAAATCGCGAGCCTGCCATTGCAGCCGCTGACGAATGCGCCCGCCCTCCGGAAAGGAATGCTTCGGACAGCGCTGACGATAAACTCGCAGGAGCGTGCCGATGTCACGCTGAAGGCGGCGAGCCATGTCGCTGCCGCGGTCGCGGACGAGGTCAAGGATGCCTGGACACGCTTCAATCTCGCAGCCCTTGAGAAGAAAGCGGTGCGGCTGGACCGAATCCTTGTCGGGGTGAGGTGCGCCTAGATTTGTAGACGCTTTGCGCCCTAGCTTTGAGGCAAGGAGGCCGAGATGGGGACGAGCAACTACAGCGACGCGTTCAAGGGGGATGCGGTGCAGCAGATCCCGGTTCGGGGATA
>NZ_JBMSDW010000029.1:0-35984 GCF_049445895.1 Neotabrizicola sp. VNH66
CGCAGCGACCGACAAATCCGTCTCCACCATCCGGCATCCGCGCGCTCCTCCAGCTTCAACCCTCCTTCTGAAGGCTGCGGCCGCGATAGAACACGCGCAAAATCAATGGGGCAGAGACGGCGCATACCATTCTCCTTGGCCCGACGGGCGATCTCGGCATCAAGCGTGCCGATCTCTGTCTCGAGACGGGTGAGGGCTGCAACCAAGATCTGCAGCGTGGCAATGGCATCGACAGGCAAGCCACTGT
Source organism: Neotabrizicola sp. VNH66 (assembly GCF_049445895.1). Lineage (NCBI taxonomy): Bacteria > Pseudomonadati > Pseudomonadota > Alphaproteobacteria > Rhodobacterales > Paracoccaceae > Neotabrizicola > Neotabrizicola sp. VNH66. The sequence goes on from NZ_JBMSDW010000029.1 coordinate 248, forward strand.
CCGGGTCCTCGACCATGGCGATCAGACACGCCGCGTTGGCCGCACCCTGCGGCACGATTTGCCCGAACTCGGCCAGATGGCCGCGCAGGGCATTGATCGCCTGCGTGCGCTGCCGGATCAGAAGCTCGCGAATGCGAAAAACCATCGCCGCCCCCTGGGTCTCCTCACTCTTCACGGCCACGAAGCGCATCGTCGGACGCAGGGCCGCTTCGCAGATCGCCTCGGCGTCCGCAGCATCATTCTTCTGCCGTTTGACGAAAGGCTTGACGTAGGCCGGCGGGATGAGCCGCACCTCATGTCCCAACTTACCGATCTCACGGTCCCAGAAATGCGCGCCGCCACAGGCTTCCATCGCCACGACGCACGGCGACAGCTGGCCGAAAAACGCCAGAACCTGATCCCGTCTCAGCTTCTTGCGCAGCACGGCACGACCAGACAGATCAGCGCCGTGCGCTTGGAACACATTCTTCGCCAGGTCGAGCCCGACCGTGGTAATCTCCGACATGACCGTCCTCCTTTGTGGAGCCTCACAGACCCATCTTGGCACATCGATGCCGTCGGGGGGCGGTCACATCATCAGAGCCCGTATATATGAATCTGCCATGCATCAGAACTCATCGGGGAACTCGTTCATCAGGTTGCACAACATATGATTGCCGAAGCGGGTGTAGCCGGTTCCGGCATCAGGGTAGGGGGTGAATTCGCCAAAGACCACCCGGTCGGGGGTGATGTAGAAATCCAGCCGCATGAAACAGCCAATGTCGGCGGCGATCCGTTCGGCCAGGCCGATCAGCTCGGGCAGGCGGGCGGGCGGCGGCGAGGGCGGGCCGGGCAGATGCGCGGTCTGGAAGGCATCGGTGATCACCGTCCAGTCGGGGCGGTGAAAGCTCTGCCGATATTGACCCCGGGGGTGGTTGCGGTCCACCACCAGAATGACATGCGCCTGTCCGCCGGCGACGTAGATCTTGTAATCGCGCGGAATGCGGTAGGCCGGATCGTGGTCGCGCAGGAATTCCTCGGCCAGGATCAGGGTCTGATGGTTCAGGAAGCGGCCCTTCGCGAAGGCTTCACGCACGAAGGCGGCGCGCTGCGACGGCAGGACGCTACGGCCCGAGAAATGCTCGACCCCATCGCCGAACACCATCACGCAATCGCTGTCGGCCGAATTGTTCGGCTTGATCACCACATGTTCGGGCAGGCTGGCAAAATCCAGCGCCGCGACATCCTGCGCCGCGGCATAGAGCCGGGGCAGGGGGATGTTGCGGGCACGGGCATAGTCATGCATCAGCGATTTGTTCACCAGCGCCGCCGTCTCGCGCCGCCGTTTCTGCCGGGCGGGGTCGGGGTGCGGATCCGCCCCCCGGTACCACCGCGCCAGGCGGTCAGCCATCCGCTGCCGGAAGTCCGGGCCGGCGTTGATCGTGCCGTGAATCATGTGGCCCGGACACTTTCCTGTTCCCGGTACCAGGCGTAGGTTCCGGCGATGCCCTCCTGCAGGCCGATCCGGGCCTGCCACCCCATCGCCTTCAGCCGCCCCACATCCATCAGCTTGCGCATCGTGCCGTCGGGCTTGGTGATGTCAAAGGCGATCCGCCCGCGGAATCCGGTCGTCTCGGCCACCATCCCGGCCAGTCCCGCGATGCTGACATCGCTGCCCGAGCCGACGTTGATATGGCTCAGCATCGGCTGGGTATTGGCCTCATAGACCTCTTTGGGCAGGTCGAGCACGAAGAGCGAGGCCTCGGCCATGTCATCGACATGCAGGAATTCGCGCATCGGCGTGCCGCTGCCCCAGATCGTCACCACCTCGGCGCCCGATTGCGCCGCCTCGTGGAAGCGGCGGATCAGCGCGGGCAGCACATGGCTGTTGGTGGGGTGGAAATTGTCGCCCGGCCCGTAAAGGTTGGTCGGCATGACAGACCGGTAATCGGTGCCATGCTGGCGGTTGTAGCTTTCGCACAGCTTGATGCCGGCGATCTTGGCCACCGCATAGGGTTCGTTGGTGGATTCCAGCGTGCCGGTCAGCAGCGCATCCTCGCGCATCGGCTGCGGCACGGCCTTGGGATAGATGCAGGACGAGCCGAGCTGCAGAAGCCGCGTGACCCCGGCGGCGAAGGCCTGATGGATCACGTTGCATTCGATCATCAGGTTTTCATAGATGAAGTCGGCCGGATAGGTGTTGTTGGCGTGGATGCCGCCCACCTTGGCGGCGGCCAGAATGACCACATCGGGCTTTTCGGCCTGCATGAAATCCCGCACCGCCGCCTGGCTGGTCAGATCCAGCTCGGCATGGGTGCGGGTGATCAGGTCAAGCGCCACGCCGTTTGCCTTGCGGGCCTCGAGCCGGCGCAGGATGGCGCCTCCCACCATGCCGCGATGACCGGCAATATAGATCTTAGTCACTAAACATCCCTTTCAGGCTGACTGCTGCACCTTTGAAAACAGGGTGCCGCAGACAGGCGGTTGCTTCTTCACTACTGCGCGCATGAGCCAACGGCGTGAGAGCTTCGCTGAAGATGTCAAATGCTTGCTGCTTCTGTGGTAGCCTTGCGTTTGCCGTGAAAAACCCATTCTCAAAAGGCAGCCCGAGATGAGCGGTTCGTATCCGAGGGTGGGGGGCTACATTATCAAAATAGCCCTTGCTGCCATGCAACAGGAGCAGGGTGAAGTGCCTACCCCCGCACAATTCCTGCAACAAAGAATCTGCAACGGCGAATTGCTCACTGCTGTACTCCGACGCAGTCTCATTCGGCAGGTCGTAGCAACGCTCAGCCACGGCTCGGACAAATATCACGTGGGGGGTGGTGCGGCAAACCTCTTTGAGACGCCCCATGCGACGGCTGTATTTTTCCGCAATCTCACTGCGAGTAATATCAGGCGTCACATCGTGTTCGTGAGGTAGCCGGATCATATATTCATCCAGCGCGTAGATGTTGGGCTTGCCACGGTCCGGCTCTCGCTCCGAAGGAGTGAGGTGGTTGAAGAGTGTAGGCCCAAAATCTTGGAGGAAGCGTATCGCGCCGCCGAATCGGAAGGTGTTCACCCAGTCAAGTGGATAGGAGCCATTCTGCAGGCCGACTTTGCGGAAAGTCCAGCTGACGTAGCAATTGCTCCCCATTGAAATCAACATTACTATCTGTCCTAGCTCCTATTGAGGGGATCGGGGCGGGTTCCTCATTAATGAAACAAGGCCTACACCGCCGCCCCTCCGATTTCTTCAGCTTCTTAGGTGGTTGATCTTCCTACGCCTTCCGATGCGGTGTCCGCTATCGCTCCACAGCGATCGGCACTTCCATGTTATGTGATCTTAGCAATGCATGACGCTGGGCGACCTTGAGATCTGCGGCCACCATTTCGGCGCACATTTCCTGCGCGGTGATTTCCGGCACCCAGCCCAGCTTTTCCTTGGCCTTGGTCGGATCGCCCAGCAGGGTTTCCACCTCGGCGGGGCGGAAATAGCGCGGGTCGATGCGCATCAGCACATCCCCGACCTTGACCGCCGGGGCCTTGTCGCCGGTGACGGCGGTGACCGTGGCGATCTCGTCCACGCCGGTGCCGGTGAATTCCAGCGTGATGCCCAGTTCCGCGGCCGTCCAGCTGATGAATTCACGCACCGAATACTGCACGCCGGTGGCGATGACGAAATCGTCGGCCACGTCCTGCTGCAGCATCATCCACTGCATGCGCACATAGTCCTTGGCGTGGCCCCAGTCGCGCAGCGAGTCGATGTTGCCCATGTAGAGGCACTTTTCCAGCCCCTGGGCGATGTTCGACAGGCCGCGGGTGATCTTGCGGGTCACGAAGGTCTCGCCGCGGCGCGGGGACTCGTGGTTGAACAGGATGCCGTTGCAGGCATAGATTCCATAGGCCTCGCGGTAGTTCACCGTGATCCAATAGGCATACATCTTCGCCACGGCATAGGGCGAGCGGGGGTGGAAGGGCGTCGTCTCGCGCTGCGGAATCTCCTGCACGAGGCCGTAGAGCTCCGAGGTCGAGGCCTGGTAGAAGCGCGTCTTTTTTTCCAGGCCAAGAAAGCGGATTGCCTCAAGAAGACGCAAAGTGCCTATTCCGTCGACATCGGCGGTATATTCCGGTGCCTCGAAGCTGACCGCCACATGGCTCTGGGCCCCCAGGTTGTAGACCTCGTCGGGCTGCACTTCCTGCAGGATCCGGGTCAGGTTCGAGGTGTCGGTCAGGTCGCCGTAATGCAGTTTGAACCGGGCATTATCGAGGTGCGGATCCTGATAGATATGGTCCACACGCTGGGTGTTGAACAACGAGGCCCGCCGCTTGATGCCATGGACCTCGTAGCCCTTTTTTAGAAGAAATTCAGCAAGATAGGAACCGTCTTGCCCGGTTATGCCCGTGATCAAAGCCGTCTTTGTCATGTCAAATCCTGGTTGGAAGAACGCATCCGGAACATGTTGCCAGCCCCGCCCGTCCCGAGAGGTACCGCCTGCGTGGAAGGCAAGATGTGCTTGGACGCAGCCATAGCAACTGCCCGCCACCTGGGCAACATACGATGAATACACAAGCAGGCTATACCCGGAAACAGCGGTTGCGGCCTTGTGGTGGGGTTGCTAGACGAAGCGCAGCATTCATCGCCACATTGTCTGGCCGCCTCCCGATGCATGTCCGATTGGATTTTACATGACCACCACCGTCTATATCGTAACGCCCTGCATGAATGCCGTGGCGACTATTGACCGTACGATTATGAGTGTGCTGTCCCAAGCGGGTGACTTCCGTATCCGCTACCATATCCAGGACGGCGGTTCGACCGATGGCACGCTGGAACGAATCCAGGAATGGAAACAGCGCCTGCAAAGCGGCGCCTTCGTCCGGCAGTGTCAAGGAATCAGATTCACCTTCGTATCCGAGCAGGATACGGGAATGTATGACGCTTTGACGACAGGTTTCAGCCGGGTCGATGCCCCGACGAATGCCTTCATGACCTGGATCAATGCCGATGACATTCTGATGCCCGGAGCCCTGGCTTTTGCGGCAGCGATGGAGCATCAGTTTACCCCTGCACAGCTGTCATGGTTCGGGGGCGCGGTCTGCATCATCCGCAATGATATGGTGACCGTCACTTTTGACCGGCCGATCCCGCGCGAAGCGTTGCGGTCCGGTTTGTGTGACGGAACGCATTGGGATTATCTGCAGCAGGAAGGCACGTTCTTCCGCAAATGGCTCTGGCAGGCGGTTGATCCCGCAAAGACCATTGCGCCGATGAAACTTGCGGGGGACTGGAATCTCTGGCGTCTGATGGCCACGAAGGCGGGCTTTGCACAGACCACCGCACAGATCGGCGGGTTCCGCATCACAGACGGGCAGCTTTCCGCAAGTCAGCGCGACAAGTATTTCGCGGAAATCGCTCAGGTTTCTTCAAGTTCGGTCAGGCGAGAAGAGTTTGAGCGCTACTGTGCCGCCGCCCCGGTGACGCGGCGCCGGATCAAGGCCGCACAAGGCAGCACTTTCGCGATCATCGAGGAAAACGTCGACAGCTTTGCAGCCCACCGCTGGCAGGCTGTCATGGGCAAACAACCCGCCTGGTCAAAAAGACCGAAAGCGCCGGTCAAAACGATTGCCGATGGCAAGTCGCTGACCTTTGAACCGGTGGATACGAAGAATCTGGAATTCCCGAGTATAGCTCCGCTTCTCAAGACGGCTCCGGGTCTGATAGCGCTTGATGCGGATTGGCAGTTTCCGGCCATTACCGAGCAGCATGCCTATCACCGCATTGCCGCCGGTCAGGCCAATCTTCCGGAGGGTATTCTTTATGTGGCCTACCCTTGGGCAACACTGATCGACAAACTGCACAACAAAGCCAAGGATCGGGACCTTCACCTCGACAGATTCGAACAGTTTTGCAGCCGCCTTCCCGCAGGCGTAAAGAAAGTGACGGTCTGTCAGCATATCCACGGACATCTTTATCTTGATCTGTTCCGGCAGGCCGGTATTCAGGATGTGTTCTGGTCTCATGCAACGAATGAAAATGTTGCTGAGGCCCGGTCGGGTACGGCTGATCCGCGCCTTCTGCCGTTTCCGCTTTTCCCGGTCCAGATTCAGGAAGCATTGCCCGAATCCGCCCCGGAATCGGATATGGAACCACGGAAGTATCTTTTCTCCTTTATCGGCGCCCGCGCCAATAAATACTATCTCACCGAAGCCAGAAACTGGGTTCTGGATTTTCTGGCAGACCATCCGCGCGGCCTGATCATCGGGCGTGAAAACTGGCATTACCAGAAGGTGGTCTATGACCTTCAGGTCAATCTCAGTGCGAATGTCGCCGATGCCGCGGCGCTTACGGACGGCGACGCCTCTGACCAGTTCCGCAAGTCACTGCTGCAAAGCACCTTCTCTCTCTGCCCGGCAGGGTCGGGGCCGAACTCCATCCGCTTGTGGGAAAGCCTCGGAGCCGGGTCCATTCCGGTAATCCTGGCCGATACCTGGGCGCCGCCGGGGGATCCGCGGCTGTGGGAAAATGCGGTTGTGTTCTGCAAGGAAACCCCCGAAGCCATCAAGGCCCTGCCTGACCGGCTGGCCGAGATTGCCGCAGATCCCGAAAAGCTGGCGCAGATGCGTCATGCCATGCGGCAGATCTGGCTGCTCTACGGACCGCAGAGCTTTGTCACCGATGTGCAGGCCTTCCTTCTCTCCCATGCCGATCGTCCTGCCACGGACGCGGCGGGCGAGGGTATGGCCCGGGCCATGGCAGAGCAGGAGGGCACGGAACTGCTGCTGACCTGCGCCGGGGAACTGCTGCTGAATCCGGCAGTTACCCGCGGGCGCATCGCGGCCGATCCGTCGCTTGCGGCGGCCCTGCGCAAGGCCCGCGAAGCGCTGCCGGACGATGCGGGGCTGGCCAAGCATTATGATGCGGTCAGCGCCCATGCCGCCCGGGTGGTGCCGCAGCCGGCCGCGCTGGCGCGCCCCGCGGTGCAGCGCAAGGCCGCCCCGAAGATCGGCTTCTTCGGCCGCCATGCGAAGCGGACCCCGCTCAGCTATGCGCCGATCCGCCGTCTGGTGGGCGAGCGGCTGGAAACCGTGAACACTCCCGAAAAGGCCGATGTGCTGGTGACCGGGTTCAACATCGATCTGCGCGAGAATATCGAGACGCTGCAGCCGCTGTTGAAATCGGCAAAAAAGCCGAAGATCGCGGTCCTGTCCGAAGAGCCGCTGTGGGACATCACCTGGAGCGGGCCGTTCACCGGACGCGCGGGCAAGATTTCGGTCAAGGGCGTGAATATCGACTATGCGTTCCTTGGCCATGAAACCTCGGATATCTATGAATTCGAGCGCATCCCCTATTTCGTGCTGACCAGCGAAACCTATGCCGTCCGCTATGCCAATATGATGGCGCGGTTCCGCACGGTCAGCCCGCAGGCCCTGCTGGACCGCTGGAACCGGGCGCCGATTTCCGCGGCCTTCTTTGCCGAAAGCCGGAAGGGCAGCGCCTATGCCAATATCTTCCCCGAGCGCGATGTGGCCGGCCTCAGCGCCTACCGGACGGAATTGGCCGAGGCGGCAGAAGGCCCCAATGTTCTGCGGGTGGGCAAGGGCTGGGGGGCCGAGAAGCCGCGTCAGGATCTGCCGGACTGGCATCTGGACAAGCTGGCCCAGCTGGATGGCCGGACACGGATCCTCTCTGCGGTCGAGAATGTGCATCAGCGGCTCTATATCTCCGAAAAGATCTTTGACGCTTTTGCCGTGGGGGCCGTTCCCGTCTACTGGGCCGGGCCGAAACACCGGATCTTTGAACTCGTGCCGCAGGACAGCATGCTGAACTGCCATGGCCTGACCCAGAAAGAGGCGGCGGCCCGGATTGCCCAATTCGTGCCGGATGCGGATTTTGCCGGAACCTGGCTTGGCACATGCGCCCGGCTGGCCGCGCTGTTCGGAGATGCGCAGGCGATCCAGAAAGAACGGCAGCGCGTCGCCGATGCGACCCTTGAGGCCATCCTCGCCGTGGCCTGAGGCCACCGGACACCGGCCCGGAACGGGTGGCTGTGCCACCCGTTTTTATGTATTGCCCTGCAGCGCGCTTCCCTGAGAAGATTGTGCTGTTATATAAGGCAGGTACAGTAGCGATCGCAGTCAGGACCGTAATGACGAACAGCACTCCGTCAGACCCCCAGGGCACTCTTATTGTCGTCGGGGCCCGGCCCGATGAATTGCAGCATTATGCACATGCAGCAAGGATCGTGCTGATTCAGCCCGAAACGGGTCTGTCCCGCGCGCTTTCCAAAGCGACGGACGGACAATCGGGGATCAGCCTGCATCCCGTTGCGCTCGGGGCCGCAAATGGCACCGCGGTTTTGCGCGTCATGAACCTGAGCGAGATGAACAGCCTGCGTCCGGCCAATGCCGAGATGCGGAGCCTGCTGCCGGGATTGCGCGAGGTTGCACAGCAGGAGCTGCGCAAGATCGACGGCGCCGAACTGCTGAAACAGGCCGGCGATCTGCCGGACCCGGTCACGATCCGGATCGCCGCCCCCGGAGATGAGGCGGAGATCCTGCAAGGCCTTGCCGCGGCGGGGCTGCTGGAACGGCTGGCCGGTCTGACCCTGCGCTGCGGCGAAGTGGCCCTGCATGAGGGGGCGGAGCCGCGCTCCGCGCTGCAGACCCGCATCGAAGAGGCGGGGTTCGTCCTGAAAGACAGCGACACCTCCGATCCCGACTGGCCGGTCCTGACCTTCCGGGCCGACCCGAACGGCCGGGCGCTGAAACAGGCAAAGGAGCGTATCGCCGCGCTGGAAGCCGCCGCCGGGAAGGCGCAGGCCGAGGCCGAAGCGCAGGGATCCGCCCTGAGCGCCGCGCAGGCACAGCTGGCCGAAGCCCGGCAGGAGACCGAGGCGCAGAAGGCGAAGCTGAAAGAGGTCAGCGGCAAGGCCGACTGGCGTCAGACCCGGATCGGCGAACTGGAAGCTACCGCCCAGAAGACGAAGGCCGAGGCCGAGGCTCAGGCCGGGGCGCTGCAGGCCCGGATCGCTGAACTGGAAGCCGAAGCGACAAAGACCCGGCAGGAGGCCGAGGCGCAGAAAGCTGCCCTGACCGAAGCGCAGGCCACCGTGACCGAAGCCAGGCAGGAGGCTGCGGCTCTGAAGACGCAGCTGAAAGAGCTCAGCGGCAAGGCCGACTGGCGTCAGACCCGGATCGCGGAACTGGAAGCGGCGGCCCAGCAGGCACAGGCCGAGACCGGGGCACAACAGGCCCGCATCGGCGAACTGGAAACCACCGCTCAGAAGGCACAGGCAGAGACCGACGCGCAGCTCAAAGCGCTCCGCGACAAGGTCGAGGCGGGTCAAAACCGCATCGGCGAGCTGGAAGCTGCCACCCGGAAGGCGGAGGCTGCGGCCGAGGCTCAGGCCAAGGCGCAGCAGGCCCGCATCGCAGAACTGGAGGCCGAGGCGGCAAAGGCCCGGCAGGAGGCCGAGGCACAGAAAGCTGCCCTGACCGAAGCGCAGGCCACGGTGGCCGAAGCCAGGCAGGAGGCTGCGGCTCTGAAGACGCAGCTGAAAGAGCTCAGCGGCAAGGCCGACTGGCGTCAGACCCGGATCGCGGAACTGGAGGCCGAAGCGACCAAGGCCCGGCAGGAGGCCGAGATACAGCTCAAAGCACTGCGTGACCAGGCCAGGGGACATCAAAGCCGCATCGGCGAGCTGGGAGCCGAGGCACAGGAGGCACAGGCCGCAGCCGAGGCACAGGCCAAGGCGCAGGAGGCCCGTATCACAGAACTGGAGGTCGAAGCAGTAAAAGCCCGGCAGGAAGTTGCTGCGCTGAAGGCACAGCTGAAAGAGATCAGCGAGAAGGCCGACTGGCGTCATGCCCGGATCGGCGAGCTGGAAGCGGCGGCCGGGAAGACGAAAGAGGAGGCCAATCTCCTGCGCAAGGACGTGCAGGAGAGGCAGAAGCGTCAGGCCGATCTGGAACATCGCCTTCAACTGGCCCACAACGATCTCCGCCGTGCCGAAGGGCAGATTGATCTGATCAAGGATCTTCTGCTGCGGGGAGAAACCCTTTGAGTAAGAAATCGTCTGAAAAACCAAAGAAAAACAAGAAAAAGAAGAAAAACGGCCTGGCCCCTGAGCCTATCGTCCTGCTGCCGCCTGTGGCCCGGCAGGAGGATATCATGGTTGCGCCGGAGCCGGAGGGCCATGCCCATCCGGTTCTGGCACGGGTCCGGGCCCGCTGGGAACATGGCGACTGGGAAAGCGTTCTGGACCTTGATGCGGCGCAGATCGCAGCCGATCCTGACCGGGCCAAACTGGCCCTGATCCTCGCGGCAGCCCATAGCCATTCCGGCGAGATAGAGCAGGCGCGGGCTCTGGCCCGGCAGGCGGTGGCCTGGGGGGCAAGCCGCGATATGACGGCACGGGTCCTGCTGTCGGCCGCGCAGAACAGTCTGGCACGTGTTGCAGCCGCACTGGAGGAAGACCCGCTGCCCCATTTCGAGACGGCAATCCGCCTGGTGCAGCCCCATGCCGATGTGCCGCTTGTTGCACGCAGCCGCCGGGTCCGCGAACTGGCCCGGATGGGGCTTTTACCCGATGCGGCAGCAGGGCTGGAACAGGAACTGGGGTTGATCCGGGGCGAACCGGCCGGCGCGGATACTGCAACCGTAGCGCGTCTGGAAGGTCAATTGAGCCTGCTGCGCAAGGTTATTACTGAAACCCTGCCTTCGACGGGACAGGCTCCTTCTGCGGCGAAGAAACCGCCGAAATTCTCGCAGTCGGCACTGGATGTCTACAGCGCGCTCGATCCGGCCCGTCAGGCACGATTTATCTATCTCGATGTGAAATCCCTGCCCAGAACGGGCCTGCATTTCATGCGCAACACGTTTGAAAGCCTGCTGCGCGAGCACTTCAGTTTTTGCGAATGGTACAACGAACCGGGGTGCTGTGGACAGATGCCCTGCGCCGTGACGGGCTATGCCACAGAGGTACCGGAGGTGCCGCTTCTGCGCATGCTGAAGTCCCATGATTTCGATCTGACCGATCCGGTCTTTCCTCCTGGCGGCCCGATCCGCCGCCTGATCCTGCTGCGCGATCCGCTGTATCTGTTGACGTCATGGTGGACTTTGCACGTGCTGTATCTGCGAAGCAGCTTATTGCAACAAAACGGGATCGGAACGCATAAGATCAGTTTCGCCCATGGACCTCATGTCGTCCGCTCTGCCTATCGCATTCTTGATGAGGAGGGCACCCTGCCCCCGGTGGCAACCCTGAAAGCATGGCTGGAGGAGAAGACGCCCTATGTCCTGGGGTTTGTCGACAAATGGGCCGAAGCGGCACGCCAGCATCCGCAAACCTGCAGGATCGTCCCCTATAGCAAGACGCCGGAGGCCGTGCTTCAGGCACTGGAGCCGATGCTGCCCAACCTGTCGCCGGATGTGCAGGCGCGCATTGAGGCGTTCCGGCGCAATCAGGGTACCCTCTTCAAGGCGCGGCAGGATCCCTTTACCAGCCAAAGCGTGAAGATCACGAAGTTCCTTCGTGACAATGCCGAGATGTTCCGTGCCACCGCAGATGCCCTGACCCGGCAGGACCGCACCGGCCTTCTGGCCTCCGCGATGCAGAAACAGGCTTGAGCGGAGCGGAGGGCCGTCACGACAGGACCGCCAAAAGCCTGTGCGATTGATACAGACTATTCCGCTCAGCACTCCCCGCAGTCGTCACGTTCTGGCTTTGACGATCAATGAGGGCCGGAACCTAACTCCTGCCCTTGTTCGGGGCAGACTGAAGCCTTGGGGTTGCTTCGGATCAGAGCAGAAAATCCGTCGCGGCCACTGTCGGATTTCCCACCAGTTGGAGCACCCAGTCGGGCATTCCGTCTCCGTTCTGATCTCCGATCAGCAGGCCGCCGGCCGCGTAATAATAGAACGAGGCCGTGCCGCCGCCGGTCAGGCCGCCGGTGGTGCTGAGGCTGGTGCCGAGCGCGCGCAGGTCGATCCGGTCGAGGCCGGTCTCGAAATCGGTGATCACGTCGCGGGCGGCGCCGATGCCGATATGCGCGGCCGAGTTGAAGATGAAATGATCGGCCCCGGGGCTGCCGGTCATCACATCCCGGCCGGTGCCCGCGACAATCGTGTCATCCCCGGTCCCGCCATAGATGCGGTTGTTCCCGGCGCCGCCGAAGATCAGGTCATTGCCGCCGCCGCCGCCCGCGAAATCGTCGCCGAAGCCCAGATAGAGCGTATCCGCGCCCTCGGCGCCATAGATCGTGTCATTGCCCGCGCCGCCGCCGGTCAGCCCCCCGCCCGGGCTGGTGTAGATCAGGTCGTTGCCGTCATTGCCGAAGAGCTGGTTGACGCCCGCCCCGCCATAGATCGTGTCGGACCCGCTGCCGCCCTGCACCGTGTCATTGCCGGCCCCGGCCCAGATGACATTCGACCCGCTGACGCCATAGATCAGGTCATCGCCCCCGCCCCCGCCGATATTGTCATGGCCAGATCCGCCGTAGATCGTGTCGGCCCCGGCGCCGCCACGGATCGTGTCATGACCGTCGCCGCCGTTGATCAGATCGCCCTGATCACCCCCGAGGATGAAATCGGCACCGCCATTGCCGAAGAGCAGGTTCCTTCCGGGGCCGCCATGGATTTCATCGCGATCCTCACCGCCGTAGATGGTGTCATTGCCGGTGCCGCCATAGATCGTGTTGTCGCCATCGCCGCCATAGATCAGGTCATTGCCGGCACCGCCGTCCAGGGTGCTGTTCAGACGGATGGCCGCCCTGTCATGGTCAGTGACACCCCCTGCCTTCCCGGGATCCCCGGCCTGCTGTTCAAGGATCGGGGCGCCGTTTGCGGACCCGGATTTGCCGCCATCTGCCGGGCCGGCCGCAGCCCGGAGGAGGGCATCCTGCGCCGTTCTGCCGGCGGCGGCCCCCGGATTGCGGAGAAGGTCCGCCCAGATATGATGATCAACACGCACAGAAAAGCCTCTCCTTTGCCGGAAAATGCCCCGGCCGGTGCACGAAGCCCGTGTAGCAGCCAAGTCCTTAGGAAAGGATAAGGCGGTCCCCGCGCCCCGGCCCCCTGCCGGCCGGTCGGCGATTGCACGCCCGTCCTGATCTGCTACTTCTGGCGCGGCATTCTGGAAGGAGCGGTTTATGGCACCGAAATTCGGCACAAGCGGGTTGCGCGGACTGGTCACGGAACTGACCGAAGATCTGGTGGCCGACCATATCCGCGCCTTCATCGCGGCCTGCCCCACCGGCACCGGGCTGTGGGTCGGGCGCGATCTGCGGCCCTCCTCTCCCGATCTGGCCCGCGTGGTCATCGCCGCGGCCCGGGCCGAGGGGCTGGCCACGGTGGATTGCGGCGATGTGCCGACGCCGGCGCTGGCGCTGGCGGCGATGCGCGCCGGGGCCGCGGCGGTCATGGTGACCGGCAGCCATATTCCGGCGGACCGCAACGGGCTCAAATTCTATCTGCCGCAGGGCGAGATCGCCAAAATCCATGAGGCCGCGATCCTGGCCGCCCTTGGCCGCCCCCCTGCGGGCCGGACCGGGCCGGAAACCGTGATCAACACCAGCGCGGGCGCGGAATGGGTCGCGCGCTACGGGACGGCCTTCGGTCCGCAGGCGCTGGCCGGGTTGCGCCTTGGCGTCTGGAGCCATTCGGCCGTCAGCCGCGACCTCCTTATGGAGACGGTGCGCGCGCTTGGCGGCACGGCGGTGGAGCTGGGCCGGTCGGATGTCTTCATCCCCGTGGACACCGAGGCGGTCAGCCCCGAGGCGCGGACGGCGCTGGCGGAATGGGCGGCCGGACAGGGGCTGGATGCGATCCTGTCGACCGACGGCGACGGCGACCGGCCGCTCCTCACCGATGCCACGGGACAGGTCATTCCCGGCGACATTCTGGGCCAGATCACGGCGGCGGTTCTGGGGGCCACGGCGGTGGTCACGCCCGTCAGCTCCAACACCGGGGTCGAGGCGGGCGGGAAATTCGCCCGCGTGGCCCGGACCAAAATCGGCTCTCCCTTCGTGATCGCCGGGATGGAAGCGGAAGATCCGGCGGCCGCGGTCGTGGGCTATGAGGCGAACGGCGGCTTCCTTCTGGGCTTTGCCGCGCAGGGCCCCGCCGGACCGCTGCCGCCCCTTGCCACCCGCGACAGCCTGCTGCCCATGGTGGCGCCCCTGTCGCGGGCGCGGGCCGCAGGCGGGCTGGCGGCGCTGGTCGCGGCAGAGCCGCCGCGCTTCACCGCCGCCGACCGGCTGGAGGAAATTCCGGTGGAACGCTCCCGCGCGCTTCTGGCCGGGTTCGAGAGCGATCCCGCCGCGCTGGCCGCCTTCCCGGCCGCGATGGACGAGGCTCTGACCGACCGGATCGACCGCACCGACGGACTGCGGCTGACCCTTGCCTCGGGCCGGATCCTGCATATGCGCCCCTCGGGCAATGCGCCGGAATTCCGGCTCTACGCCGAGGCGGAAAGCCCGGACATCGCGGCAGGGCTGCTGTCCCGGGGACTGGCCCGGTTGCGGCAGCTGCTGGCCTGAGGCACGGACCCGGCGGCAGAACCCCTCTCCGGACCAGAGAGGGCGGCGGTTTGTAACCACAGGTCGCCCATTATCCGCCGCAGCTGTCATTCCCACATAACATCCGATAAGTTTGCATTATCGGATGTTGCGACATTCCTGCTCAGCGGAGCATGCGGTGGTCCTGGCTGATGTGATGGCCGCCCTCCCGACCCTCCGCCACCAGGGGCGCCAGCGCCCGGCAGACCTCCAGCTCCAGTGCCCGTCGCCGGTTGCGCGCCAGCTCCTGGATCTGGTCGGACAGATCGAAGACCACCCCCGCGAGAGCCCGGATCTCGGACCGTTCCGGCACGGAAAGAGCCGCCCCCTCCCCCCTGATCCGGCCCTCATTCAGGCGGCGGGCAATCTGGTTGATGTTGTTGCCGACCCGGTTCAGCGCCGCGCAAAGGCCGCGCAACTCTTCTGCCATGGGCTCGTCCGGGGCGAGAAATCCGTCTGCGGCCATCACCAGGCATCGAAGGGCATCAGCACGATGTGCGATACCCCTGAGTGAAAGCGCGGCATCGAACCCGCGCAGTTCCGCTCCGCTGAGCCGCAGGCCGATCACCCGATCCCTGCTGCCGTTCGAAACACCCCGCCCCTGCGCGTGATGAACGGCATTGTAGACCGATTTCAGACTGACCCCATAGCGCAACGACAGATCGGCCGCAGACACACCTTCTGAACGCTCTCGGGCGATGCGAAGACGCTCTTCCTCGGACAGTCGTCGGGCCTTGGCCATTTTGAAGTTAACGCTCCTATTTCTTGCCAACTTCGTACAAGCCCGCCTTCTCCCGGCACAAGCGGAGAAGGCATCAAGGGCTTGTACTCAATGTAGAAAATCGGCCTCTGGGGTCGATTTTACGTCCTTTGGCAAATGCAGCGCGCAAGGCGCTCAATGCAACGCGCCCCAAGTTCCCTGCACCGCGCATCGCGCCCTTTGGACCGTGCTCTGCGCGCCCTGCAACACGGGTTCTGGCACATGGCAGATGGCGCGTGCCGCCTGCATCACGCGTGGTGCCGGATGGTCCACGTGGAGTGCGGGATGCGGCGCGGTTTCTGCGACGCGCGCTATGGCCCATGTCGAATGTCGCGCGGCATCTGGGGACCGCATCGCGCAGTCCAGATGACGTCAGATGTTTTCCGGCATGGCGAGCAGATCATCGGACCGGATCGCAGCTTGCTGACACGGCGGTGGGCAGGGCTGCTGCGGGTCCCGGCCAAGGGCCGTGGCAACAGGACAGCCATACCCGGCCCTGCTGCGGCTGGCCCCGGGCCGCGGCCGAATGCCAGAACCATCGGGCGGGCCGCCCGAAAGCCCCGCATCGCCGCCCGCCGCTTTCCGGCCGGCAGAAGCCGGGCGCCGCGCGGGCGGCGGGCACAAGGCAGGAAGACCTGCCCTGCGGAGCCCAAACACTCAGTTGCGCGGCTCTGCGGATGTATTAAGATTGCTTCAATGCACCATATCCCGGTGTGTCTGTGGAAAGACCTGTGCTGTCATGAACAGTCTGCTCTCCTGGCCAGCCGTCCGGACAGGTATGGCAGTGATCTGCGTTGCGACGCTCGGTTTCGGAGGGCGTATCATGGCGGCCGATATCTCATTCTCCTGCCAGGCCAGCCCGCAGGCCGAAGCCGGGATGGCGGCAGATATCTGCCGGGAATTCCGGGCCGCCCTGGCAGAGAAATTCCCCGGACACAGCTTTGATGCGGAGACGGGGGCGCCCGGCCTGACCCTGACCATCCTGCGGGCCAATGCCCGCGCTCTGGCGCTGGAGGCAACCTGGACCGCCGCCGATGGAAGCCGGAACACAGGGGCCCCGCTTTCGACCGCCTTCTTCGACCGCAACTCCGACGAACAGCTGCGCCGCAGGTTCTACAACACCTTTCTGGAGCAGAATCCGCCTCCGTTCTGACACGTCCTTTTTCTCCAATTCCCATACGCCCTGCGAAGGATTTCAGCCATGTGCATGATCTGCGCCCTGCGCAACCCGACCGACCCTGTGGCCGCCCTGGACCAGCACCTGACCCCGAATGGTCTGGTCCCCCAGGCCGCCAATCCAGAAGATCCGGTCTGGGCCGGGGCCGGGCTGGTCCGGGAAACCACCGATGCCGCGGCCAGCACCGCCACGGTCTACAGCCTGGAGGTGGGCCAGTCCGCCACCGGAACGCTGGCAAGCAGCAGCGACGAGGACTGGTTCGCCATCACGCTGGTCGCGGGGCAAACCTACAGATTCCGCCTGCTGGGCTTTGGCAGTGATTACCTGACCGACCCGTTCCTGCGGCTGCGCGATGCGACCGGAACCCAGATTGCCTTCAATGATGACGGCTTCACCTCGAACAGCAACACCCATGAACGCGACTCGGAGCTGACCTTCACCGCCAGCACCACGGGCACTTATTATCTGACGGCAGATGCCTACAGCACCGAGACCGGCCGGTATCTGCTGACCGCGACCGCGCATGATCCGAACGGCCGGGTCTTCACCGTGGACGAGATGGCCTGGCAGCTGATCAACAACGGGAATGCCTTCTTCAGCTCGCCCGAGGCCAGCGCTTTCGAAGTCGGGGCGGACAATACGTTGACGGTGAACCTGACTGGCCTGACGGCCGAGGGCCAGTTCCTGGCCCGGGAGGCGCTGGAAGTCTGGTCCGCCTATACCGGCATCCAGTTCCAGGAAGTCAACGGCGCAGCCGAGATTACCTTTGACGATACCGAAAGCGGGGCTTTCGCACAGCCGAACAGCTCGGGCGGCCGGATCATCAGTTCGACCGTGAACGTCGGGCTGGACTGGCTGCAGGAATTCGGCACCGGGCTGCAGAGCTATTCTTTCGAGACCTATCTGCATGAGATCGGCCATGCCCTCGGCCTCGGCCATGGCGGCAATTACAACGGCAGCGCGACCTATGGCACCGACAACTTCTATCTGAACGATTCCGTCGCCTGGACGATCATGTCCTACATGAATGCCCAGAACGACGAATTCGACACGGGCGGTCCGAACGACTGGAACACCTATGTCAATGCCGCATTCCGCTATATCTACAGCCCGATGATCGTCGACATGATCGCGATGCAGTACCTCTATGGGGTGTCCTCGGCCTTCGCCGGCAACACCACCTACGGGTTCGGCTCCAACACCGGCGTCACGGCCATTGATCAGGCGGTGAACTCCGGCGCGCTGATGGCGATGACGGTCTATGATACCGACGGCATCGACACGCTGAACTTTGCCAATACATCGGCCCATCAGATCATCTCGCTGGCACAGGAAAGCCTGTCCTCGGTGCTGGGCGGCCGGAACAATTTCGGCATTGCCCGCGGCACGGTGATCGAAAATGCCATCAGCGGTTCGGGGAATGACAGCCTGATCGGCAACGATGCCAACAACATACTGCAGGCCAATGCCGGGGCCGATACCGTTTATGGCGGCGGCGGCAATGACAGCCTCTATGGCGGCGCCGGGCGCAACCAGCTCTTCGGGGATGACGGCCATGATTACATCGAAGCCGGGCATGACGGCGATTTCATCGGCGGCGGCACCGGCAATGACACGATCCGCGGCGGCAATGGCGCCGATACGATCTATGGCGGCACCGGCAACGACAATATCGGCGGCGGCGCCGGCAGCGACCTGATCTACGCGGTCGAGGGGCGCAACATCATCTGGGGCGGCCTTGGCAATGATACGGTTCAGGGCGGCACCGGCGGCGACGAAATCTATGGCGGCGCCGGGCGCAACCAGCTTTTCGGCAATGACGGCCATGATTACATCGAAGCCGGGAACGAGGGCGATCTCATCGGCGGCGGCGCGGGTCATGACATCATCCGCGGCGGCAATGGCTCCGATACGATCTATGGCGGCGCCGGCAATGACAATATCGGCGGCGGCGCCGGCAGCGACCTGATCTACGCGGTCGAGGGGCGCAACATCATCTGGGGCGGCCTTGGCAATGATACGGTTCAGGGCGGCACCGGCGGCGACGAAATCTATGGCGGCGCCGGGCGCAACCAGCTTTTCGGCAATGACGGCCATGATTACATCGAAGCCGGGAACGAGGGCGATCTCATCGGCGGCGGCGCGGGTCATGACATCATCCGCGGCGGCAATGGCTCCGATACGATCTATGGCGGCGCCGGCAATGACACCATCCACGGCAGCGCCGGCCGCGATATCCTGACCGGCAGCAGCGGGGCCGATGTCTTTGTCTTCGCCTCGGCGGCGGCAATCGGGATCGGAGCGGGGCGCGATGTGATCACCGATTTCACCACCGGGGTCGATGACATCGACCTGCGCGGCCTTGCCACCAGCTTCAACACCGGCGGCACGCTGACCGGCGGCGGTATCCGCTCGTTCTACTATCTTGCAAGCAGCGGGCTGCTGATCGGCGACCAGAACGGCGATGGTGTGGCCGACTGGGTTCTGGAACTGAGCGGCGCGCCGACGGTGACGGTGAACGACTTCCTGCTCTGATCCGCAGCGCCACAGCCCCCTGCCCTGCCGGCGCGCCCCCCGCGCCGGCCGGACCCGCCCGGCTTTGCAGGCCCGGGTTTTGTCGGCTGCTGCCGAAAGACCGGGCGGGCGGAGGCAAATCCTTTGCAAAAGCCCGCGGTTCACTGCCGACGGCCCCGGTCGGGCCGGTTTCCGCCCTGCCAGACAGTTGAAGAAAGACGGGCAATCCGCTATCAGCGAAGGGTCTGCTCGGGCCTGCCAGCCCTCTCTAAAAACCCTGCTCTGGGGAGAATTATTTGAAAGTTTTCATCAGGCTATTGCCCCTTTGCCTTGCATTGGGGGCTTTGTCCGCATGCATGGCACCGCGCGGTGCCGCGCTGCAGCGTGAAATCGTCAGGGAATCACAGACAGAGGCGGCAAACTTCCAGATCGTCGGTCTGACCAGCGATGCGGTCCTGAAACAGGTGGCGACATGGCCTGCAACCGGGACCGGGCTGGGCCTCAACTGGCCCGGCAAGGGACAGAGCCAGCCCTCGCGGGCGCTGCGCCGCGGTGATATCGTCGATCTGACCATCTGGGACAGCCAGCCCAACTCGCTTCTGGCCACGCCGGAGCAGCGGTCCGTCAACATGCACGGGCTGGAAATCAGCCCCGACGGCACGATCTTCGTCCCCTATATCGAAGTGGTGGAAGTCGCCGGCCTGTCGCCCGAAGCGGCCCGCAGCGAAATCCAGTCCCGGCTGACCCCGATCGCGCCTTCGGCCCAGGTGCAGCTTACGGTGCGGGAAGGCGATCAGAACACGATCGAGCTGATCAGCGGCGTGACCAAGCCCGGACGCTATCCGATCGCCGCACGCGGCGTGACCATCCTGTCGATGCTGGCCGAGGCCGGGGGCATTCCGGATGCGATGCGCAATGCGGTGGTGCGGCTTCAGCGCGGCGGCACCTCCTATGCCACGCTGGCCTCCAGCATCTATGGCAGCCCCGCGGGCGATATCCTGTTGCGCGGCGGCGACCGGATCGTGGTGGAATCCGATCCCCGCAGCTTTGTGGTGATGGGGGCGACCGGGCGTGAAAGCACGGTGATGTTCGAGAAGGCCGAACATACCCTGCTGGAGGCGCTGTCGATGGGCGGCGGGCTGGCCGAGGGCCGGGCCGATCTGCGGGCAGTCATGGTCCTGCGGAAATATTCCCCCAAGGCGCTGCGCAGCGATGGCTCCGGCCCCGGCAAGGAGAATGTGGTCTTCACCTTCGACCTCAGCAGCGCCGAGGGCCTGTTCAACGCCCGCAGCTTCAAGGTCCACCCCGATGATGTGATCCTGGCCACGGAATCGCCGCTGCCTGCCGCAAGCAGTGTTCTGGGCCTGTTCGGCGCCGCCCTCGGGGCCGTGCAGCGGGCCGAAGCGCTCTGACCCGCCCGGCTTCGGCCGGGACAGGAAAACGGATGGCGTGCAGGCCCTGCACGCCATTTTCCGTTCTCCAGACCCTTTCCGCGGCAGGCCCGGGGTCCCGCGGAAACCGCGCCGGAAATCCGCCTCACAAATAACGTGCAAAGCCCTGCCCCATCGGAAATATTGCACAATCATAGAAACCGCGTTTGGTGAAAGCCCTTACCCATGTCCGGATTACGAGGCGAAACCGCCCCCGGCCGCGCCGAGCTTGCCCGGGCCGCGCGCGATTCCCGCGGCCTGTTCGCCGCGGCGGTGCTGTTCAGCATCTTCGTGAACATCCTGATGCTGACCGGCCCGCTTTACATGCTGCAGGTCTATGACCGGGTGCTGGGCAGCCGGTCCGAACCCACGCTGATCGCTTTGTCGGGCATCGTGATCTTTCTCTTTCTGGCCATGGGTCTGCTGGACCATGCCCGCGGCCGGGTGCTGGCCCGGATCGGCGCGCGGCTTCAGGCCCGGCTGGACCAGCGGGTGTTCGAGGCGGCCGTGACCCGGTCCAGCCATCTGCCCGGCGACCCGCTTGCCGCGACCGCACAACGCGATCTTGAAGCGATGCAGCGCTTCTGGTCCTCGCCGGTGGCCATCGCGCTGATCGACCTGCCCTGGACCCCGGTCTTTCTGGCCGCCATCTTCATCTTTCACCCGATGCTGGGCTGGCTTGCCATCGGTGGCGGTCTGGTGCTGGTCCTGCTGGCGATCGCCAACCAGAGCCAGGGCAAGACGCCGGTGCTGCGGGCCGGGGCCGCCTCTGTCGCGGCTGAACAGATCGCCGAACGCCTGAAGTCCGAGGCGGAAATCCTGCGCGCGCTTGGCATGACCGGGGCCGCTTTCCGCCGCTGGTCCATCGCCCGGACCGAGGCGCTGAAAACCGGGCTCGACAGTGCCGATCTGGGCGGCGCCTTCAGCACCACCACCCGCACGCTGCGCCTGTTCCTGCAATCGGCCATCCTGGGCCTTGGCGCCTGGCTGGTCCTGCGGGGCGAAATGACGGCGGGCGCGATGATCGCCGGCTCGATCATCATGGGCCGGGCGCTGGCCCCGATCGAACAGGCGATCAGCCAATGGAGCGTGCTGACCCGCGCCCGCGAAGGCCGGGCGCATCTGGAGCAGCTGCTGTCGCTGCAGCCGCCCGAGCCGCAGCGCACCGCCCTGCCCCGCCCCCGCGCCGCACTGGAGGTCGAGGGCCTGTCGGTCCTGCTGCCCGGCACCCCTGCCCCGGTCCTGCGCGGCATCTCGTTCCGGCTGGAGCCCGGGCAGGCGCTTGGCATCATCGGGCCGTCGGGGGCGGGAAAATCCACCCTCGGCCGCGCCATTGCCGGCGCCCTGCGGCCCGCGGGCGGCAAGATCCGGCTGGATGGCGCGGAACTGTCGCATTACGACCCCGATACGCTTGGCAGCTACATCGGCTATCTGCCGCAGACGGTTTCGCTGTTCGATGCGACCGTGGCCGAGAATATCGCCCGGCTGGCCCCGGCACCCGATGCCGCAGAGGTGGTGGCCGCCGCCCGTGCCGCCGCCGCGCATGAGATGATCCTGAAACTGCCCAAGGGCTATGACACCCGGCTTCCGGCCAATGGCGGCCAGCTGTCGGGCGGCCAGGTGCAGCGGGTCGGGCTGGCCCGCGCGCTTTACGGCGACCCCGTGCTTCTGGTGCTGGACGAGCCGAATTCCAATCTGGACAATGACGGATCGGTCGCCCTCAACACCGCGATCCGCGGGATGAAAGCGCGCGGCCACAGCGTCATCGTCATCGCGCACCGGCCCGCCGCCATTCAGGAGTGCGACATGCTGCTGATGCTGGAAGACGGGCAGCGCCGGGCCTTCGGGCCGCGGGACGAGGTGCTGCGCGGCATCGTCAAGAACCATACGGAAATCGTGCGGTCCAAGGGGCCGGGAGGTGTGTCATGACCGGACCGCAGCCGGCACCGTCCTTCCTGCGGGCCACCCCGGCCCTGTGGCTGGGCTGGATCACCCTTGCGCTGCTGGTCGGGGGGTTCGGCGCATGGTCGGCGCTGACCACCATCGCCGGGGCCGTCGTCGCTTCGGGCCGGATCGAGGTGGAGCAGAACCGCCAGATCGTCCAGCATCCCGATGGCGGCGTGGTGGAAAGCATTCTGGTCACCGAAGGCGCGGCTGTCACCGCGGGCGATGTGCTTGTGAAACTGGACGGAACGCTGATCCGCTCGGAACTGACGATCGCCAGCGGCCAGCTGAGCGAGGCCCGCGCCCGCCGCGCCCGGCTGGAGGCCGAGCGGGACGGGCTGGATCACATGACCATTCCGGAGGCGCTGCGGGCCGAGGCGGCGGAAAACCCCGAAACCGCCGAGCAGATCGAAGGGCAGGAGCGGCTGTTTGCCGCCCGGGCCGAGACGATGCAGCGCACGCTGGAACAGCTGGAAAAGCGCAAAGTCCAGATCACCGCGCAGATCAGCGGGATCAGGGCGCAGACCGATGCCCTGTCCGACCAGCTGGAGCTGATCGAGCAGGAGCTGGCCGATCAGCAGACCCTGCTGGACAAGGGGCTGGCCCAGTCCACCCGGGTGCTGGCGCTGCAGCGCGAACAGTCCCGGCTGGCCGGGCAGGTGGGCGAGCTGACGGGACAACATGCCCAGGCCGAGGGGCGGATCACCGAAATCGACCTTGAGATCCTGCGCATCGCGGCACAGCGGCGCGAGGATGCCAGCAGCCAGCTGCGCGACATCGGCACGACGGAGCTGCAGCTGACCCAGAAGGTACGGGCGCTGACCGAACAGGTGGCCCGGCTGGACATCCGGGCGCCGGTCTCGGGCACGGTTCTGGCGCTGCAGGTGACAACCCCGCGGGCGGTGCTGCGCCCGGCCGATCTGGTGGCCTATATCATCCCGCAGGACCGGGCGCTGGTGATCACCGCGCAGGTCTCTCCGCTGCATGTGGATGAGGTGCAACCGGGCCAGCCGGTCAAGCTGATCTTCCCGGCCTTCTCGTCACGCACCACCCCCGAGCTGACCGGGGAGGTGGCACTGATTTCCGCCGATGCGCTGACCGATCAGGCCAGCCAGTCCAGCTATTACCGGATCGAAATCACGCTTTCCCCCGAAGAGGCCACCCGGCTGGGCCATCCGCTTCTGCCGGGTATGCCGGTCGAAGCCTTCATCCAGACCACGCCGCGCACGCCGCTGGCCTATCTGCTGAAGCCCTTCACCGATTACTTCAATCAGGCCTTCCGCGAAACCTGATGCCGGGGCGGGCCTGCGTTCCGGAATGTTTCGCGCGCGAAACATCCGGCGGGGCAGGGGGGCTAATGGCCGGTCTTCAGCCAATGTTCCAGCCGGTCGCGGAACATCGGATCCACCGCCGGTCCGGACAGGGTCAGCACCGGCCGGGTGAAGCCGCCGGTCACCTCCAGAAAGATGCCGGGGCTGATCTCGGCCCGGTCCGCAGAGGGCCGGTCCGCAGAGGGCCGATCTGCGGAAGGCTGGACCGGAGAGAGTTGGGCCGCAGAGGCGGGATCAGGCACAGGCTCGGGCGTCGCATTTGCCGCCCCCGATCCGCCCGATGCGGATGGGGCCGGAGCGGCGGCTTCCGCCACGAAGGCGGTCAGCCGGGCGGCCTCTTCCGCGGCATCGGCGGCGGGGCGGGCGGTCAGATCGGCGGCCAGCCGGGCCGCGCCTTCCGCCCGCTCCTCCAACGCCTTTGCCAGCGCCAGCCCCAGACGTTCGGGAATGGCCGCGGGAAAGCGCAGGCTGTCATCCAGCCGGCGATAGATCGACAGGAAGCTGCCGATCTTCGACCGCCGCGCCCGGCTGGCCGCCGCAAACAGCCGTTGCAGAGCCTGTTTTTCGCTGTCGAACACCCCCAGATCGGCGGCCCGGGCGGCGATGCGGGCGCGTTCGTAATAGGACAGGCCCTGCCGGATCTCATTCTCTTCGATCATCGCCACATAGGCGTCCGAGGCTTCGGCCGGGCGGCGCAGCAGCGCCTGCACATGGGCGAAACGGTCCTCCCCGGTCTCGCGCCACAGCCGCCGCAGCACCTGCAGCCGCCGCCAGCCCGAGATCAGCCCGTAGCGGCCGGGCGACAGCTCGGTCACCTCGACCGGCATCCGCTGGCCGTTCGCCCGGATCGAGGCGATGAGCGGTTCCAGCTCTTCCTCGTCCAGCCCGATCCGGTCGCGCACCAGATGGTTTTCGTCCACCGCCTCCAGCGGCAGCGCCTGCACCAGCCGCCCCTCGGCCCGGGCGCGGGTCATGGCCCCGGCCACCTCTTCCAGCGCGGCCTGCGCGGCACTTTCCCCCGCCACCCGGGCAATCGGCGGCGCGGAGGGCGGCCCCCCCAGACCGGGGCCTAGACTGGGGCCCAGACCAGAGCGGAGAAAGGCCTTGGTCTCGGGGGCGGCGGCATCGGGTGCCACCTCGGAATCCGTCGCGGGACCGGAGCCGTATTCCGGGGCAAAGGGGGTGGGGATCAGACGCTTGCGTTTGGCCATGGGCTGCCTCCTGCAGGCGCAGGCTGGCCCGCAATGGGAAAGGATCGGAAACCGCCGCGCGCGCCGGCAAGGGCCGGGCGGGGCGCGGCGGCCTGTTTCGCGCGCGAAACGCTCATTCCGCGGCCTGACCGGCGGCGGCCAGCTCATCGCGGCGCCAGATGCCGTAAAGCAGCTTCTTGAACTCGGCCCAGGTGGCATCGAAGGTCTCGCGGCCGCGCATATAGGTCTCGCGGTTGAAGTCGCGGTAATCGGCCTCGTAGATGCCGTTCACCTGTTCGCCCGCCTGCCCGATCAGCGCGGTGAATTCCTGCCGCTGCGGCGCCATCGACCGGCCGAGCCAGGCCTGCATGAAAGCCGCAAGCTCCGCCTGCTGCGCGCCGTCATAGCGGGTGATCAGCGCGCGCACCGCATCCCATTCGAAGGCCAGCTCCGGCCGGCCGAGCGCGCGGGCCGCGACATTCTCGCCCTCCTCGATTGAGGAGAAGGTGGAATGCAGCATGTCGAAGAACCGCCCCGTCGAATCGAACTCCAGAAAGCTCGCCCCCAGAGGCACCAGCAGGATATCCGCCGCCGCCAGCCCGTTGATCGTCAGATAGCCAAGCGCAGGCGGGGTATCGAGGAAGATCAGGTCATAACGGTCCAGGACGCCGCTGTCGGCCAGGCTGTCGGTCAGCGCATCCCACAGCTTCCAGCCGCGGGCCTGCATCCGCCAGACCGGGATCTGGAACTCGGCCCAGTAAAGGTTCAGCTGGCTGCCGATCAGGTCGATATTGGGCCAGTGGGTCTTCTGGATGATCGTGGCCGGATCGGTCTTCAGCGCCTCGGTCAGGGTGGCGTCCAGCGGATGGGGGGTGTCGCCGCGTTCCGCCCGGGCACGGTTTTCGGATTGCAGATGGCGGGCGTAATGCCGGGCCAGCAGCGGAAAGGCGGTCTGCCATTCATCCTCGACCCGGCCGCCGAAGATCGAGGTCATCGAGCCCTGCGCGTCGAGATCGATCACCAGCACCCGGTAGCCGTCCAGCGCCGCCGACATCGCCAGATGCGCGCAGGTCGAGGTCTTGCCGACGCCGCCCTTGAAATTGGCCACGGCCACCATCTTCGCGGGCAGGCCCGCGGGGCGGTAGGGCAGGTAATCCTTCTTCTTCGCCCCCTCGGCACCGAAGAAGGCGCGCAGCCGCAGCACCTCGTCCAGCGCGAACCATTTCGCCCCGCCTTCGGTTTCCGACCGGCCCTGCGGCAGATCGGGATTGGCCTTCAGGACGCGGCGGAAATGGCCCTGCGCCACCGGGATCAGATAGCGGCAGATTTCCCAGGTCGAGAACAGCCGGAGCTTTTTGCGCCCCTCTTCGCCAAGGCCCCGCGCGGTCAGCTCCTCCCGGCCGCGGCCTGCGAGATCGGCGATCCGCCGCAGGTCTTCGGTGCCAACAGCAGCCCCGAGACCCGCCATGGCCGCATCGGGCGACAGGTTGAAATAGGGGGGAAGGTCGGGGGCGGGGTCCCGGCTCGATTCGCGTGCCATGCTGCCTCATGTGCGCCGTTTTCTGCAAGATACAGGAAAACACAGGACATGAAAGAATATACGCAACACAAGCGGCAGAGCTCTTATTTTCCCAAGCAAAATCAACGTGTTTCAGCCGGGTTTTCCGGTCGGGCCAAGGCGCTGCTTTTCGCCGCTCTTTGCGACCTGTGATGTTAAATATGAGTTATCTTATTAGTTACGGCCTGAGGTGGGAAACCGCATCTATATGGTTTTGAAAGATATTTTTTCACATTTTTGGCCTTGGGCGACTCTGAAACCCCGATCATGCGATTCCGGAACCCCGAGGCGGTGACTCTGATCCCCCGATCGCCGCGAACTTCGGACTTGGCGGAAGGGGAGCCTTGTGGATAACTTGGGCGTCAATGAAACCACGAAGTTTCAAAACGCCCCGGCAACCGGGGCAGGGGCCGTCGAGCAGCGGTCCCCATAAGGCGCGAGAGGCAGGACGATGGCGGCCATCACAGCAGGGCCGGGCGCGGTGGCGTCCGTCTCCGGATATCCCCCGGCACGGGGCGATTTCTTCGTCTGCGACATTTTCGATGCCCTGCCCAAGGATGACATGGCCTCGATGGAACATCCGCTGTTCTCGCTCTCGACCCGGCCCGACCGGCGCATCCTGAACTATACCCATAACGGGGTGGAGGTGACGGTGGTTCCCTCGGTCCGGGGGCTGGCCACGCTCTTCGACAAGGACATCCTGATCTATTGCATCAGCCAGCTGATGGCCGCGATCAATGCCGGGCGCGAGGTGACGCGCCAGCTGCGGCTGACCGCCCATGACCTGATGACCGCCACCGGACGCGAGACCAGCGGCGACGGCTATGCCCGCCTGCGCGAGGCCTTCGAGCGGCTGGCCGGCACCCGGATCACCACCAATGTGGTGACCGGCGGGATCGAGGCGACCACCGGCTTCGGCCTGATCGAAAGCTGGCAGATTCTGCGCGCCACCCGCGGCGGGCGGATGGTGCAGGTGGCGGTGACGCTGTCGGAATGGCTGTTCCGCGCGGTCACCGCGAAATCGGTGCTGACGCTCAGCCGCGAATATTTCGGCCTGCGCAAGCCGCTGGAGCGGCGGGTCTATGAGCTGGCGCGCAAACATTGCGGCCGCCAGCCGGAATGGCGCATCTCGATGGAGGTTCTGGCGCGCAAATCCGGCTCGGCCAGCCCGCTGCGGGTGTTCCGCAAGATGATCCGCGACATGATCGCCGCCGATCCGCTGCCCGATTATCACCTGCGCGAAGAGCCGGGCGACATGCTCTTGGTCACCCGCCGCGATCCGCTGGTTCTCCCGGCCGAAGGCCCGGTGCTGAAGGCCGTCACGATCGAGACCGCGCGCGGGCTGATGCGGGGCTGGGACATCTACGCGCTGGAGGCCGAATGGCGCGACATGTGGCACCGCTCGGGCCGCCCGCGGCTGCGCAGCCCCGATGCGGCCTTTCTGGGCTGGCTGAAAAAGCGGCAATAGGCCGGCCTTCGCCCGGTCGTCCCCCCCGGCTGCACAACGGGGCTGGCGGTGAAAAGACGGCTGGTCTAAAGTTTCTCCAGCTCTATTTGCCGCAGGGTTGCAGATCAGGTGATTTTCCGCGTTCTCGCCCTTATCCGGTGCGCCAGGGGCCTGGCAATCGTGTGACCTACCCCGCTGTCTCCGCATCCCCGGCCTTGGTCAGCATCATTATCCCTGCGTATAATCACGCGGGCTATGTGGCCGCGGCCCTGCGCAGCGCCCTGGCCCAGAGCCATCCGCAGATCGAGCTGATCGTCATTGATGACGGATCGGCGGATCAGACGGCGGCAGAGATCAGCCGCGTCCTGGCCGGCTGCCGCCGCGACCTGCGGATCGAGTTCATCCGCCAGCCGAACCGGGGTCTGGCCGCGACCCTGATCCGCGCCCTTGCTCTGGCGCAGGGGCAGTTCGTGCAGTTCCTGGCCAGCGACGACGCCCTGTTTCCGGACATGACCGCCCGGATGGTGGCGGCCTTTGCCGGGGCCGGGCCGGAGGTCGCGGCCATCGCCTGCGACGGCTATGTCTTCGATGGCGCGGGCCGCGACCATCTGCCGTTCAGTGCGCTGCACCCCTGGCCGGTCGGGCGCAACCTGCACCGGGAACTGCAGGTCAGCAACTGGCTGCCGGCCATGGGCCTGCTCTATCGCCGGGATATTCTGCTGGGCGAAGGCGGCATCGACCCCGAACAGGTCTATGAGGACTGGGCGCTGCTGCTGACGCTGAGCCGGCGGTTCCGCATTCTGCGGATACCCGACCGGCTGTTCCTGTATCGCCAGCATGCGAGCAATATCTCGAAAGACGCGGATACCACGGCCCGCGCGCATCAGGTGCTTTGCGCGCGCTATCCCGCGATGCGGGCGGTGCGCGACTGGAAGCAGGCGCTGCGGCAGGGCAAGCTGTCCGGGGCGCTGGCCGGGCTGACGCCGGGCAATCTGGATCTTGCGCTGCGCTTCGGGCTGCGGCTGCTGCAGCGGCGGCTGTTGCTGGCCCGCGAAGGCCGGAGCTGGTCGGCCGGACGGGAGCGGGACGGCAAGGCCGGCGGGCGGGTCCGGATCGGGCCGGGCTGCGTGATCGGCCGCGGTGCCGTGCTGGAGGCGGGGCCGGGGGATCTGGTGCTGGGGGCGGGCTGCCGGATCGGCCCCGGCGCCCGGCTGACCGCGGGCGCGGGGCTGAGCCTCGGGGCGGGCTGCCATATCGCGGCGGGGGCCGTGCTGGGCGGGGAGGGCGGCGGCGAGATCCGGCTGGGCCGGGCCTGTCTGATCGCCGAAGGCGCCCGGATCGCCCCGGGCACGGTGCTGGGCGATCTGACGGCGGTCGGGCCGGGGCTGGCGGTGCAGGGCACATATCCCGCGGGGACATGGATTCTGACGCAGGCGGCAGGCATCTGCCGCGGCCCTTCTGCGGCGGCAGAGCCCGATTGCGAGGCAGGGGTATCGGCGCTATAAGCGCGGGAAATCTGTTCTGTTTATTCATTCGGGGTAGAAATATGCAGGCATTTTCAGACCTTGCCAAAGAAAAGCCCGTTGTCCCCACGCTTTTGCAGCTTCCCTGCCATATTGACGGCCGCGGTTCGCTTGGCGTGATCGAAGGGGCGGATCTGCCCTTCGACATCCGCCGCATCTATTATCTCTATGATGTGCCGATGGGGGCGGTCCGGGGCGAGCACGGGCACAAGCAGCTGGAACAGCTGATCCTGTGCATGCATGGCGAGGTGGAGATCATCCTGAACGACGGCAGGCGCCAGTTCCCCTTCGTCCTCAGCAATGCCGGCATGGGGCTTTATCTGCCGCCGGGCCTGTGGCGCCGGCTGCGCTTTCTGCATCCCGAGACGGTGGTCTGCGTGCTGGCCTCGCGGCCCTATGAGAAAGACGACTATATTTTCGAATATGAAGAGTTCCTCGCCTGGACTCGCAGCAAGGACGGCAAGGTGATCGGATGACGGGTTTCAATTTTCTGGATGTCGGCTTCACCTACAGATCGCTGCAGGAGGAGCTTGATGCCGCTTACCGGGCCGTCATGGACTCGGGCTATTATATCGGCGGCTCTGCGCTTGCGGGGTTTGAGACCGATTATGCCGCCTGGTGCGGCGCGCGCCATTGCATCGGCGTGGGCAACGGGCTGGAGGCGCTGGTGCTGCCGCTGCGCGCCCGCGGCATCGGCCCCGGCGACGAGGTGATCGTTCCGGCCAATACCTTCATCGCGACCTGGCTTGCGGTGGCGCAGACCGGGGCGACCATCGTGCCCGTCGATGCCGATCCGGCCACGATGAACATCGACCTTGACGGGGTGGAGCGGGCCGTGACCCCGCGCACCAAAGCGGTCATGCCGGTGCATCTTTACGGCGCGCCGGTGCCCTCGGCCCGGCTGCGGGCGCTGGCCGAGGCGGAGGGCCTGTTCCTCCTGGAAGATGCGGCCCAGGCGCATGGCGCCACCGACGGCGACCGCAAGGCCGGGGCGCTTGGCCATGCGGCGGGGTTCAGCTTCTACCCGGGCAAGAACCTCGGCGCTTTCGGCGACGGCGGCGCGGTGGTGACCGATGACGACGCCCTGGCCGATGCGGTGCGGGTGCTGGGCAATTACGGCGCACGCGAAAAATACCATCACGAAACCCGGGGCGGCAATTCGCGGCTGGATCCGCTGCAGGCCGCCGTCCTTTCGGTCAAGCTGAAACATCTCGATGCCTGGAACCGGCGGCGGCAGGAGATTGCCGCGATCTATGCCGAGGCGCTGTCCGGCCTGCCCGGGCTGACCCTGCCGCAGACGGCGCCGGGCACGCAGCCGGTCTGGCATCTTTATGTGGTGCGCCATCCCCGCCGCGATGCGCTGCGGGCCGCGCTGGACAAGGCCGGGGTGCCGGCCGCCCTGCATTATCCGGTGCCGAACCACCACAGCGGCGCCTTCCGGGCCGAGCTGGGCCATCTGTCCTTCCCGGTGACCGAAGAGATCTGCGCCACCTGCCTCAGCCTGCCGATCGGGCCGCATCTGTCACCCGACGATGCCCGCGAGATTGCCGGGCGCGTTGCGCAGAGCCTGCGCGATCTCTGACAGACGGCACAGACATGCAGGACCGCTTCGCCCCGCCTGCCGATCTCCGGACCCCCGCCGAAGGGCGGGAACCGCAGGATGCCATCGCGCCGGTCGGTTTTGACCGGCCGGCCACGCTGCATCTGGTCAGCTCCGATGACAGCCTGCTGCGTGACACTGCCCCCCTGCTGGGGATCCTGCGCGCCTTGCCGCAGGAACGGCATCTGGTGCTGTTCACCGGCCCCGCGCCCGATGCCGCCACGCTGACGCGGCTGCAGGAGGCGGGCGGTTTCGTGATGCCGGGGCTGGCGGCCGTCCGGCCGGGCGATCACCCGGCCTGGCTGGCCCGGCGGCTTCAGGTGCTGCTGCCGCAGCGGGTGATGATCCATGCCGCGGCGGATGATCCCCTGGCCGGACAGGCCGCGCGCAGGCTGGCGGCGCGCTATGGCCGGAAGCTTTATCTCCTGCAGGGTCATGCCGCCGCGGGCGGGGTGGTGCCGGGCCTGCTCGGGCCGGAGCTGGCCGGGGCGACCCATGTGCTGGGCCCGGGGCTGGACAAGCCGCAGCTGCGCCGCGCCATGGCCGCCGCCGGATATGACGGACCGCTGCATCTGGCCACTTTGGGCCATAGTTTCGATGCGGGGCGGGATGTGCCGGCCGATCCGCCGGCGCATCTGCTGCCTGCCCGCCTGCCCGAGCCGGAACCCGCGGAGCCGGGGGGAGAGCCGGGACTGCGGGCCAGACTGAAATCCGCCCTGTCGCGGGTGCAGGCCAGGGTGATGCCGGCGGGGGGAGAGCTGCCGCCGCTTTCCACCGCGACGGCGGGCCTGCCCGGCGAACTGGCCGGGTTCGGGACGGAAAATCTGGCCGATCTGATCGTCGCGCTGGTTCAGGCGACCGGGGCGCGCCATTACCATATCGGGCCGATCGACCCGCCGCTCTGGCATCTGGTGCAGCAGCGCCTGCAGGAACAGGACCTGCCTGCCGAGCGGGTGGTCTTCTTGGGGGCCGAGGGACAGGTCGGCGACCATCTGCTCTATCACCGGGTCGGGCTGTTTCTGGGCAGTCTGCCCGGCGTGCAGCATTGCGCGGGCCTTGCCGGGGCCGCCTGGGCCCGGGTGCCGGTCGCCCGGTTCCGCGGCGGGGACGGCGCGCAGGACGGGATCGGCCCCGGAGAGACGCTGGACTGGTCCGGCCCGGGGGATCTGTGCCGCCGTCTGGAGCAGGGGCTGTCGCGGGCGGACCGGCAGGCCCTGTCAGAGGCCTCCGGGCGCTGGTACCGCCAGAGCCTGCATCCCCGCCGCTTTGCCCGCCGGCTTGCGGCCCTGCTGGACCTGACCGAAGGGCGGCTGGACCATCATCCTTCGGATGAGGAGACCGAGGCGGCGCTGGCGGCGCTGTTCGATGCCGGCTTCTATCTGCGCCGCTATCCCGATATCGCGCAGGCCGGGATCGACCCGCTGAAACATTACCGCCAGCACGGCGAGGCGGAGGGGCGCTCTCCCAATCCGCTGTTCCATCCCTGGCATTATCAGGCCCGGCTGCCGAAGACCGTGCAGCCCGCGAAGGGCACGCTTCTGGCGCATTACCTGCTGTGCGGTGAGGCGCGGGGCTTCACGCCCCATCCCTATTTCATTCCGGCCTGTGCCGCGCCCGGCCTGCCGCAACCGGAGGCGGATGATCCGGGCGCGGCCGATTCGTTCGCCGCCCGGGCCGCAGGATCGGTGCTGGCGCGCTATCTGCGGCAGGGACGCGGATCCGTGCAGCCGCATCCCTTGTTCGATCCGGCGCATTATGCCCGCAATCTGGTGCTTTCGGCCGGGGATCAGCCGCTTTTGCTGCATTACCTTGAAACCGGGGCAGAGGCCGGGCTGTCGCCGCATCCGCTGATCTCGCCCGATCTGGTGCGGAACTGGGGGGCGTCCGACCTGCTGTCGGGGCTGCTCTACTGGCTGGCGCTGCCCGGTGCCGGGCCATCAGAGCCTTCGCCGGACCTGCTGTTCGACCCGGGCCATCTGTGTGGCGGCGAGGCCGGGCGCTATGCTCTGGCCGCGCCCAACATGCTCTGGGCCCATCTGATCGAAGGCGACCGGCCCGACCGCGGCCCGCATCCGCTGATCGATCCGGCCCATGTTGCGCGGCGGCGGCCGGAGGTGCTGACCGCCGCAAGCCCGATCCTGCCGGAGATGGCCGCGGGCCGCATGGCCGGGATCGACACCCATCCCCTGGTCAGCACCGCCCATATCATGGCGCAGGCGCCGTGGTGCGGTGTTCATCCGACGCGGCATTATGTCCAGAACGGCGTGGCAGAGAACATCGACCCGCATCCGTGGTTCTCGACCGCCTATTACCTGTCGCAGGCCCCCGATGCGGTGACGCGGAGCGCAACTCCCTTGCAGGATTACCTGCAGCGCGGAGAGTTCGATGGCCTGCGGCCGCATCCGTTCTTTGACAGCAACCATTACTGGAACCTCTATCTGCGCGAGACGCAGGGCGGGGATTCCCTGCTGAACTACGCCCGGCAGGGGGCGGGCCTGTTCCGGCTGGTCCAGATGCAGGACGAGGGCCAGCGGCGGATGGCGCTGCGCACGGCGCAGAGCCTGTTCGCGCAGGAGGGCTGCGACAGCGCCCTGACCGAAACCCTGCTGAAAGAGGCGCTGCATCCTGCCACCGCCTCTCCGCACCCGACCCTTCAGGTGGAAACCCGGCCGGTCTGTGCCGAATGGCCGGAGGGGGCCGACCGGCAGCTGGTCCTGCCCGCCACCACGGTCGCATTGTCGCGGCCGGCCGTGCTCAGCCGCGGGCATGTCGCGCCGCCGCAACTGCGCCATGACCTGCCAGAGGTTCAGGCCGGGATCTGCCGCCGGGCCTGGGTGCTGGCCGGGGCAGACGGTTTCGGCACGCAGGACGGGAAATGGTGGCCCGAAGGGGCCGAGACCGGCCCGCTGCCGCACAGCGAGCTGGCCGGGGAGGGGCGCTTTGCGCTGCGGCCCGGAACGCCGGTTGCGGCGCGGCGGGACGGCGCGGTGCTGCTGCGCTGGCACCGGCCCGCACGTGCCTTTGCCCAGGCGATCTTTGCCTGCGGCAGCGGCAGCGCCACGCTGGACCGTTTCCTTCTGGAGGTTCTGCCCCGGGCGATCCTTGCGGCCCGGCTGGCGCCTGCCGGAACCCCGCTTCTGACCGAATCCGATCTTCCGGCCCAGGCCCTGCAGGCGCTGCGGCTGGCGCTGCCGGACCATCCGGTGCTGCAGATCCCGCGCGGCCAGGCCGCCCGGATCGACCGGCTTTTCGTCGCCGGGCAGGCGAACCGGCTGGAAGTGCCACAGGCCGATCCTGCCCCCGATGCCAGACCCGCGGCGGCGGCCTTGCGGCTGCATCCGGACAGTCTGGCCCTGTTGCGGGCGCATCTTGCGGGGCCGGTGCCGCCCCGGCCGGCAAGCCGGCTGTTTCT
Organism: Neotabrizicola sp. VNH66; assembly: GCF_049445895.1. Classification (NCBI taxonomy): domain Bacteria; kingdom Pseudomonadati; phylum Pseudomonadota; class Alphaproteobacteria; order Rhodobacterales; family Paracoccaceae; genus Neotabrizicola; species Neotabrizicola sp. VNH66. The sequence goes on from NZ_JBMSDW010000029.1 coordinate 34,654, forward strand.
CTGTGCCGACAGCCTGACCTCCCGGCGGCTGTCGAATGCCGAGGAAATGGCTGCGGCGCTGGCCCGCTGCGGCTTTCTGCGGCAGGATCCCGGGACGATGGATTTTGCCGGTCTGGCGGCACTGGTGCAGGGCGCCGCCGAGATCGTGGCGACCGATTGTGCGCAGCTGGCGGTTCTGGCGCTGGCCCGTCCGGGCACAAGGGTCTGGGTGCTGCAGGGCAATGCGCCGGGCACCGATTTCCATCGCTGGGACACGCTGGGCCGCCTGTCCGGGCTGGAGATGGTGGCCGTGTCGGGCTGGCAGATTCTGGGCAGCGCCGGGGCACAGAACCGCCCGGCCGATGCGCATTATGTGGTGCCGGTCGATCTGGTGACGCCGTTCTTCGAAACCCGGCTGCCGCAGGACAAGCAGGTTTCGCGCCTTCTGGACGCGCTTTATGGGTCTTCGGGGGCTGCGGATGTTCTGACGGGGGCCTGGGCGGTTCATGCCGGGCCGACGCCTGCGGGGTTCGAGGACCGTCTGCGGCACCTGCGGCACCGGGCGGCGCTCGGGATTTCGGCGGCGGAGGCGGCGGATCTGCCGGGGCTGATGGCACATCCGTTCTTTGCCGATTTCGCGCGCAGCATCCGGTCGGGCTTTCCGGTTCTGGCCGGGCTCGACGGTGATGAAGCGGCACTGGCGGCGCAGCTGCGCGCGTCTTTTGCCGGGGAGACGGCGGCGGGGCCTTTGCCTGCGGCGGCGCTGTCGGGGCCCGAGGGGGCGCGGCGGCGGCTGTTGCTGGCGATGCTGCTGCTGCCGGGCTGGTCGGTGCCGCTGCCCGATGCGGCGGCGCTGCCCGAGGATGTGGTGGAGCGGCATCTGGCCTGGGCGGTGGCGCCTGCGGCGCTGATCCGGGCGGGCGAGGATGCGGCCTGGGTGCGGCATGTGGAGGCGCTGCTGCACTGGCTGGCCGACCGGCTGGCGGATGCGGATCTGCCCGAGGGGCTGCGGCTGCGGCTGCGGCGGATGGCGGGGCGTCTGGATCTGGGCCAGCTTCTGCTGATCGACCAGCCGCTGCGCGGGGTGCAGGAAGCGCGCAACCGCGTGCTGGACCTGATCACCCCGGGCGAGGATTCCGCCATTACAGAGCCTGTTTCTGCGGGTTCATCGGGGTCATCTTCTGTTTCTTCGGGTCGTCTTCGTGTTGGCATTCTGTGCCGGACGTTCGAGAAGGGGCCTGACAGCGAGGCGGTGGTGGCGTTTCTGCGCGGCTTCGATCCGGCGCGGTTCGAGGTCTTTGCCTATTCCATCGGCTTCCGCGACCGGGTGGTCAGCCGCGATCCGGCCTTCG
>NZ_JBMSDW010000030.1:0-30406 GCF_049445895.1 Neotabrizicola sp. VNH66
GCGGTAATACAAGATGCTCAGTCGCCTGCTGCTTACTCTGACTCTCGTGTTGGCTGCCTGCAACACACGCCCAGGGCCCGAGGTTCTGGCTCCCGATGACGGGGCCCTGCCTGCAGGCGCCCGCATCGTGCAGGTGCTGACAGTGACAACTCGTGCACCCGATGCGCAATCGCCCGGTGCGTATGGTGCAACCCGCGCCACCAGCCCGAACTGGCTGGAATATGAAGTCTCGGTGCCGCCGGGCCATAAGCCGGGGCGGATCGAATGGCCCGATGGGGCCAACGATGCCACGAAGAACTTCACCGTGCGCAAGCAGACCGAGCTCAGCCGCGAGGGTTTTGCCGGGCGACTGCCGCGCTCGGGCGTGGGGCTCTATATCCACGGATTCAACACGCGCTATCAGGAGGCGCTCTATCGGGCCGTGCAGCTTTCGGTTGATGCCCATCTGGAGGGTGCGCCGGTGCTCTTCACCTGGCCCTCGGCAGGTAATGCGGGAGCCTATCTTGCCGACCGCGATGCTTCAGACTTCTCTCGTGCAGCCCTCGCCGATCTGCTCGGGCTCCTGACGAAGAACCGTCGTAGTAGCGAACCTGTACCAGTGCTCGCCCATAGCATGGGTGCGCGTCTGACGATGGAGACGCTGGTGCAGCTGCGCCTTGCCGGGCGGGGCGATGTGCTGGATCGGATCGAGCTGATCCTCGCCGCGCCGGATATCGATATAGACCTGTTCCGTGCTCAGATGGCGAGCGTTGGAAAGATGCGGCATCCGATCACGGTTCTGGTAGCAGCGGATGATCCGGCGCTGAAGATCTCCTCCCGGCTGGCGGCACGGCGGATGCGGCTTGGCCTTGCCGATGTGCATGATCCGGCGATCCAGCGCCTCGCCGTTGAGAGCGGCATTCGCATTATCGATATCACCGAAGTCGAGACCCGTGATCCCGCCCATAGCCGCTATGTCGGCCTGATTTCCGGCGAGGCCGGAACCGCAGCCGATGTGACGTTATTCGGCGAAATCAGACAGGCCGGGGCCTTTGTCTTCAATCAGTTCGGCGGCGCGCTCAATAGTATAGGGGGAGCACTGGCCGAGTGACTGGGTGCCGGTCAGGTTGATTTCGGGGCGAGCGTCATCAACCGCGTCATCGCCTCAAAGCCGCGCTGCGCGCTGTTTTGCCAGTAATCCGTCACAATCGCCGAGGCCGCGACCGGGGATTCCGCGCTTGCCAGCAGATGCAGAAGCTTTGCCTGCTCATCGGCCGCCTCGGCCAAGATCGAACAGCCTTCCTGCCAGATTTGCGGTGCGAGGATTGCGCTCTTCTGGGCGGCCTCCAACATCTGACGTGGAAGAGTCAGCGGGTCACTGTTGAGCCCGGCGGTGGTTTCTGTAGCGGTTTGACTGCTCATTGCGATATGTCTCCTGAATAGAGTGTTACACGTAATGAGTGTGCAAAGGAAAAGTCTTACACTCTTTGATCTCGATCAACACGTGTTGATATCTCTGTGTTAGCCTCTGTCGGCAAAGCTGGAGACGCGAGATGGCACTTCCCCCGAGATCAGACAGTCAGAACACTTCGTCGGAGGAAAGTCTCGGCATCGAGGCCTTCCAGGCCTTTGACCGTATCCGCGAGGCGCTTTCGGGCCAGTTTACCGGGGGAATTTCGCCTGGCTCGCTGATGATGGCTTATGCCGACTGGGCCTTTCATCTGGCCCAGGCTCCCGGCAAGCAGGCGGAACTTGGTGTCAAGGCGGGTCGTAAATGGCAGCGCCTGCTGGCGCATCTGATGTCTTACGCGATGGATCCCGGGGCCGCGCCGGTGATCACGCCATTGCCAGGCGACCGCCGTTTCAGGGGCGAGCCTTGGGCGAAACCGCCCTTCAGCTGGATGTCGCAGGCGTTTTTGCTGCAACAGCAATGGCTGCATAACGTCACCCATGAGGTGCCTGGCGTCACGAAGCACCACGAGGATGTGGTGTCCTTTGCCGCGAAGCAGATGCTCGATATGTTTTCGCCCTCGAACCACCCATTCACTAATCCCGAGGTGCTGGCGCGAACGTGGTCCACGGGTGGCATGAACCTTTTAAAGGGCTGGCAGAACTGGCTCGAAGATACGATCCGCCAGATCTCGCACGCGCCGCCCGAGGGGGGCGATGCCTTTATGCCGGGCCAGGATGTGGCGGTAACGCCGGGCAAGGTGATCTTCCGCAATCATCTGATCGAGCTGATCCAGTACACGCCCGTGACCGAAACCGTGCATCCCGAGCCGGTGCTGATCGTGCCGGCCTGGATCATGAAATATTACATCCTCGACCTCAGCCCGGAAAACTCGCTGATCCGCTGGCTGGTGGCGCAGGGCCATACGGTTTTCGCGATCTCCTGGCGCAATCCGGGCGCCGAAGACCGTGATCTGACGTTGGAAGATTACCGGCTACAAGGGGCGATGGCAGCGCTGGATGAAATCAGCCGTCTGGTGCCCGACCAAAAAATCCATGCCACCGGCTATTGCCTGGGCGGCACGCTCTTGTCGATTGCGGCAGCCGCGATGGCCGGCGAGGGCGATGACCGCCTCGCCTCACTCACGCTGCTCGCCGCGCAGGTGGATTTCACCGAGCCGGGAGAACTTGCGCTGTTCATCGATCCGAGCCAGCTCCATTTCCTCGAAAGCATGATGTGGAACCGCGGCTATCTATCCGCCGACCAAATGGCAGGAGCGTTTCAGCTCTTGCGGTCGAATGACCTCATCTGGTCGCGGATGGTGCATGATTACCTGATGGGCGAGCGAACGGCGATGAATGATCTCATGGCCTGGAACGCCGACAGCACCCGCATGCCTTACCGTATGCATGCCGAGTATCTGCGCAAGCTTTATCTCGAGAACGAGCTTTCCTCAGGCCGTTTCACTGCGGGGGGCAAGACGGTGCTGCTGCAGAATATCCGCGTGCCAGCTTTTGCGGTCGGAACCGAACGCGATCACGTCGCGCCGTGGAAATCGGTCTATAAGATCCACCAGTTTACTGATTGCGATGTGACCTTCGCGCTGACTTCGGGCGGGCATAATGCCGGCATCGTCTCGCCACCCGGCCATCCGCGCCGCCGCTACCGGCTGGCCACCCGCACCCATGGAGATGCACTTTTGCCACCCGAGACCTGGGCCGAGGCCAATCCCGCGACCGAGGGGTCCTGGTGGACCCCCTGGCAGGCTTGGCTTGCCGCGCATTCCGCCGCCCCCGCCGCGCCGCCCGCCATGGGAAGGGCGCTGGAAGATGCACCCGGCACTTACGTCTTTCAAAGGTGATATGATGAACGCCCCTGCCCAGAGCCTCACCAACCACCTGTTTCATCAGCTGAAAATCGGCGACCACGCCAGTCTCAGCCGTCATGTCGGCCCCGAGGATATCGAGCTGTTCGCCGCCGTTTCCGGCGATGCGAACCCAGCCCATCTGGATGCCAACTTCGCCGCGCATGGGCCTTTTGGCCATGTGGTGATCCATGGCATGTGGACAGCGGCACTGATCTCGGCGGTGCTGGGCACCCGCCTGCCCGGGCCGGGAACTATCTATCTAGACCAGCAGGTTCGCTTTCAAAAGCCGGTCTCTCCCGGCGACACCGTGACTGCCGAGGTTGAAGTGATCGAGTTGATCGAAGGCAAGAACCGTGTCCGCCTTGCGACCACCGCCCGCAATCAACTGGGCGAGGTGGTGCTTTCGGGCGAGGCGCTGGTGCTGGCACCGCTTGAGCAACTGACCTGGGTACCAGGAAACCTCCCCGAGGCGGTGATCTTGCCGAAAGGGCGCTGGCAGGGCTTTGTCGAAGAAGCACGCGCGCTGCCGCCGGTCAGGGCGGCGGTGGTGCATCCCTGTTCGAAATCCGCGATCCTGGGGGCGGTTGAGGTCCGCGACGAGGGTTTGCTTGATCCGATCCTGATTGGCCCCGCCGCAAAGATCCGTGCAGCGGCGGCCGAGGCCGGAGTCTCGCTCGATGGCTTCCAGATCGAGGAGACCGAACACAGCCATGCGGCGGCGGCGCGGGCGGTGGAACTCGCGGCCTGCGGTGAGGTTCAGGTGCTGGTGAAAGGCAGCCTGCATTCGGATGAGCTTCTGGCAGCGGTGGTATCGAAAACTGGGGGTTTACGCACCGGGCGCCGCATCAGCCATGTCTATGCGATGGATGTGCCCGCCTATGGCAAGCCGGTGATCGTGACCGATGCCGCGATCAACATCGCGCCGACCCTGGAGCACAAGCGCGACATCTGCCAGAATGCGGTCGAACTGATGCGGCTACTCGGGCGCAAGCAGCCGAAGGTCGCGGTGCTGGCGGCGGTCGAGACGGTGAACCCGATGATGCCCGCAACGCTGGATGCCGCCGCGCTGACGGTGATGGCGGCGCGTGGCCAGATCACCGGCGCACTGGTCGATGGGCCGCTGGCCTTTGACAATGCGATCAGCCCCGAGGCGGCAGCGACCAAGGGCATCATCTCGCAAGTGGCGGGAGAGGCCGATATCCTGCTGGTGCCAGATCTTGAGGCCGGGAATATGCTCGCCAAGCAGCTGATCTATTTCGCAGGTGCCACGGCGGCGGGACTGGTGCTGGGCGCGCGGGTGCCGATCGTGCTGACCAGTCGCGCCGATCCCTTGTCGGCCCGCATCGCCTCGGCCGCGCTGGCAAAGCTGGTTGCGATCCGCAAGGCGGAGGTGAAGGCGTGACGCGCGATCTGATCCTGACCTTCAATGCCGGCTCTTCGACCATCAAGCTCGGCTTTTATGCACTGGAGATTGCCGGGCCCCGCCCGCTTGCCTCGGGCGTGATCGACTTCCGTGATGAGCCTTTTGCGATCCGCCTGAAACGGGAGGATGAGGCCCTGTCCGGCCCGATTACGGCTGATCCCGGCGATCTGACGGCGGTTCTGAACCAGGCTTTTGCCTGGCTGGCCGGGCAGTTCGATCTGTCGCGGCTCGCCGTCATCGGGCACCGCGTGGTGCATGGCGGCGATGTCTTCAAAGGCCCGGCACGGATCACGGATCAGGTGATTGCGCAGATCGACGCGCTGGCGCGGCTCGCGCCACTGCATCAACCGCAAAGCCTTGCGCTGATCCGGGCAATGCGGGCGCTCTACCCGGACGTGCCGCAGACCGCCTCTTTCGACACCGCATTTCATGCGACCAACCCGCCCCTGATGCGCCGCTTTGCTATCCCGCGCGCACTTTATGATCAGGGGATCAAGCGCTACGGCTTTCACGGGCTGTCCTACCGCTACATCGCCGGTCAACTGGGCGATCTGGCCCCCGATGCAAAGGTGGTCGCGGCGCATTTGGGCAGCGGCGCGAGCCTCTGTGCCATTCATGGCGGCATCAGTATCGACAGCTCAATGGGGTTTTCGACGCTAGACGGCATCCCGATGGCGACGCGGTCCGGTGCGCTGGACCCGGGCGTGATCCTACACCTGATGGGCGAAATGGACCAAAGCCTGAAACAGGTCGAGACCATGCTTTACCGTGAAAGCGGCCTTCTCGGCGTGTCGGGGTTCGAGGCTGACAGCCGCGAGCTGATGGCCAGCCCGCGCCCGGAGGCGGCGGAGGCGATCGACCTCTTTTGCCTGCGTATCGCGGGCGAGGTCGCACGGCTGGCGACCAGCATGGGCGGGATCGACGCGCTGATCTTCACCGCAGGGATCGGCGAGCACCAGCACGGCATCCGCGCCCGTGTCGCCGCGCGGCTGGCCTGGCTTGGGACAGAGCTTGACCCGAAGGCCAATGAAGCGGGGCGGCGCTGCATAAGCACCGCCAGCAGCCGGGTGAAACTCCTCATCATTCCGACCGATGAGGAAATCATCATCGCACGCGAGGCCATCAGCGAAGGAACGGCGATATGATTGATCTGAACGGCAAACGCGGTCTCGTAGTCGGTGTGGCGAATGAGGCCAGCATCGCCGCCGGTTGCGCCAGAGCCTTTCGTGCTGCAGGGGCGGAGCTGGCGCTGACCTGTCTCAATGAAAAGGCCCGGCCCTGGGTCGCGCCCGTGGCGCAGGAGGTGGGTGCGCCGCTGCTGCTTTCCTGTGATGTGCGCGAACCGGGTCAGCTGGAAGCCGTGTTTGACCGCATCACCACTGAATGGGGGCGGCTTGATTTCCTGCTTCATGCCATCGCCTTTGCCCCACGTGAAGATCTGCATACCAGCGTTGTCAACGCCTCGGCCGAAGGTTTCGCGACCGCAATGGATGTCTCCTGCCATTCCTTCCTGCGTATGGCGCGGCTGGCGCGGCCTTTGATGCGGGCGGGTGGTGCGCTGATCACCGTCAGCTTTTACGGCGCGGATCGGGTGGTGGAGAATTACAACCTCATGGGTCCGGTCAAGGCCGCGCTGGAGGCCTCGGTCCGCTATACCGCCGCCGATCTGGCAGGTGAGGGGATCCGGGCTTATTCGCTTTCCACCGGTCCGGTCAAAACCCGCGCCGCCTCGGGGATCGGGCGGTTCGATGCGCTGATGGATGAGGTTCGCGCTCGCACGCCTTCCGGCAAACTGGTGAGCATTGAAGAGATCGGCGCGCTGGCGGCCTTTCTGGCCACCGAGGCCGCGAGCCCGATGAGCGGATCGGTGATCTATGCCGATAATGGATTTCACACCACCGCCTGAGGCAAGCGCATGGACCCGCCCTTGACCGGGGCGGAGATCCGGGGCAAAGCAAAAAATCAACAACAGTTGATAATATCATGACAGGCCCGACCGCGTGTCCTTCTTTTCGGTACATCCCTTCCTATCTTTCAATCTCGCCGTGGTCCTGCTGATCGCAGGCAAGATCCTGACGCTGAACCTTGACCTCCTGCGCCGCTATTCGATCCCGGAGCCAGTCGCGGGCGGTTTTCTCTGCATCGCGGTGACGGGGACCCTCTGGGCAGTGTTCGATCTGAGGGTCTCATTCGAGGTCGGGATCCGTGATTTCCTGCTTTTGGTGTTCTTTGCCGGGATTGGGCTGAAATCGGATATCCGCACGCTTCTTGCAGGTGGCAGGCCGCTGGTGATCCTGCTGATCCTTGCGACCAGCTTCATCCTTTTGCAGAATTTCGCGGGCATGGGGCTGGCGGGGCTTTTTGGCATGGAGCCGAAGGCCGGGCTGATGGTCGGCTCGGTTTCACTTACCGGCGGCGTCGGCACAACGCTGGCCTGGGCACCGATCTTTGCTGAAAAGCTGGGGATTACCAATGCGCTGGAACTGGGGGTCGCGGCCAATACCGTCGGGTTGATTGCGGCCTGCGTGATCGGCGGGCCGATTGCCGCGCTTTTGATCCGGCGGGGCGGGCTGAAACCCGAAAACAGACGCGACCTTGATATCGGGGTGCCGAATGAGGGGAGGGCGGTCCCGATGGATTACTTCTGCATCCTCTGGGCGATCCTTGCGCTGAATGTCACCGTGCTTTTGGGGATGGGGCTGCATGAGGCGATCACGGCCTCCGGTGTGACGCTGCCAGCCTTTGTCAGCTGCCTTGTCGCGGGGATCGTGCTGCGCAATCTTTTGCCGCTGGCACCCAGACGGCTGGTGCGCCGGGTCTGGCCGGGGGTCGATGATGCGCTGGCACTGATCTCGGATCTGTCGCTCGGGCTTTTCCTGATCATGGCGCTGATGGGCCTGCAGGTCTGGGAGCTGAACGGCGTGGTCCTGTTCATTACAGCCGCCCTTGTGGTGCAGATCCTGCTGACGGTCGGGTTCACGATTTGGATCGTATTCCCCGCGATGGGGCGTGATTATGAGGCGGCGGTGATCTCGGCCGGGTTTGGCGGCATCACGCTCGGCTCAACTGCCACAGCCATCGCCAATATGACCGCCGTAGCGCAGCAACATGGCGCGGCGCACCGGGCCTTTGTCATCGTGCCGCTGGTCTGCGGCTTTTTCATCGATATCGTCAATGCGCTGATCATCTCGGCGCTGGTCGGCTAGGATGGAGAGCGCAGGCATCTGGGCCTCGCTTCTGGGCGGGATCGGGCTGTTTCTGCTGGGGATGCAGATGATGACGGCGGGGCTGACCCAGGCCGCGGGCCCTGCCCTGCGATCCGGGCTGGAATTCGCCACCCGCTCGCGCCTGCGCGCCTTCGCGGTCGGGACGGGGATCACCGCCCTCACACAATCCTCCAGCGCGGTGACGGTCGCAAGCATCGGTTTCGCCAATGCGGGCCTCGTGAGTTTCGCCAACCTGGTCTGGGTGATCTATGGCACCAGTCTTGGCAATACGATGACCGGCTGGATCGTCGCGCTGATGGGGGCAAAGTTCAGCATCGGTGCGCTGGCGCGGCACCGTAAAGTTAACCGGCCATGCACAAAAACTGGACCGGCTTCGGTCTTCATGCGGCTTCGAGTTGAGCGATGTCGCGCCACGCATCCATGGCGGCGGCACGGAGTTCGCGAAAGTCTTCGGATGTCATTTCGTGGCGTGGCAGGTGAAACAGGTTGGCAATCGGGTCATGGATGGAAACGAAACGCTGCACTTGCCGAGGCGACTTGAAGCGCTTCATGATGCGCTCACGCCTTCGGGTAGGTTGGTGTGAATTTTCAGCCCGGTTATTCAAGCCCTTGTGCGAGCGATGCTCGATCCCCGGCATAATTTCGCGTTTTGCCGCCGAATATGAACGAAGTTTGTCGGTGATCAAAACCCGCGGCAGGCGGTTGTGCCGTGACAACAGCTTCCGCATCAGCCGAAGGGCGGCCTGCCGGTCGCGGCGGGCTTGAACCAGTACATCCAGCACGAACCCCTCCTGATCGACGGCCCGCCAAAGCCAATGCTTGCGGCCGCCGATCGAGATGACAACTTCATCCAGATGCCATTTGTCGCCGAGTTTGCCAGCCGACCGGCGACGGATCGTTTTCGAGAATTCCCGCCCGAATTTTTCGGTCCACGCCCGCACCGTCTGGTGCGACACGATGATGCCGCGCTCCGCCAGGAGGTGTCGCGTTGCCCTTAAATCGGCTCTGCCTCACTTTGTGTGGCGGAACGGTAGCATTCTCGCCCGCAACAATTCTGGACCGGCTCGGCCGTACATGGCGCGCTTGAGGGTCTTCAGACGATTGATCTGACCTTCGGCCTGGCCGTTGCTCCAGGGCATCTCGATGGCGTTTTTGACCGCATCGAGGTCCCGATTCAAGGTGCGGGCAAAGCGCACGATTGGCGCCAAGTCGGTTTCAATCGCGTCGTCAATCCATGCAGGGAGCGGGTCTGCCACGCGACCTCGCAGGATGCCATTGAACCGCATGGCGAGGCTGCGCATCGTTGCGAAGGCCGGAGAGCCGGTCTTGAGCGCGTCGACTTTCCGCGCCTGATCCGCGGTGAGCTTGCCGCGAGGTTTGATGCACAGCGCGGCCGCAATGACCGGGGAGATCGCGTGCCCAGTTTCGGGGTCCCGGACTGGCTTAAGGATTTCGTGCTCTACCTTGGGGTCGCTCGCTTGCTGTTCGGCTCTGCGCCAACCCGCCAGCAGCCGCTGCAAATGCGACTGACTCCCCTCGTAACCACGCTCTTGGATCATACGGAACAGGGCGCTGCCAGTTCGAATGCCCTCCTTCCAGCTTTGGCTCAGGAACCCTTCAAAGTACCACGGCGAAGTCGGTTTCAAAGCTGCCCGCTTGCGGTCCGGTGGTGTCTCGAACTGCAGCCATTTCGCGATGCTGCGACGCGGGAACCCTGTTCGCCGCCCGATCTCGCTGCAGGAAAGCCCCTGATTTCGGAGCGCATGGATGGTGGTGAAAATCTCTTCCCGAGACGTCCTGTGCGCAAGGCGGGACTTCAGAAGGCTTCCGGCTGCGGTAATGTTGTCAGCGTCGGACAACAGCGCTCTGCCGGTCGCACGGCCGTGAAGGTTCATTTGCTCCTCGATGGCCTGCCGCAGGTTCTGCACGATATGGAACCGATCAGCGACCTGCTTCGCCTGCGGTGCCCCTTGCCGTGCAGCCTGGGCGTAGAGGCCGCACCGATCTCTGCTGATCACTTCCACATCGGGGTGTCGCTTCAGCCAGTTGGTGCAAGTGACGACATCTCGATCCTCGAGAACATCGATGACCACGCGACGCTCCAGGTCCACAATGATCGTGCCGTAGGTTTGCGACTTCCGCCAGCTCCAGTCGTCGATCCCGATGACTGTTGGCGGCTCGGCGGTGCCTTGAGCACGCTTCTTCAGATGCCTGAGCACCGTGTCATCGCTGACCCCAAGTCCCAATCGGTGCAAGAGCCGCTCGGCAGGTCGCCCGCCTGCCGCATGCCCAAGATGGCTGACAATCTCCCCGACACGCGACGTACGACGTGCAAAAGGACGCGCAATCCATGCGATCTGGTCCGAGAAAGTCCGACGTGGGCAAGCGGGTGCCTGACATCGCCAACGGCAAACCGCGAGATCAACCGTTACCTCGTCTCCATGGGCGGGATAATCCTGCAGCCGCCGACGCCGCCAACCGTGACGACGTCGCGAATGCAATCCACAGTCTGGGCAGATGCCGCTTGGTGTCAGACTGCCCGATACAATCCACCCGCCGGATTCACTTCGATCAACGCTTTGAACGGCAACATCGCTCCCGGGCGACCAGTGCTTCTTCGAAATCACAACTATCCCTCCTGAATTTTCCAGTTTCAGGATAGTTCCGCCACACAAAGTGAGGCAGAGCCCGTATTTGGCAGATCTCATTCAAGCGGCCGCGCGGCTCCATCAGAAGCGGCAAGCGTTTTGAGGGTCAGAGGCGGGTTTCAGGGGCGCGCGGCCAGCCCGGCGTCATTCAGCTGTTCAGCGTCTGGCAGGTCGCGCAAGCTCTCCATCCCGAAGGCCGCAAGGAACGCGTCTGTGGTCACAAAGGTATAGGGGGCACCACGACGCGGCGCACGTGGGCCAGTTCCAATAAGACCGTGTGCATGCAGCCGCCCGATCAGGTCCCGGCTGATCTCTTTGCCAAAGATATCCTTCAGCCCGTCGCGGGTGATCGGCTGGTGGTAGGCGATGGCCGCCAAAATCGCCACGTCGAAGTCGTTCAGGTCCAGCAACTCGTCCCCGACATCCGCTGCGGCGCGGATCGCAGGCGCGTAAGCGGTCCGCGTCCGGAACATCCACCCCCCTGCGACCATGGCAATCTCGAACGCCCGCCCGTCCAGATCGGCGGCCAGATCCTCGACCAGCAGATCAACCGAGGCCCCCTGCCCCACTATGCGCGCCAGATCCGCGCGCGGTACAGGCGAGGCGGACGCAAACAGCACAGCCTCGATCCGCCGCATCCATTCGCGCCAGCGCAGCTCCTTCGGCAGGTCGGTCAACTCGCGGTCAAGCTCGGTGTCGGGTCCATCCTTGGCCATCGCTCAGACCCCGTAGAGCCGGAAGGTGTCACGGCCAGTCAGTTCGCGCACCGCCCCAAGGTCAACCAGCCGGTCGCAGAGCCGCCGCGCTGCGCGATCCGGCAAAGGCAAGGCACCGGGTGCCACCGCGTCCTGTGTCAGGAAGATCTCGACGGCGTCGGCCGCCCCCTTGGCCCGAAGCTTTGGTGCAACCCCTTTCAAAAGCGCAGCCCGACGCGCGAGGTCGACAGCCAGACGCGTGGCCTCAACCGCGGATGCGGTCACAGCGCGATGACAGGCTAGGCGCAAATCGTGGCCCAGCTTGCGCAGGTCGGCACGTTTCAAACCCGCGGCCAGCAGCGGCACGACATGATCCCAACCAAGCGCCTCGGCGAGGGCGGCGTCCGCGAGGATCAACGCCGGGACTTCGGCACGGGGTGCCTCCGTCAGGACAGCATCTAGCACCACCACGGCACGGGTCACCGGTGCCCCATGTCCCGCATCCAGCCACGTGGCGATCTGGCACGACTCGAAGGTCGGTAAAACTCGGCTCAAAGCCTTGACCGACACCGACCGTTCCACCGCGCGACGCCAGGCAAGGTAAGTTTTCCCCGCGGGACCAGGTAGATCGCCAGGGCGCAGAAGATGAATCGCGTCGCGCAGCTCTGGGGCTCTTTCCGGACGACCAGAAAACCCGACACATGCCTCGGCCGCTCGCAGCGCCAGCCGATCCCGCAACAAGGCTTTGGGGACCTCTTCGCGTCCCAACACAAGATGCAGGTGGTTCAGCGCCGCGCCCGCCAAAAACGCCACATCTTCAAAGGCTTCAGGACGTGCCGAGGTGACCCATGCGGGCATCCGGGGTAGAGTGTCTGTGTAGATGGAGTGTTCCGGTCGGGCAAATGTCATGACTGAAGCCTAAACCATCGCGGCGCTTTGCTCCAGAAAATAGCACAGAAAACGCCTCACTCTATCTTTTGCCATAACGTCCGATAATCTTGCATTATCGGACGTATTTGGAGTATGCCACCAAGGATGCGGAAATCGCCCGACATATTGCCTGCAGAGGCGGAAATACGCCCGGATCCGCATGCGGTGGGGGCTGGTGATACGCCTGCCCTCCCGCCCCCTGCCCTGCCGCTGGCAGGATCGGCTGCGCTGGACCGGCTGGTGGAGACGGCGCAGGGCTATGTGCGGCAGGCGGTATCCGAGAACACCTTGCGGGCCTATGGGCGTGATTGGACCCATTTCGCGCGCTGGTGCCGGATGCGCGGCGCTGACCCGCTGCCCGCCTCGCCCCAGCTGATCGGCCCCTACATTGCCGATCTGGCGGCGCCGCATGCGGGTGGCAGCGCGCTTTCCGTCTCTTCGATCGAACGCCGGTTGTCCGGCCTCGTCTGGGGCTATGCGCAGCGCGGGCAGGCGCTGGACCGCCGCGACCGGCATATCGCCGCGGTGCTGGCCGGGATCCGCCGCAAACATGCCCGCCCGCCGGTGCAGAAAGAGGCGATCCTGCCCGAAGATATCCGTGACATGCTGGCCAGCCTGCCGCTGGATCTGCGAGGCCTGCGCGACAGGGCGATCCTGCTGATCGGCTTTGCCGGTGGGCTCAGACGCTCCGAGATCGTGGCGCTGGATCATGGCCGCGACGACACGCCCGACAGCGGCGGCTGGGTGCAGATCCTCGAGGATGGCCTGCTGATCACGCTGCGCGGCAAGACCGGATGGCGCGAGGTCGAGATTGCGCGGGGCAGCAGCAGCCAGACCTGCCCGGTTCAGGCGCTTGGCGATTGGCTGCATTACAGCCGGATCGACTTCGGGCCGATCTTTGTCGCCGTCAGCCGCAACGGGCTGAAGGCGTCTGCCGACCGATTGTCGGACAAGCATGTGGCGCGGTTGATCAAGCAATGCGTGCGCGATGCCGGTATCCGCCCTGATCTGCCAGAGGCGGAGCGGCTGCGGCTCTATTCCGGCCATTCCCTGCGCGCGGGCCTTGCCAGCAGCGCCGAGGTGGATGAGCGCTACATCCAGAAACAGCTGGGCCATGCCAGCGCCGAAATGACCCGCCGCTACCAGCGCCGCCGCGACAGGTTCCGCGTGAACCTGACAAAGGCTGCGGGCCTCTGACGGTCGCACGCGCCTTCCATTTCTCCCAGAAAATCCGTATTATCCGGAATAGAGACCAGGGAGCCCGCAATGAAGACCATGTCCGCCACCGCCGCCAGCAAGGAATTCGGCCGCTTCATCGATGCGGCGCAACGTGAACCCGTCTTGCTGACCAAGAAAGACCGTCCCGTCGCTGTCACGGTGTCGGTGGCAGACTGGGAAGAGCTGGTCGCGCTGCGGATCGAGCGCGGCATTGCGGCCGGCCTGGCCGATGTTGCCGAAGGGCATGTCAGCGAGATGTCGGATGACGCGATGGAACAACGGCTCGCGCGCTTCCGGACCCGGCCCCCCGAAGCATGAAGGTCTTCCTGACCCAGGCCGCCGAGGATTGCCTTTGGGCGATCTGGGACCATGACCGGCTCTACTCGGAAAGCTTGGCGGACAGTTTTCAGCGCGACATCGACAGGTTTATCCGCGATGCCATCGGCGCCAACCCCGAGATTGGCCATGTCTGGCATGCTCCGCGTGGCATCCGACGGCTGATCTTCCGCCGCCGCCACAACATTTTCTACGCCCTGCGGGGCGATGCCGCCTTCGTTCTCTTCATCTTCGATGGCCGCATGGACATCAACCAGCAGATCGCGGAGGCCGGGCTCGACGTCGAGGCGCTGATCACGCGCTCCGAGGACTGAGCAATCACATCTTCCCCTGCCCTGCCGCGCCAACTGGTCGTTTAGTAGCGACACATAAAACTGCAAAAGGCCTGTTTTGATGCTATTGATAGGCTATGCGCGCGTATCCACAGAGGATCAAACCCCCCTGCCCCAGTCGCAGGCCCTGAAATCTGCTGGTTGCGCCGAGATCCATGAAGAACAGGCCTCAGGCGGCAATCGTGCGCGGCCGGTGCTTGCGCGGGTGTTAGAACGCATCGGCAAGGGCGACACGCTGGTTGTCGTGCGGATCGACCGCCTCGCGCGTTCCCTGTCGCATCTGCTGGAGGTGATCGAACGGCTGGAGGCCAAGGGTGCGTTCTTTCGTTCTATTCAGGACCCGATCGACACCGGATCCCCGCAAGGCAAGTTCACGCTGCAGGTCTTGGGCGCTGCGGCCGAGTTCGAGCGCGCCCTGATCCGGGAACGCACCAAGGCCGGCCTCGCCAGCGCGCGCACAAAGGGCCGTGTGGGCGGGAACCCAGGGCTGCGGGCCAAAGACCCTGCTGCTCTTCGCAAAGTGCGGCTGGCGCGACAGGACGGCTACATGGAGCGTTTGAACGAGACGGCACAAGATTGGGTGCCCCATGTGCGCCGGTTGCGACCCGACTTGGCTTGGGAGGACGTACTGCGCATCATCAACGGCCCCTTGCCCGAGGCGCGTCGCTGGACCCAAAGCCGCCTGCTGCGCGCTGTGAAGGCCTATGTCCGCGACGGCTTCCTGCCTACCGAGGTGCTGGCCCGCGCCGGGCGCCGCGAAACGGACGATCGCCTGCCCGCCATTATTGCTGGCATCAAGGGCGCAGATCCTGACATCACGCTTCAAGCGATCTGTGAGCGGCTGGAGTCTATGCGCGAACGCACGCCCCGTGGCCGAACGAGATGGCAGCCCTCATCGGTCAAGATGCTGTTGGAGCGAGCCGAGAGTCTGGGAATGATTTAAGAGACTCAGATTCGTTCTTTGGAAGCAAAACCGCCTATGTGAATCGGGTACATCTTGCGTTTAAGAGATGGCAGCGACACAAGCACTTGACGCGCTGGATCCGCGAAATAAGATAAGTCATTGTAAATAAATGATTTCACGGGATACCGGCCCACCATTTGAAAAAATCCTTGCCTGTCAAACGCTTTCCTGACATTTTTGCGGAAGAACGCTAACCATCAGTTTCCGGCGGTTTTGCGTTCCTTCTCAAGATAGACCCGGAAGACGGGCGGCGGGACGGGCATGAACGAGCAGCGGATCAGAATGGATCAAAAGATCCAAACGATGGCGACACGTCTAAGCAAATCGCTTGATGTGAATATGCGCAAGTCGTTTCTACCTGATGAACGAAAGGCTCTCAGACGCTTCTCATCCACGGAAGTTGCCCAGATCCTCGGTGTAAGCCAAGATTTTTTGCGGAAGATGTTTTTCGAGGACAAGCTCGATCTCGGTGACATCGAGACAGACGCCCGCGGCCGCAGGTTCTACACTGCAGAGCAAATCGATATAGCGCGCCACGAAATAGCCCGGTCAAGCATCAAGTTCCAGCATATCGTTCCTCGTCGTCGGGATGGGGAGCATATCCAGATCATTTCGATCGCCAACTTCAAAGGGGGCGCTGGGAAGACGACAACGGCGATCCATCTGGCCCAAAAGCTTGCCCTTGATGGTTATCGAGTTCTGGCAATCGATCTCGACCCACAAGCCTCAATGACCACCATGTTCGGTTTCCGGCCGGAAATCGACTTCCCTGAGGCCGGAACGGTGTACGATGCCCTTCGGTACGAGGACCCTATCCCATTTAGAGACGTTGTGCGCAAAACGTATTTCCACAACCTCGATCTAGCCGCGGCCGGCTTGTTGCTCTCTGAGTTCGAGACCGAAACCGCACACGCCCTTCGAAACAATATCAGGCCGCCGTTCTATCAGCGGCTTGCCCTTTGCATTAATGAAGTTGAGACAGACTACGATATTGTCGTCATCGACTGCCCACCGCAACTCGGGTTTACCACACTATCGGCTTTGGTGGCGTCGACATCCCTAGTCGTCACTGTCATTCCAAGCATGCTTGACGTAGCCTCGATGGCCCAATTCCTGCAGCTCACATCCAGCCTCATGGCAACAATTGCTGATGTGGGCGCATCGCCCGACTGGGACTTCATGAGATTTCTAATCACTCGTTTCGAGCCCAATGACGGCCCCCAAACCCAGATGGCGGCATTCCTGCGGACCATGTTCACGGATGACGTTCTTACTCAGCCTTTCCTGAAATCCTCTGCAGTCTCTGACGCTGGGCTCACGCAACAGACACTGTTCGAGATCGCCAGAACGGATTTTCATCGCCAGACGTACGATCGGGCTATCGAGTCCATCAACGGGGTTGTGGCGGAGGTCGAAGGGCTCATCAAAACGGCATGGGGGCGTAAGTAATGGCCCGCAAAGTCACATTCGACATTCCCGAGGATGAAGAAAAGCAGCAGAGCTCGTCAATTTCTCCGACTCGAACCCAGTCACGAGCCCCTGCCCTTTCGGGAATGGCCCGTTCTCTTCAGGATGCGGCTCAATCTTCAATTCAAGAAATCAGTACCGACCTTATTGATGATTCCGAGTTCCAGGATCGTCTGGCCCTGGATGACGAAGATGACATCAGGGAACTGGCTGAAAGCATTGACAAGCAGGGACAGCTTATCCCGATACTTCTGAGCCCCGAAGGGGGCCGGTACAGGATCATCTATGGGCGCAGGCGATTAGCGGCCCTTCGACTTATTGGCAAGCCCGCAAAGGCTCTCATCAGAGGCTTGGATGAGGATCAAGCGATTCTTGCACAAGGCCAAGAGAACAGCTTCCGAAAAGACCTCAGCTGGATCGAGAAAGCCCTGTTTGCACGTTCTCTCATAGAGTCCGGCAAGGATGAGGGACTGGTCTGTGACGCCCTCAACATCGATCAGAAAGCCAGGAAAGCCGGTGACAAGCTCACGGGACTTGCTCGCATGAAACAAGTCACTTCCTGTATTCCGACTGAACTCATCCAAAAGATCGGGGCGGCACCCGGGGTTGGACGGGATCGTTGGTATGCTGCCGCAAAGTCTTATGAGAGCCTTGGCTTCTCAGGAGATGAAGGGTTTCCGGCCGGAAACCGAGAATTCCATGATGCTCTCATGGAATCCAGAGGTTCAGGCAAGACCTCCGACGAACGCTTTGCGATCTTCGAAGGGCTCCTGAAACAGCACAAGCCCCCTGCCCCATCGGCAATCAAGACAAAACTCGGGATGGTGAAGGTCACCAAGAGAAACGTGATCATCACCGTCAAGAACGGAGATGACGGGCTTCATAAGTGGATCTCTGAGAATCCAGAGGCCGCTCTTCTCGCGCTGGCGAACGCGAAGGCCGCTGGTCCAGGGCAGATCATTACCCCAGAGAAAATGGAACCCATAGGTAACCCAGTCTCCGGCAGGGATCAGGATCTTGATGGTCCTGACATAGAAGATAACGAAAACTGAGCAGAAAGGAGGACAGGCCAGAAAAGGAAAGACCCCCCGAAAGCATTGCTTCCGAAGGGCCTCGATTAGCTTAGACACCTGATTGATACCCCGAAGCCGAATCGTTTTCAACACCGTTCGCGGTGAACGGGGAAGCTTTTTCAGCCGATATCATCATGAGACAGGTATTTTCTCACACACCCGCCTTGGCGGAACGATCTTCTGTACCCGGTACGAACCCGTACAGGGTCATCGAGCCGATCCGAGCGCTTCGCACAGAACTCGGTCTGACACCAAATGACCTAGTAACACTGCAGGCCTTGATCAGCTTCATGCCGAAGAAGGCCGGACAAACAGCTCCAATGACTATCGTCTTTCCCTCAAACGCATCATTGTCTGAGAGAACGAACGGCCTGAACGAGAGAACGATTCGACGGTGTATCGGACACCTCGTGGATGCCGGGTTGATCCAGCGCAGGGATAGTGCAACCCGCAAACGGTTCCCTCTTCGCTACGGTGGATTGATCAGAGATGCCTTTGGCTTCGATCTGCAGCCAATGTATGATCGGGAAAGAGAGCTCACCGAACACGCAGAACAGCTTGTGGGCGATCAGGAAAAGCTACGGTCTCTCAAGGCGGAGGCACTGGCTCTTCGTGTCGAGGCTTTGCGCCAAGCAAAGGATGTTGAGACTGTCTCATTTCTCCAGAACGTACGAAACATCCTACGCCGTGCAACTCTCAAAGCCGACGAAATCATAGAGCTTATCAAGAGGCTGGCAGAGTTGGCCGGAGCGACGATCAGAGAGTTTCCGGCCGGAAACCATGACGCTCAAGAAACAATGTCCGACCAAATGTCCGGCGACGACGGACAAAATGTCCGGCACGTAGAACCCACAAGATTGAATATAAAAAAAGATAGAGGAGATGCGCACAGCACATCTGGTTTCCAGGAAAGCCAAGATCCAACAATTATGGCTTGGACGGACCTGAAAAACGTATCGGACTTCTTCCCGCATGAACCGAGAGATCATCAATCAGTTCTCGAAATATTGGCCGATGTCGGAAAATTGCTAAGAATAGAACAAGGCAGGATCATGAAACACCTTAGAGAACGAGGTCCAGGGCAGCTCCTTATTGCACTCGACGAATTAATTTTGAGAGCCAGCACAGGACAGGTGAAAAACAACAACGCCTACCTTGACGCTATGATGAGGCAAGAAAACTGATGCTCTCGCCACATAAACTCGACCGGCTGGTGAGTCTGCATAGCCATCGAAGATCAAGAGACAATTGCAGCACACTTCAAACCATACGATCATCAAGAAGAAGAATGTTGATTTGAAGGTGACCCAGATCACCCGCGTCAGGTGCAGGTCTGGGATGTGATCAACTTATCATGGAACAAGAAGGCAATTTAGGTTTGCTAGATGTTCACAGACGCCTCGGCCCAGGTGGCCAACCTTACCGCCGTGTTTGTCTGTGTTAATGCTTATAACGCTGAGAGTGGCACAATGCTGCTCGATTGGCTGGTGCCGGATGAACAAGCAACCCATACCAAACTACTCTCCGAGTATCAGGCCTTAAAAGAAGAGTACGCTAGACAAGATGACCCCCCCCCCCGAGATCGATACTCAGCTTGGCGGGTTGGAAGCAGAGATCCAAAAGATCGAGATCCGGCCTTTAGCCTTCAATCCGACAGACATCGGGCGGGCAGGGGCCTTCGTCATGTTTGACCGCTAAGGCGCGCTGGCAGTCTTTCGCGGCTACGACCACCTGACCTCGGACGAGTCCGTTGAGGACGGCAACACCGCCTATGAGTACACCTACACTGGACCGTGCGGCGGTTCGGATGACACATGGAAGGGCTCAACCATCTCTTGCAGAATATTCAGAATGTATGTATATTCTGCACAAATGGAGACCCAGATCATGCATGAGCTTCCCGAGTTCAAGGCGGCCGACCTGACGCGGCACACAAGTGACCTGTTTGACGCAGCCATTCGGTCGCCGATTGCGATCACCAAACATCGCAAGCCGAAATTCGTGCTGATGAGCATGGACCAGTACCAGCACCTCACCCGGGGGGCCACGCAACAGGCTCATATGGTTGACGAGATGCCCGAGGATCTCAAGGCGCTGATGATTGAAGGGCTCGAGCGGGACTTGACGCGGGCGGATGACTAAGCCGAGTGCTGGAGAGGTTTTCCGCTATCCGTTCTTGTGGAAACGCGAACAGATGGCCGGTGAGACCGAGGGCCGCAAGACGCGGCCTGTTTGTATCGCCGTCACTGTCGCCAGGTCCGATAGCGAGACCGTGGTGTTCATCCTGCCGATCACCACGCAGCCGCCCTTGCCATCGCGCAAGTTCATCGAGGTGCCACAGATCGAGTCGCAGCGCGTGGGGTTGGAAACCCATGTCCGCAAATGGGTCATGCTGGACGAGATCAACACCGATATTCTGGAGCGGTCCTATGTCTGGGAGGACCGCACGCCCATCGGCACGTTCAGTTCCGTCTTCACATCCAAAATCCAGTCCAGCCTGATCGCGCTTGCCAGGTCGGGCGGGGCATCGATTGTTGATCGGCTTAAGTAGTCTCAATCACCGCAGGGGCTACCCAGCTTCATTTGTTCCCATCGATCCATTTTGACATCAGCCCCTTGTCGCGGAAACACTCATCCGGGACGGCGCGGCGTTTGATCCGGGCGAGACGCTCGGCGAAGGCGACCTGCTTCGATGTCGGGCGGCTGTCCTGCGCGCCCGGGTTCAACTTGGCTTGTGCGTCGATCCAGGCGCTCAGGGACCGCCGATCTTGCTGAACCTCCCACGGCAAAAGCGTCTGGGTGCGCAAGGCCAGCGCGCGCGCATAGGCGATCTGCTTGGGCGTCGCGGGCAGGGCGTAAGTGGTGCTTTCCATCGGGGATCTCCCTTCTTAGCGTGGTCCTTAAAATAGAACATAACAGGAACAAAATCAAGCCACCTGCGGAAATCATGGGGTTTGAGAGGAAGAGGAGGGCCGGGGGAGGTCAGGCCTGAGGATGCCCGAAAGAGGGTGCCCGGGCCTGATCCTGTTCCTCATTGGGGTCTGATGCCGGAAAGTGCAGGATTCTGCGTTCTCATGAGCTTCGCATTTAACAATCTCCGGCAGGGATCGGTCGTGACGCTCGATGTGAAGGGCGAGTGCTTTGAGGCCACGGCCCGGCATCGCGCAGCCCAAGGCGACAAGGTCTATCGCTTTGCCCCCACCGATTGGGAGGGCAAGCGCACGCATCGTTACAACCCGCTCCTGCGCATCTTTGAGCTGAAAGATCCCGCGCGCCAGCAGATGGAACTGCAGCTCCTGGCGACGCTTTTTCTGCAAAGCGACAATGACCGGGTGCAGGGGCTGCTCAAGGGCGGGATCGATCTCTTCGTGGCGGCAGGCCTGCTGGCCTTCCAGCGCAAGCGCCCCACCTTGGGCGAGATCTACCGCATCGCCGCCTCGGGCGGGAACAAGCAGAAGGAGTATTTCGCGCGCGGCCATGAGGTGGATAACCGGGCGGCCAAGCTGATCTTCACCCGGCTGGCGTCCACCAACAACGATACGCTGACCTCCTATGTCTCGCTCCTGATGACCTCGGGGCTCGACCAATGGCAGAACCCGGCCATCGATGAAGCGACGGCGGTGTCGGACTTTGACTTCCGGACTATCCGCAAGAAGCCTTTTTCGGTCTATCTCGTGGTCCAGCCGCTGATGGTGAAGCCGCTCGCGCCGCTGATCCGGCTGTTTTTCTCTGACCTGCTCTCGGCCATGCAGGAAAAGGACCCCGGGCCGGATGAGCCATGGCCCGTGATGATCATGCTCGACGAGTTCAATCGCCTCGGCAAAATGCCCATCGTGGTCGAAAGCATCGAGACACTGCGCACCTATCGTGGTCACCTCGCCGTTGTCACCCAAACCATCCCCGCCCTCGATGAAATCTACGGCGAAAACACCCGCCGCGCCTTGCAGGGGAATGCGGGCGTGAAGCTCTACCTGACGCCCTCCGATGAAAAAACCGTCGAGGATCAGCTTTGCATCGCCAAGCGCACCCGCAAGCGCGGAAAAGGGCGCGGCGAGCGAGCCGCGCCCCAGTTCGGGAAAAATCGCCTGCAGGACAACGAACAGAAATGGCATGGCCACGACCAGACCCAGTCCCACCGCCGCAATGATGACAGATGGGCTGACCGCCTCGACTGACCGTGCCATTCCTGTGTCCTTACTGCGCGAAGGCTTCGGCAAAGGCCTCCAGCGTTTCGGCGCGTTTGCCATAAACGGTGGCGGCGTCAATCGGCAGGATCTTCAGATCGCCGATCAGAGGACGGTCGGCGGCAACATCGGCGCGCGCGGGCATCAGGTTCTGCTTCGCCACGATGGCCTGCCCGGCATCCGACAGCATGTAGTCAACAAAGGCCTTGGCCTCGTCCTGATTGTCCGACCATTCCATGATCATCACCGGGCGTGGCGCAATGACGGTGCCACTTGTCGGAAAGATCACCTCGATCGACTCGCCCTTGGCCTTGCCGTTGAGCGAAATGTAATCGACAGCACCGAACACGGCGGCCTTGGCCCCTTGCAGCACAGGGTTCAGGGCATCGGCATTGGCTCCGGCAACAATGGCACCATTGGCGGCAAGGCCGTCAAACATCGACATGTCACCATCAGCCGAAAGTGCTGCGACCAGCTCAAACGCCGACCCGGACTGCGCCGGATCGGGCAGGTTCACCAGATCCTTGTATTCTGGCTTGGCCAGGTCGGCCCATTCCGCCGGGCGCGGTGTGCCGGAGTTCGGGTTCCAAGCGATTGCCAGCGCGGCCACGCCTTGCGCGACGGCCGTGTCGGTTTTCAGGAAATCAGGCACCATTGCCGCATTCGGGCTGGCATAGGGCACCAGCCAGCCGCGCTCGGCGAAATCGGTCGCGGTATCCCACGAGGCCGAAATCAGCACGTCGACCACAGGGTTGGCGGCTTCGGCCTCGATCCGGGCCATGACATTGCCGGTGGTGGCCTGAAAGAATTCAACCTTGGTGCCGGTTTCGGCGGTAAAGCCGGCGGCCAGATCGGCAATCAGCTTTTCGGGGCCAGCGGTATAAACGGTGACATCGGCAAAAGCGGTGCTGGCGGCAAAAAAGGCAGTCGCGGCAACGGAGGCGTGAAGGGCAGTTTTCAACATCGGATTATCCTTGTTGTGCGGTCTCAACGACCCCTTCGCCTTGGCTTATGGCAGCGGGTGAAGTTGGGTCGGTTATGGGCGGCGCTGAATTTGTCACGGTCGGTGTCACCGGGAAGGCGATGCCGTAACGGGCCTGCAGATAGGCCATTTGCAGTTGAGCAAGCGTGAGCTTTTCCGTTTCCACGCGGCTCAGGGCCACCGCCTGGATCAATCCGCCTGCCGAGGCCGCTTCTCGCTCTGCGGTCTCGACACGACTCTGTTGTGCGGCCATTTCTCCTAGAAGCTGCTCGGCGCGCTCTGGATCCGGCTCTACCGCCGGTACGGTGACCTCGATCATCGCGCCAGCGGTTTCCGCCGCCTGTCGTGCCTCCACGACCGTGCGCAAGAGAAGCAGAGCCTCGCGGCGGCTCTCGGCCAGCATACGGATCAATCCCCCGTCATAACGGGAGATCGTCGCATCGACTTCGGAAATCTGGCTGTCGATCGCTGCAATTTCTGCGTCCAGCGGAGAGCCTTCTTGTGCGACGGCGCCTGCCGTCAGGCAGGTGCTGATCAACAAGGATGCGGTGAGCGTACGAAGTTTCGTCATGCAAAAGCTCCTTTTCCCTTCCAGTGAGCGGTGCGGGAGGGTAATGCTGGGGCGAGCCCCCAAGTTTGTGATACGTCTAATAACGTGACGGGCTTGTCACGAATCGACTTCCTGTCACCTCAAGGGTCATATGGTCTGATTTGTGAGTCAATCTAAAAACTGGACGCGTGTAGATTTGCGACATATAGATGAGGGCACTAGGTGACTCGCAAGAAGGGCAAGCAGCTGAACTGGGGTGTCGAACGTCGATATGAGTTCATCGAGTTTCGCCTGTTCTGGCAGGGGCGGATAAACCGAGGGGATTTGATGGACGCGTTCGGGGTTTCAACACAGCAGGCATCGCTGGACCTGAACGCCTATATCGATCAGGCCAAGCGGAACCTCGTCTATGACAAGAGTCTGCGCACCTACCTGCGCGGCAAACAATTCAAGCCCAAATATCTCAAGCCCGATGCGGAGGAGTACTTCGCGCAGCTGCGGGCCGTTGATCAGGGGCTTGTGAGCGCGGAGCAAAGCTGGATCAGCGTCTTTCCGGGCTTTGGAGCAACGCCGACACCTGCCCGAGGTGTGGCGCCTGAAACGCTGCGCGATGTTCTTGCGGCGATCCGTTTGCCGGCCGCCTTACAGGTGACCTATCAGTCGATGTCGCGCCCTGAGCCAAACGCGCGCTGGATTGAGCCTCACGCTCTCGCATTTGACGGCTTTCGTTGGCATGCCCGTGCGTTTTGCCAGAATGACCAGGTCTTCAAGGATTTTCTCCTCTCACGCATTGTGGAGGTCGGGGACCAAGGGCCTGTTACGTCAGACCATGGCTCCGATGCCGCTTGGCACACAGACGTCGTGCTCGAGATTGGGCCGCATCCGGACCTCTCCGACAACCAACGCCGCGCGATAGAGATGGATTACGGCATGGAGGCGGGCCGCGCGCAGATCGTGGTCCGCCGCGCGCTGTTGTTCTACGCGCTTAAGAGGCTGGGGCTTGATACCGACCCCGCCGCTCGAAAACCGCAGGACCAGCAGATCGTGCTGTTGAATCGAGACGAGGTCGTTGGATGACCATGGCAGCACGAAAAGCAGACTTCGGAGCAAACCATCAGCCCTACAAAATGTCATTCACCTCTGGGGGGCTGTTTCTGAATGAGAGCGTGATCGTCGCCGAACTGCACGTGATTGGTGAAGATTGGAAAGTAACGCTTTCACGCGCGCTCGAAGAGGGAGCGACGTCTTTGCCGAAGGCGGCTTCAAACCGGCGCACCCTCCGCGAAATCGTCAACCGCCTGATGACGCTGACCGAAGACGAAATCCGTTTTTTCGTCAGTGGGCCCGGTCGACAAGAACAACAACACCTACTGTGGATCGCCACATGTCGGGCTTACAGGTTCGTGCGTGAGTTCGCTATTGAGGTCATTTGTGATCGGTATCTCGCCTATCAACTGGACCTGCCGCTCGAGAGCTTCGACATATTCTTTGATGCCAAAGCCGATTGGAATGAGGGGTTGGCCTCGATCAGCGACAGCACCCGCAACAAGCTCCGGCAGATCCTGTTCCGCATGATGCGGGAAGCTGGCGTTATCTCTGGCGATAATCGGTGCCGAACGCGCGATGGACATAGGCTACATCAACCCCGGCCGCGGAGGCGATGTCACGCAGACTGGTATCGGAATAGGGCGTCCGTGCAAAAAGCAGCATCGCCGATGTGAGGATGCGTTCTTTCCCGGTTGTGTGCCCCGGCGCACGGTCAGTCATGTTGGCTGAGGTGAGGGACCTTGGCATAGGCGGTTCGTGTTCGTCCGATGACTCTGACGCAAAAAAACTGAGAATCTTCCCACAGCCAGACGGCAGCAGAATCCGGTCTGGCCCAGAGCATGCTGTCTAGCTGCTTTATCGGCCAGGGACAACCAGGCACCCTATTCTTGTGGCAAAGATGCAGATTTTCAACTTGTCATCGGTCGTTGACAACAGGGCACCGCAGGACGAAAACCGCAGTGGGACTGGCGCAAAGCATCAGAGGCAGGTCATGGAAAAGCCCGGCAGGAACATCATCATTCTGGGCGGCCTCACCGTTGTCGCCGCGCTTGGCTGGCTGGCTTGGGACCGGCTGCAGCCCGCCGATCTGCCTGCCGGATTAGCCAGTGCCAATGGCCGGATCGAGGCGACCGAGGTGGATATTGCGGCGCTGACCGGTGGCCGGATCGCCGAAATCACCGCTGCCGAGGGTGATCTCGTCAGCGCAGGCGATGTGCTGGTGCAGATGGATGTGGTACAGCTGAACGCGCAGAAACGCCAGGCCGAGGCGCAGCTTGCCCGCGCGGAAATTGGTGTCGAAACCGCAAAGGCGCTGGTCGCTCAGGCCGAGGCTCAGGAGCGCGCGGCCCAGGCGGCGGTTGACCAGGCGGCTTCGGTGGCCGAGGCGGCATCGCTCAAGCTTGAACGGTCCGAACAGCTGGCAAAGACCAATGCGATCTCGCAGCAGGTGCTGGATGATGACCGCGCCCGGGACGCCCAGGCCCGTGCCGGTGTGGCCTCGGCCGAGGCCAGCCATGCGGCGGCGCTGGCCGGTATCAGCAGCGCGAAGGCGCAGGTGGTGGATGCGGTCGCGGCGGTCGCGGCGGCAAAAGCCTCGATCGACGCCATTCAGGCCACGCTGGACGATGCCACGCTGAAGGCCCCGCGCTCTGGCCGCATCCAGTACCGCATCGCGCAAGAGGGCGAGATCGTTGGCTCGGGCGGGCGCATCCTCAGCCTCGTCGATCTGGGGGACGTCTACATGACGGTTTTCCTGCCGACCTCGCAGGTCGGTCGGGTGCAGGTGGGATCCGAAGTGCGCCTCGTGCTGGATGCCGCGCCAGAGCTGACCATCCCGGCCACGGTTTCTTATGTCGCCGATGTGGCGCAGTTCACGCCCAAGACGGTCGAGACCGCCAACGAGCGCGAGAAGCTGATGTTCCGCGTCCGCGCCCGGATCGACCCGGAATTGCTGGCGCGCCATATCGAATATGTCAAAACCGGCCTGCCGGGGATGGCGTATCTGCGGCTTGACCCGAAAGCGGCCTGGCCTGACTTTCTGGCCAATGTCGTGAAATGAGCGGTCCCGTTTCCGGACCTGTCGCAGGGGTTGCCGGCCTGACGCTGCGCTATGGCAGGGTCACCGCGCTGGATGATGTGACGCTGGAAATCCCCTCGGGGCAGATGGTCGGGCTGATCGGGCCGGATGGGGTGGGAAAATCCAGCCTCCTGTCCCTGCTTGCCGGAGCGCGGAAGATTCAGGGCGGCGCGGTCACGATCCTGGGGGGTGATATGCGCGATGTGGCGCATAGAAGCCGGGTCTGTCCTCGCATCGCCTATATGCCGCAGGGCTTGGGCAAGAACCTCTATCCGACCCTTTCGGTGGAGGAGAACCTTGATTTCTTCGGCGCGCTTTTCGGCCACGACAGGCCAGAGCGCGAACGCCGCATCACCGATCTGTTGGCGGCCACCGGCATGACGCCCTTTCGCGACCGCCCGGCGGCAAAGCTTTCGGGCGGCATGAAGCAGAAGCTGGGCCTGTGCTGCGCGCTGATCCATGACCCGGATCTTCTGATCCTTGACGAGCCGACCACGGGCGTCGATCCGCTGTCGCGGCGGCAGTTCTGGGACCTGATCGACCGCATCCGCCTGACCCGGCCGGGGATGAGCGTGATCACGGCCACCGCCTATATGGAAGAGGCCGCGCACTTTGACTGGCTGGTGGCGATGAATGCGGGCCGGGTGCTGGCGACCGGCACCACGGCGGACCTTCTTGCGCGCACCGGGGCGGAGACGCTCGACGCGGCCTTCATCGCACTTTTGCCCGAGGCCGACCGGGGAGAGGACAGTGCAGTGGTGATCCCGCCGCGCGCGGGCGGTGACGACGAGATCGCCATCGAGGCCGAGGGACTGACGCAGCGCTTTGGCGATTTCGTCGCGGTGGACAATGTGTCCTTCCGCATTCCCAAAGGCGAGATTTTCGGTTTTCTGGGGTCGAACGGCTGCGGCAAGACCACGACGATGAAGATGCTGACCGGCCTTCTGGAACCGACCGAAGGTCGTGCGAAGCTTTTTGGCCATGAGGTCGATGCGAGCGACCTGTCCGTGCGCCGCCGGGTCGGTTTCATGTCCCAGGCCTTCTCGCTTTATGCCGAACTGACGGTGCGGCAGAACCTGGAGCTGCATGCGCGGCTTTTCCATATGGCCGCGGAAAAGATTCCGGGCCGCGTCGAAGCCATGATCGCCCGTTTCGATCTGGGTGACGTGACCGACAGCCTGCCCGAGGCGCTTCCGCTGGGCATTCGCCAGCGGCTCTCGCTGGCGGTGGCGATGATCCATGCGCCCGAAATCCTGATCCTTGATGAGCCGACCTCCGGCGTCGATCCGGTGGCGCGCAACGGCTTCTGGCGCATTCTGGCGGAACTGTCGCGCAAGGACGGCGTGACGATTTTTGTCTCGACCCATTTCATGAACGAGGCCGAGTGGTGCGACCGCATCAGCCTGATGCACGCGGGCAAGGTGCTGGTCTCGGACACGGCCGAGCGTATCACCAAAGCCAAAGGCTGTGCCACGCTGGAAGATGCCTTCATCGCCTATCTGCAAGAGGCAATTGGCGCGCCTGCGCCCGCACCCGCGCCGGAGGCCCCGGCACCAGCAGCCGTCGAGAGCCGTCCCGAGACGCAATCCGGTTTCAGCCTGCGGCGTCTGCTCAGCTACTCGCAACTCGAAGGCCTGCAGCTGCGGCGTGACCCGATCCGCCTGACGATGGCACTGCTCGGCAGCCTCATCCTGATGATCGTGATCGGGCTTGGCATCAACATGGATGTCGAGGATCTGAGTTTCGCCGTGCTTGACCGCGACCAGACCACCACAAGCCGCAGCTATATCGCTGATATTGCGGGCTCGCGCTATTTCATCGAACAACCTCCGCTGGCAAGTTACGACGAGATCGACGCGCGGATGCGGTCTGGCGAGCTGGCGCTGGCGATCGAGATCCCGCCCGGTTTTGCCGCCGATATCGCGGCGGGCCGCAATGTACAGGTCGGCGCATGGTTTGACGGGGCCAATCCCACCCGCGCCAATACCGTCCAGGGCTATGTGCAGGGTATGCATGGCGACTGGATCATGCGCCTGGCCCGCCAGATCTACGGCGATGCTGCCAGCACCGGAAGTTTTGAGCTGGTGACCCGCTACCGCTACAACCCCGATGTGCGCAGCCTGAATGCGATGGTGCCGGCGATCATCCCGCTATTGCTGCTGATGATCCCCGCGATCCTGACCACGCTTTCGGTTGCGCGCGAACGCGAATTGGGCTCGATCATCAATTTCTACGTCACCCCGGTGACGCGGCTGGAATTCCTGATCGGCAAGCAGCTGCCGTACATCGCGCTGGCCATGCTGAACTTCTTCCTGATGATGGCCATGGCGGTGACCTTCTTTGCGGTGCCCTTCAACGGAAGTTTCCTCGGCTTCACCCTTTCGGCGCTGATCTACGTTACCGCGACCACGGCGCTTGGCTTCCTGGTGTCCGTCTTTATCGCAAGCCAGGTCGCGGCGCTTTTCGCCACCGCGCTTTTGACCATGATCCCGGCGGTCAGCTATTCCGGCCTGATCGACCCGGTCTCGTCGCTTTCAGGCTTTGGCCGGATCCTGGGCGAGATCTACCCCTCGACCTGGTTCATCACCGCCGCGCGGGGAGCGTTTTCCAAGGCTTTCGGGCTGTCGGAGCTGGCCGGGCCGATGCTGGCCATGGGGATCGCCGTGCCGGTGATCATCGGGCTGGCGGCAGTCTTCCTGCAAAAACAGGCGAAGTGAGGGGCGGATGAACCTGCGCAACACCTTCAATCTGGGCGTCAAGGAATTGCGCGGGCTCTGGCGCGATCCGGTGATGCTGGTGCTGATCGTCTATTCCTTCTCGCTTTCGGTCTGGACCTCGTCAAATGCCGCGCCCGAGGCGCTGACCAATGCCGCGATCTCGATTGTGGACGAGGACCAGTCGCATCTCTCCTCGCGCATCACCACGGCCTTTTACCCGCCCTATTTTGTCGAACCGCAGATGATCACCACGGCCGAGATGGATCAGCGGATGGATCAGGGCCTCGACACTTTCGCGCTGAACATCCCTCCGGATTTCGCGCGTGATGTGCTGGCGGGGAAAAGCCCGGCGATCCAGTTGAATATCGACGCGACCCGGATGAGCCAGGCCTTTACCGGCGGCGGTTATATCCAGCAGATCGTCTCCTCTGAGGTCTCGGAATATGTCGCAGGCTACCGGGCCGCTACCGCGCTGCCGGTCGATCTGGCGCTCCGCGCGCGCTATAACCCCTCGCTTGATCCGAAATGGTTCGGGGCGATTTCCAGCGTGATCCAGTCGATCACCATGCTGTCTTTGGTGCTGACCGGGGCGGCGCTGATCCGCGAGAAGGAGCACGGTACGGTCGAACATCTGCTGGTGATGCCCGTCACCGCGACCGAGATCATGTTCTCGAAAATCTGGTCGATGGGGCTGGTGGTGCTGCTGGGCTCCGCCTTTTCGCTGGTCATGGTGGTGCAGGGGCTGATGGCGGTGCCGGTACAGGGCTCCGTCCTGCTGTTTCTCGCGGGCGCGGTGCTTATGGTCTTCGCCATGACCGGCCTTGGTATTTTCCTTGCGACCGTTGCGGGGTCGATGCCGCAATTCGCGCTTCTTCTCATGATGGCGCTCTTGCCGCTGCAGGTGCTGTCGGGCGCGATGACGCCGCGTGAATCCATGCCCGAGATCATCCAGACCATCATGCTTGCAGCCCCCAATACGCATTTCATCATCCTCTCGCAAGCCATCCTCTTCCGGGGCGCGGGGCTGGATGTGGTCTGGCCACAATTCCTCGCGCTCGTGGTGATCGGAGTGGCGCTGTTCTGGTTGGCGCTGATACGATTCCGCAAATTCCTGCGGTAATACAAGATGCTCAGTCGCCTGCTGCTTACTCTGACTCTCGTGTTGGCTGCCTGCAACACACGCCCAGGGCCCGAGGTTCTGGCTCCCGATGACGGGGCCCTGCCTGCAGGCGCCCGCATC
>NZ_JBMSDW010000031.1:0-30034 GCF_049445895.1 Neotabrizicola sp. VNH66
CCCTACATGCGACGCCTGACGAAATGAGCTCATCAAGTAGCCCACTGTGAGCTACGAACAGACCTCTGCCATCACTCCGAACTCGCCGTGCAAGCGATAATCCAATGGGGCGCGGCCGCCGCATACGTGGGAGCCGTCATCGGTCAAGATGATCTTGGAGCGGGCGAAGAAGTTGGGACTGTTGTAGTAGGTAACGCTTTTCGGTGCCCATTAGGCCAAAAGGCATTCTACTGACAGGCTCAGACGAAGAATCGCTTGCGATGCTCACTCGAACACGATTGCCGTGGTCAGGTCTGCTACAGCGTTACTGAGCCTTGTCAGAGATTTTCCAAGCATCACGCGTGGGTCCAAGGGCGTCGGGTCCTGTGGATAAGTCTCGCAACATTTTCTGTAATCTTTACAATACCCTACACCCAACCTTTAACAGGTCACTTTAGCCTTTTCGCATCATATGGTGCCATGGTCGGCAGAAAGCACAAGATAGCTGCACAAGATTTGCCTTGAGTTTCTTCCCGACGGGCGTCATATCTGTAACGCGAAAACTAAGAAAACGACGTCCACTGCGTTCCTGCTGGCACCGATAGACTGCAGATCACGGGTAACGCTTAAGAGATGTCTCGAGACAGGCGAATGATGATGCACCAAGTGTTGCATGACAAGCTCAAGGCAGACGCAGAGCGGCTTTCTGAAGCCCTTGAACATATGTCGAAGCTTTTTCTGGCACCGAAGGAAGAAAAGACACTCCGCGCCTTCACAAGTGCAGAGGTCGGAGAGTTGTTGCGGGTGAGCGACGGCTATCTGCGCAAGGCGCATTTCGACGGCAGAATTCCAGAAGTCGAACAGGGACCGGGTAACAAGCGCCTTTATTCCGCCGAGAACATCCTCCAGATCCGCAACATTCTGGCTCAGAATGCAAAGGATCCGTTTCAGTTCCTTCCCGGTCGGCGACAAGGTGACAAGCTTCAAATCTGGTCAACCGTCAACTTCAAGGGCGGATCCAGCAAAACTACGACCACCGTGACTCTCGGGATGCGGCTCGCCCTGCGTGGATACCGTGTGTGTTTGGTGGATGCAGACCCTCAGGCCTCACTGACGACCTTCTTTGGATACCAGCCAGAGATCGACTTCCGCCACGGCGGCACGCTGTATGATGCAATTCGCTACAACGATGGCGAAACGTCCCGGGTGCCAATCGTGGACGTTTTGCGCAAGACCTACTTCCCGAACCTGGATCTAGTGCCCGGTGGGATCATGCTCTCGGAATTCGAAACCGAAACTCCAACCGCGCTGAGCCGTGGCGAACAACCCGTCTTCTTCAATCGGATCCGCGACTCGCTACGACAGGTTGAAGACGATTATGACATCGTTTTAATCGACTGCCCGCCTCAGCTTGGCTATCTGACGATGGCGGCGGTCTGTGCATCGACGTCGCTTCTCATGACCATCATCCCTGAGCGTGTCGACCTGGCCTCGGCCAGCCAGTTCCTGACGATGGCGTCGGGCGTGTTGGAAGTCCTGTACTCGAACGGTGGCATCGGCGCGTATGACAATTTCGCCTACCTCCTGACGCGCTTCGACACCGCTATCAGCACGCAGCAGGACTTGTCTGAATGGCTCAGGCAATTGCTAGGCGACAGTGTGATCAAGACGCCCTTCGTGAAGTCTTCGGCGGTTAGCGAGGCCGGCCTTTCGCAGAAGACAATCTTCGAAGTGGACCTCGCTACGACCAAGAACCGCAAGACTTATGAGCGAGCCCTAGAGTCGGTGATGAGCTTTTCAAATGACATTGAAAAGATGATCCAGTCAGCATGGGGTCGAGGGGGCACAAATGAAGCGTGATCTTCTTTCCAAGAGCCTAGCACAAATGGGCTCAAAGCCTTTGGTTGCTGCCGAGGCCGGGTCGAAGGTGGACGAAAGCTCGCCTCGTTCCCTGAAGAGCATGTCAGACGTCCTTTCTCAGGTCTCGGCACAAGCGGCCCAGGACGTGGATGTCAATGAGATCGGCGATTCTGAAATCGCGGATCGTTTTGACGTATCCGAAGGGCTTGATGATCTGATCGAGTCCATCAGGACATCAGGACAACAGCTCCCTGCACTGCTCCGCTATCGCCGTGGCCCTGGCCCTCGCTATGAGGTGGTTTACGGACGCCGCAGAATTGCCGCGTGCCGCGTGCTTGGGATCAAGGTCAAGGCTTATGTCAAGGAAATGGACCACCGTGAGGCGCTTGTCTCACAGGCCCTGGAAAACTCTGCGCGCCTAGAACGCAGCTTCATCGAACAAGCCATTTTCGCCACCAAGCTAGAGGACCAGGGCTTCACCCGGGCCGAGATCGGCGATGTGCTAGCTGTCGACAAGGGAACGCTAAGCAAACTGATTGGCGTTGCCCGAGACGTGCCCGACGCAGTGATCTACAAAATTGGCGCCGCGCATGAAGCAGGCCGTCGCCCATGGCTGGAACTGCGTCGTCTGGTCAAAACCGAAAACGCCCCTTCAGACAGTTCTGTCCTCTTGCTTGTTCCTGAAGAAGGCACTGCGGCAGAGAAGCTCAGCGCTGTCATCGATGCGCTGCAGAAGGTTGCGGATGCACAGCAGAACGCAGCGGAGTCTGCCGCCAGGGGCCCCTCCCCTGCCCCGCTCAACAAGATGCCCGCAACTTCGGTGGCTTTCAGGTCCAAAGGCCAACGTCTTTTGATCGAGGTTTCCGACAAAAAGGAGCGCGGGTTCATCAACTTCGTGGAGACGCAGCTTGAGCGCCTCTACAAGGAGTGGAAAGAAAAATCATGACGCCGAAACGGTTAAGTGATTGATCTTTATAGGTTTGGCCATGGTCAACCCTAATCAAACAGGCAAGAAACAATCAAAAAGGAGGCAGACGTAGCGCAAAAAGAAACCCCCCGAAGGCGGTGAAGCACTCCAGAGGGTCCCGATTTACTCGCAATCTATTGGTACCCAAAAAATCGAATCACTGCAACACCGATTTCGGTGACCGGTATCCTTTTGCTGTCTGAAAACAGATGGAACAAGAAGCAGTCACGACCATCGAGGTCGAGGCACACCTTAGTTGTGCGCCTTCAATCTTCGATTCTTTCGCCGGTATTGGCACGATCGAACAGCAGCCAAACTTCGCACCTGTAACGCGGCGCGCGCTCATGGCGGCCGTCAACACCACAAGTCGCGCACTCGGCTTGCGACCGTCTTCAGTCGTTGTGCTTGACGCACTCTTGAGCTGCCTTCCCTGCAACGATCCGAAAACCGGGAATGACAGCCCAATCACGCCACTCACCCTGCTGACCGTGTTCGCTTGCAACGACACTTTATGCTTTCGCGCGAAAGGCATAGCGGACAGGCAACTTCGGCGGCACCTTGAGAAACTTGAAGCTGCGAATCTGATCCAACGGCGTGACAGCTCCAACGGCAAACGATTCCCAATTATGCGCAACGGTAAAGTCATCGGCGCGTTTGGCATCGACCTGTCGCCCCTGCTCGTACGGTCTGGCGAAATCCTTGCACTGTCTCAGAAACATCGTCAGGAAGCCGACGAACTTCGAGGCATGAAAGCCTACATCCAAAAACTGCGCGGTGAATGCCTCTCCCTTTGCCTGCAAGGCGAGGCCTTAGAGTTCGTCGAAGCTGCCCGCAACTTTATGCGTCGAACCGGAGTAACTGTACTTCAGGCAAGCAGCGTCATCAGCAGACTTAAATGCATCCTGCAGAGTAAGGTAGTCACTCCAAGCGTACCGCATTTGGAAGAGTTGGCCACGACCAACGATCCGGAACACGAACAACGCCAAGAACAAGCACCGTCTTCTAACTCGAACAAAACGACCGCCTCAGACGGACAAAATGTCCGGCACAAAGAGACTCAAAAACCATATACAAAAAAAACCTTACCGCACTCGATGACAGAGCTGTGGGCTTGCTTGACCGAAATCCCGGCCTTTTATCCAGACCACCCCACCACAGAACACGGCCTTCTACAGCTGCTATTTGAATTTGGTAAGATGCTGAGAATAGACAGCGCTCTGCTGGGTAGGGCGGTGTCTTTGCTTGGCCTAGCAGAAGCGATTCAGGTGGCAGATCAAATAGCCTGCAAGATCGACCAGGTCAAAAGCCCTGATAGCTACCTATCGAGGATCCTAGCCGCTTGCACCAAGACACCGGTTGGCCATGGCCAACTTTGCGTTGGTACATAGATTACCAACCTAAAACGCGCCGCCGTGCCGGTCTGGCGCGCTGTCGTTGCAACCTTTGTCCAGTAGGAAAGTGAGAGAATGGTTGGTTTGGGGGTGGCGGGAAGTGAGATCGGGAGAGTGGCTCCCGGCGCCCGTCGTGGAGAAAACCTCATGGCCCAAGCTGCCCAGAAGATCACCCTATCGTCCTCACGGGACATCCCCTTTGACAAGCTGGTGCTGAGCCAGTCCAACGTCCGGCGCATCAAGGCCGGTGTGTCGGTTGAAGAGCTGGCCGAGGACATCGCCCGCCGTGGCCTGTTGCAAGGCCTGAGCGTGCGGCCAGTGCTGGATGCCGATGGCGTCGAGACTGGCAAGTTTGAGATCCCTGCTGGCGGTCGACGCTTTCAGGCGCTGTCGTTGCTGGTGAAGCAGAAACGATTGGCGAAGACGGCGCCTGTGCCTTGTGTGTTGCGTGATGTGACATCAGATATTCTGGCCGAGGACGACTCGTTGGCTGAGAACATGCAGCGCGTTGCCTTGCACCCGCTCGATCAGTTCCGCGCTTTTGTTGTTTTGAAGGAGAAGGGTCAGGGTGAGGAGGCTATCGCGGCGGCCTTCTTCGTGACGCCGCAGATCGTGAAGCAGCGGCTGAAGCTCGCATCCGTGGCCCCTGCCCTACTCGAGGTCTATGCCGAAGATGGGATGACGCTGGAACAGCTGATGGCCTTCACGGTGAACCCGGATCACGCGCGTCAGGTGCAAGTCTGGGATGCGGTGAAGAACTCCTGGAACAAGGAGCCCTATTCGATCCGGCGCATGTTGACTGAGACCTCTGTGCGGGCCTCGGATCGGCGTGCGGTGTTTGTCGGTGTTGATGTCTATGAGGCGGCGGGTGGCGTTGTTCTGCGCGATCTCTTCCAAGGCGATGATGGTGGCTGGTTGGAGGACCCTGCCCTGCTCGACCGTTTGGTCGCGGACAAGCTGCAAGCAGAGGCGCAAGCAATCGCCGCTGAGGGTTGGAAGTGGATCGAGGTGTCAACCGATCTGCCCTACGGCTACAGCCACGGTCTGCGGCGTCTGGTCGGCGATCCATCGCCGCTCAGCGCTGATGAAGCTGCAGACCACGCCAAGCTGCTCGCGGAGTATCGCGCACTTGAAGAGGAATACTCTGGTCAAGACGAATACCCCGAAGAGATCGATGCGCGGCTTGGTGAATTGGAAGCTGCCATGGAGGCCTTTGAGCAGCGTCCGCTGATCTTTGATGCAGCCGAAGTTGTCCGCGCTGGCGTCTTCGTAACGCTTGATCGGGATGGTGGCCTGGCTGTCTATCGCGGCTATGTCCGGCCGGAGGATGAGCCTCGCGAAGAGACCGTGGCCAACTTCGGCAATGAACTGGGTGCGGAAGGGCAGGGGGCTGATAACAGCGTCTCCGGCTATCAGCTTGCCGCTGGCACGTCTGCGCCCACCGTCATCACTTCTGCTGGCCAGCCGGTCAGTGCCGGTCTTCCAGACGACGAAGATGACGGCGCATTGAAGCCTTTGCCAGAGCGTCTGGTCATGGAGCTGACCGCCCATCGCACCCTTGCGTTGCGGGAGGCGATTGGGCGTTCGCCCGACGTCGCCCTTACACTGCTGCTCTTGAGGCTGGTCAACGACACCTTCCGCAGTTCCGGAGCATCGGGCAGTTGCTTGGAAGCTACTGTGCGCACCGTCTACATGTCGGCTCAGGCGCCTGATCTGAAGGATAGTCCGGTGGCCAAGGCCGTTGACGATCGTCATTCTGCCTGGGAGGCCGATCTGCCGCTTGGCGACGATGCCGTGCTCTGGGACTATCTCTCGGCCCTCGATCAAGCCAGCCGACTGGCTTTGCTGGCGCATTGCGTGAGCTTCGGGATCAACGCGCTACATGAGAAGGTGAATCCTTATGGCGCGGGCATATCGGCTAGCGAGTTGACCCGCCGCATGGCGCAGTCCGAGATCGTGGCTGAAGCCGTCGATCTCGACATGGTGGTGGCAGGCTGGGAGCCGACTGGGGACACCTACCTGAACCGGGTTCCCAAGGCGCGCATCCTTGAGGCCGTGCGTGAGGCGAAGGGGGAGGGCACAGCACAACTGCTCGACCATCTGAAGAAGGGCGAGATGGCGACGGAAGCCGAGCGCTTGCTCAAGGGCAGCGGTTGGTTGCCGGAGGTTCTGCGGCGCAGTGATCTTGCTGCTCTGGACGGGGATGCCGCTGCAGAAGGGCAGGGGGCTTTGAGCGAAGAACCCTTGGGCGCTGCTGACATTGACGCTGAGATCGACTTGCCCGCTTTCCTGATGGCCGATCTGCCCGTGGAAAGCACCGCGATGATGGCTGCGGAGTGATCTGAGCCCCCGAGGGCGGGGAAACCCGCCCTTATTCACTACAAAACACAACAATATCAATATGATGGGTGCGAATGCTCGCATTCGGGATGAGGAATCATGTCTGCAAACACAATCATCGACACAGCGCCCTTGGGCGCGCTCATTCGTTACACTGATGGCAGTCCCAAACCGCCTGCGCGCTTCACCAAAAAGCTGGCGGCATGGGAAAGGTCCAACGGTGTTGGCCGTCTGGTGAAGAAGGAACCGCTACGGCCTTATCCAACCTGGACGGCCCCGGCGTCCTTTACGCTGCATGAGGGCAACTTCTCCTCAGACGGGGTCATCCTTGTCACCATCATGCGCAGCCATTCGGCCGACAGTTCGCTGATCTTCGAAGTCATC
Source organism: Neotabrizicola sp. VNH66 (assembly GCF_049445895.1). Lineage (NCBI taxonomy): Bacteria > Pseudomonadati > Pseudomonadota > Alphaproteobacteria > Rhodobacterales > Paracoccaceae > Neotabrizicola > Neotabrizicola sp. VNH66. The sequence continues at coordinate 6,922 of NZ_JBMSDW010000031.1, forward strand.
GAGGAGCCCAAGGTGGGGCAGGTCCGCGTGCTCTTGGATTTCGGGGGCAGCACCGAGCTTTTGCATCTGGCAGCGTCCGTCACAGCGGCGGAGCTTTGGATTGCCAAGGAGGGCTATCGCAACGCTCGGTTCGAGATCGTCGGAGCTGAAAACGACGATGGGGCAGGGGAGGCGGCTATCGCCGCCTGAGGGGATTAATTTCTGGCTCGGCCACTGCCGTCTTGCGGTTTGGTCGAGCCTCTCTCGACAGATAGGCGCCATTGGCATATAATGCCAATCAAATGGAGATCAATGCATGGCCACCCGCAACGTTGTTCTGACCGAACCCCAGTCAAAGCTGATCGACGATCTGGTTGCCTCGGGCCGCTACCAGAACGCCTCCGAGGCGCTGCGGGCCGGTTTGCGCTTGCTGGAGCGCGAAGAGGCCGAGTTCCGTGACCTGCGCTCACGGCTAACACGTGGCGTGCTAGAGGCCCGAGAAGGCGCTTTCGCGCGCGGACCCGGTGAAGAAGCAATCCGGCGGGTCTTTGCAACGGCGCAAAAGTCCGCATCCTGATGCCAAAACCATGGGTGTTGACGCGGCAAGCAGAGGCCGCACTGAAAGATATTGCGGTCTGGACAGTCGAGACTTTTGGCAAGCGGCAGGCGGACGCTTATGCTGAAGACCTCATCGACAAGTGCCAGGCACTGGCAGACGGTGCCGCACCTTCCAAAGACTGCCGTCGACTGGTTGACCCGTCGCTGCCCGAAAACCTGCGCTATGCCCGGTCCGGGCAGCACTATGTGGTCTTTATCGCAGCGCCAGACCGGATGATCGTTGTCGACTTCCTGCATGTCAGGATGGACCTGCCTGCTCGGCTTGCCGCCCTGGGCGAAGGCGACAGCGGCGAATAGCCAACTCTCAATTTCAAAACGCACGGTAGAGGGCACAGAAGGCGGACATCGCCGCCCGAGCCTTGTCAGAGACAAAGGGGGCCCGCCGCACGCGGGCCTCTCATCCAGCACCAACCTGTCCCGCGCATCTGCGCGGGGCACCAAAGGCTCCATTCCCAGTAATGCCTCGGTCAACTGAGAGCATGTCTGCAAGGCTGGCGGGGTGAGCACCAGCGGGACAATTCGGCTCCTTGTGTCAAAGTACCATCCCCCGCTTGCCAGTCCCTTCCTTGGCCCAAAGCCGGTCTTCGAGATCAACCCGCGAGGGGTCGGACTACGGGGCGAGCCCGTGCCGCCGGCCGGATTCGGGGCAAGCCCGAACGCACCCGGTGATGTCAGACCGTCTTTGGTCCTGCGGGTTCCTGTCAGCGCGGGGGATGGTCCCTCGCCTCCCAGCAGGAGCCAAAACAGATGTCCCGCAAAGATGCACACGCCTTCGCCGCCAGCCTCGCAGCCACGCTCATGGTCTCCATCGTGGTCTTTCAGGCAGGGGATGGAACCTTTGGTGCCGCCCCCGCCGACGAAATCGACGGTGACGAGGTTTTGGTTGTGGCTGAGCACGACCCGTGGGCGTAATGCCCACAGTCGTTAAGAAGGCCCGGGGACGGCGCGAATGCGCCTCCGGGCCTTTCGCCTGTCTGCCCTCAAGAGCCTGACAGGCCCACTGCGCCGACGTCTTGTCGGCATTCCGAAATCCAAAGAAGGCGGTGGCAAGAAACTGAAGCAGATAGGGCAGGGGGCTTTCTCATGTTAGGAGAACTACGCTCTGTAAACATGACCGAGGCGACATGTTCACAAAAGTGGATTTCTATAACACGAACGTCCTACTGCTCGGTCACGTACAGGCGGTCAGTTGACCGCCAAGTCCTCGGGCGATTTGCCTGCGTCAAGGGCTGCGACAAACCACAGCGGTTTGCGCACCCGGCCTGACCAAGTGAGATCCGAGTTGTCCGGGTGACGGTACTTCGCGGCGGCGGGTGCTCGGGTGGGCTTTACATCGGTGCCGATCAGTTCGGCAAGAGAATAGCCCATCTCTTTGGCAATCCCCTCGAGCTTGCTTCGGGCATCGCTTTTCTTCCGGTCTTCAAAGTTGGAAATGGCCTTGGCCAGATCCTTCTGCAGGCTCTTGAGCTCTTTGAGCGACAGTGTCTCAACGTCGAATTCAGCCATGGGTGCCTCGTGTCCAAAATGATGCCCTTGGGATAGCCGTCACGGCGCGGGCTCGCAACTCCCATCAGGCTGGGGCGCAAATGGCAAGCAAAGGGCCCCTGAGGTGATCAGCCGCTATGGGGGTAAAGACTTCGGGTTTACCGTCTTATCAGGGCGAGGAAAGACATGGTCTGCAAGAGCCCCCAATCAATCCTGTCCCCGGTGCCATCCCTTCGACTGACAATCCCCTAAGCCTGTTCGGCCTCATGCGCGCAACCCCGCGTCAGTCCGGGCCGTGTTGGCTAGCGTTTCTTTGGAAACGCGGCACCTGCCCGCTCCACCCCGGCCCTCTGGAGGTTTCCGGTCGCCGTTCCGTCTCCCGTGCACGCCTCAGCCGACAGGCTTTTTATCGGGTCTTGTCGAAGGGACGGTCCCAGGGACAGGAAACACAGGAGCTTACCATGCAGAACATCGTCATCCTCGCCGGCAACATCGGTCAGAACCCCGAAGTCCGCACCACACAGGGCGGCACGAAGATCACCAACTTCACCCTGGCCACGTCGCGCCCCCGCCTTTCAGAAGGCCGTGCGATCCGCGACGAGAACGGCTACCGGGTCATGGACACCGAATGGCACCGCATCACCTGCTTCAACGGTCTCGGCAAAACCGTCGCGGAGCACTGCGAAAAAGGCATGAAGGTCATGGTCCACGGCCGTATCCACTACACAAAGTGGACCGACGCAACCGGCGTTGATCGCTACGGCTGCGAGATCATCGCCGAGAAGGTCGACTTCCTGAGCCGCCCGAAGTTGGCCGAGAACGAAAACCCCGAGCTGGTTGACCGCGACGACGAGATTCCGTTCTGAGAACGGGGTCGCCCCTCGGGCCCGGTGGGGTAACCCGCCGGGTTTTGCTTTGCCCATACGAAATGCGGCAAAGCCTATCCGGCCGCAGTCACCAAAAGCGGTGACACAGGCCTTATTCATCTTGCAGGCCGCAAGAGTGCGACCATCGGACCGTTGGCGGCTTGCGATAACGGGGCCATGAAGTTGGGCCCTGCAATCGCTGTTGTGTTGCTTTGTGCCGTACTGTTGGCGTCAAACAACTGGCCCGCTCGATTTCTTGCCGCTACGCTCTCCTCATGAAACCCGCAGACAAAGATCGGATTGCCGCCAGTCTGGCCAAACTTATGGCCGTGATGTGCGTGCGCAACACCGGATTGGAAGCGCTGCATGCCGGCATAGTTCCGGTCACCCGGACGGGCGACCATTCCGATGTCTTCGTCCTGGATGCTGATGGGCGCAAGATCCCTTGGGCTGAGGCATCACACTTCGACGATGAACAGATGCGTTCCCTCATGCGCGAAATCGTCAATCGGCTCTACACGTTTCACGTCAGCTGCGATGATCCGGATTTTCTTGCACAGACGGAAAAATGGATGGCCGTAGCAGGGAAGTGGGATGAGCCGGAACTTGACCGCAAGTTTCTGGGGGCGATCAAATACGAGCCTTGAGGGAAGCAACGGTGTGTTCGTGTCGGCGTGTCCGATCGTTAGCCTTCAATCTTGTGGGGCCATGTGTTTTGATAGTCACGTCGGCCGAACGCTTTCCCATTAAGCAAGCGCGGCTTCCTGGACCTCTACGCGGTAACAGCCCTTTTGAAGTAAGCAGGCGGAGGCACGAGAACTGCCTCCGCCATGGTTTGATCAATCGAAGCGCTTGATCTCGCTGTACGCACCCGCGACGCGCAGCGTCACGCTGACGGGCGCGTCGCCGCGATTGCGCCAGAACCAGCCGTGATTGCCGGTGAAGGCGGCGGTCAGTTCACCGGCTGCTTCAGCGACAGCCCGGCCCTTTTCATAGCTGATCTCATTGCCTGACCCATCGCCGTGCAGGTCGAAGTTGACCTCGCCACCTTCGACCGCCCATTCGAACGGGGCGACGGCACCTTCTTCCATCACCAGCTTGATCTCGATCCCTTGGCCCGGGTCCAGCGCAAAGGTGATCTCGTCTTTCCACTCTGGCGCGACGGCGGGAGCCTCCTGCGCATGGGCGGTGCCGACGAAGGCACCAAAGATCACGTCCATGATGCCCGGCTTCAAAGAGGACTGCGGTTCAGCTTCCTTTTCCATCAACAGGCGGTCGGCCTCGGCCTCTTCGGCAAGTTGCGATTTGATCTCGCCCATCTCGGCCAATCCAAGAATGCCGCCGATACCGGTCGGGTCGGTTCCGTATTCCGACGGCCACACGACGGTGACCAGCAGCGCCGCCGCCACCCCGGCTGCAATGGCGGTGGATCGCCAGAGTTGGCGCGCGGTCGGCAGATCGTCGAGGTTGGGTTTCTGTGCGTTATGCATGATTTATCCTTTCACGAGAGCGCGAGGCCCGTCAGTTGATAGAAAACAAGGAGGAAGCCCGCCGACATCATCACGACATTGGCGGTATAGGCCTGGCCCCAAAACCGGGGCGATCTGCGCCAGAAGCCCATTGCGATCAGGATGATCGAGAGAGCCAGCAACTGACCCAGTTCGACACCGATGTTGAAGGCGATCAGATTGCCCAGCAGGCCATCGGGCGCGATGTCATAGTCGAGGATTTTGGTCGCAAGGCCAAAGCCGTGCAGGAGACCAAAAGCCAACGTCGCCGCACGGGTATCGGGTTGCACTCCGAACCAGCGTTGAAACGCGCCCAGATTGTCCAGTGCCTTGTAGACCACCGAAAAGCCGATGATGGCGTCGATGACATAGCTGTTGATCTTGATGCCGAACCATACGCCGGTCAGCATGGTGATCGAATGGCCAAGTGCGAAGAGACTGACGTAAAGGCCGATATCCTTCATCTTGTAGAGGAAGAAGATCACGCCAAAGAGGAACAAGATATGGTCGTATCCCGTCACCATGTGCTTGGCGCCGAGATAGATGAACGGAATGGGCAGGAAGCCGGAAACCTCCTGCACGTAACCGGCGTCGCCTTCGGTTACGTTATGGGCCAATGCTGCACCAGCGATCAGCGTGGCAAGAGTCAGCGTGGCAAGGGTTATCCAGATGCGCATAGGCACCCGGGTGAGAAACATCATGATAGGGTCCTTGAGAGAAAAGGTCTGAGGAAGGCCGCGCATCTGGCGCAGGCCGGTTCAGGTCTTCAGACCATTTCCCGCGGCGGGCGCCTGGGTCCATCCCGGATCGCACCCGACAAAACCGGCAGATCGTCAAATTCGGCGGCCGTCCGCAAGTCGAAGATCTCGGTATCCTGCCCAGCCAGAATGACGGACCAGGCATGATCGTGGTCCGTGCTATCGTGGTGTTGGTGGCTGTCGGCCTGCCAGACCTCGCCCTTTTCGGCATGCCAGGCGGCATGATCCGCCTCGGCGGCCAAGGTGCCAGGGCCGTGGGTCAGCGCATCCATCACCGGGGCAGACCCCAGTGACAGCAGCAGCAACAACGCCGCCAGCGTTCGCATGACCCAGTTAAACCCGCCCATCTGCTCCTCGGCGCAACCCTGTTAGCAGGGCCGTTCTTGTTTCTTGCGTTATCCCCCCATGGGGGATAGGCGTTACATATGTCAGAACCCCATGCACATGCAAGCCACCCTGCTATCGCCACCCGGCTGAAACGCGCCGAGGGGCATTTGCGCCGCGTCATCGCGATGATCGAGGAAGGGCGGTCCTGCCTCGACCTCGCCACGCAACTCCATGCTGTTGAACGGGCCGTTGCCGAAGCAAAACGCGCTGTGATCCATGATCATATTGATCACTGTGTTTCGGCGGGTGGTGGCCATGACCTGGCCGAAATCAAATCCCTGACAAAGCTGCTGTAAATGCTGAAGACCCTGCGCAACCCGACGTTTCGCCATCTGTTCGCCGCACAGCTTGTGGCCTTGATTGGCACGGGCCTTGCCACCGTGGCGCTTGGGCTCTTGGCCTGGAAACTGGCCGGTGACAATGCCGGCGCGGTGTTGGGAACGGCACTGGCCATCAAGATGGTGGCCTATGTCACCTTGGCCCCACTGGCCGCCGCCATTGCGGAACGTTTGCCACGTCGGGCATTTCTGGTGGCGCTGGACCTGATCCGCGCGGGTGTCATCGCCTGCCTGCCATTCGTTGATCAGGTCTGGCAGATTTATGTGCTGATCTTCTTTTTACAGGCGGCGTCGGCGGGTTTCACCCCGGCCTTTCAAGCCGTGATCCCCGATGTCCTGAAGGATGAGGATGATTATACCAACGCCCTGTCGCTGTTGCGTCTGGCCGAAGATCTGGAACAACTCGCCTCCCCCATGATTGCGGCGGCATTGCTGACCGTCGTCAGCTTCCCGGTCCTGTTTGCAGGCACTGTGGTTGGGTTTGTAGCATCGGCCCTGCTGGTGGTGACGGCCCGCCTGCCAGATCGGGTGCGCGGCGAGACCGGCCATTTCTGGGCCGATGTCACCAAGGGCATCCGCATCTATACAAGAACGCCCCGCCTGCGCGGGCTGATGGTGATGGAGGCCGCCGTCGCGGCAGCCGGGGCCATGGTTTATGTCAACACCGTGGTTCTGGTGCAGGCGCGCTTGGGTTTGGGTGAGGAGTCGGTGGCGCTGGCCTTTGCAGGCTTTGGGGCCGGGTCGATGCTGGCGGCCTTCCTCTTGCCGCGCATCCTTGACCGCATGGCGGATCGCCCTGTGATGATTGGTGGGGCCGCATTGATGGTCGCGGGCGTGGCTTTGGTGCCGCTGGTTGGCAGCCTGATCACCCTGATCGCTCTTTGGGCCATCATCGGTTTCGGGTTTTCCCTGACGCAAACCCCCATTGGCCGGATCATCAACCGCTCTGCCCGTGAAGCGGACCGTGGCGCTGTCTTTGCCGCACAATTCGCGCTGTCGCACGCCTGTTGGCTTGTGACCTATCCACTGGCTGGTTGGATCGGTGCCGGGGCAGGACTGACCACTGCCGCGCTGACCCTTGCCGGGGTTGGCGCGCTTGGCCTGATGGCCGTGCTGCGCATCTGGCCCGCGCAGGATGCCAGCGAACTGGCTCATGGTCACCCCGACTTGCCCCCTGATCATCCGCATTTGGCTGAACACGGGCCCCATCATGCCCATCCCTTCGTGATCGACGACCTGCACCGCCGCTGGCCCCGCGCAGCCTGAGCATGATCGCGCTTGTCGGCCTGTTTCTCGCTGCGTTTGCGGCGGCCACGCTGATCCCGGCACAGTCCGAAGCGGTGCTGGTTGCGATGATCCTGTCTGCCAACCATCCAGTCTGGCTGCTGTTAGCAGTGGCAACCTGCGGCAATGTGCTGGGATCGGCCGTGAATTGGGCGATTGGGCGATTTCTGACCCGCTTTGCCGACCGCCGTTGGTTTCCATTCTCTCAAGCGCAGATGGACAAGGCCACGGGTTGGTATGCCAGTTGGGGGCATTGGAGCCTGCTGGCATCCTGGGTGCCCGTGATCGGCGACCCGCTGACCCTGGTTGCAGGCGTTCTGCGCGAACCATTTTGGCGGTTCGCACTGATCGTCACCCTCGCCAAGTGTGGCCGCTATCTGGTGCTGGCGTGGGTCACGCTGGCCCTGTCCTGATCAGCCCGGCCGCCGGAACGGCAAAGCCATCACCGCGAAGAACCGCTCATAGGGCGGCAACCCGGTCGCCGCGCTGACGCCCAAAGCCTCTGGCGGCACGCCGGGGCGATAGACAAAGGTGCCGAACAGAATGTCATAGATCATCAGAGTCGCGCCGTAGTTCTTTGCCTCGTTCACATCGGCCGAGTGGTGATAGCGGTGCGTTTCGGTGCCGGAAAACACATAAGACATCCAGCCCATCCGCACATCGACGTTGAAATGGCTGATCAGCCCATGGAGCCCGTTGATCATGGAAAAGATCGCCACCGCTTCCGCCGTATAGCCCATCGCCCACAAAGGCAGGATGATCGCAAAGCCCTGAATGAACACCGCATTCACCGGGTGAAACACGGCGTGCATGATCAGATACAGGCGCGGCGGTAGGTGATGGGCTGCGTGGGACAGCCACAAAAACCGGCCCAATGGCCCGCCCATTTCGTGCATGGCGCGGTGCAGGGCATAGTTGATCGCCTCGAAGATGAGCAGCGCCGCCGCAACCTGCGCCATTAGCGGCCAGTCGGTTGCAGGCCCCGGATGATCCCCCGCAGTGGTGATGGCAAACCATGCCAGCCCCGCCGAGATAGCTACCCCGAAAGCCCCGTTCGTCACCACGAACTTGAGGTCAGCCAGAAACGAGGCCCAGGTCATCGCCCAGCGTTTCTGATAGGGCAGCGTGATCTCGATCAGCAGGTAAACCGGCACCAGAAACCCCACTGACTTCGCCCAGATCGAGGCGGGACCTTCGGTGCTGTTCAGGATGCCTGCGATCCCCGCCAGCAAGACCGCCCATGAGGCCGGGTAAAGTCCCCACCGCACAAGGCTGCGCAAACGGGTCTCAAAAGGTCCGGGGATTTGCAAATCTGTTGTCATTCTGAAAACTTCCTCTTGGCGGACATGTGTCCGATAGGGGATAGATGTAGGATAAGAAGCGCACCACGACGGATCAACGCCGCGCTGCCGCCTAACAGACAAAAGGCCCCGAACATGTCTGACACCGCTCCAGAGGACCGCCGCGCGCGCCGCTCTCGCCGCGTGTTGGCGGATGCCCTTTGGCAGCTGATTCAACACACGGATTGGGCTGACCTCTCGGTGCAGATGATCTGTGACCGGGCCGATGTGGCGCGGTCCACCTTTTATGCTCATTTCCAGACCAAGCAGGACCTGCTGGATGAGGTCTTTGCGGCTGGCGAGGCGCAACTGGCCGATCAGGCACAAGATGGCGGACTGGATGGCACGCTTCTCTGGTTGGTCGAACATCTGGCAACCGGCACCGCCTTCCACCGCCGCCTGCAAGGCTCACCCGCCGGGCACGCGATCATGACGCGCTTTCGCCGCCAGATGCGCGCCCGCTTTGCCGTTGGGCTGACCGCCGAGGGCCATGCGGTCAGTCCGCAGGTGCTGGACTTTCTGACCGGCGGCGTCTTTGCGGTACTGGAAAGCTGGATGCAGGGCGGCTGCCAAGAGGCCGCGCGACCGCTGGCGCAGGACCTGGCGCAGCACATGCGTCGCGGCTTTGTGGCCCCGAGGGAGGGGCAGTTTGTCAAATGATGGCCGTGCTGCTGTCAGAGATGTATCGGCTCTGGCACTGGCTAGCCGTCATTCAGCGCGAGATCCTGTCGGATGTTGCCTCCACCTTGCGGACCTTTGCCGAGACCGGCGACTGGACCCTTATTCTGGCCTTTGCTCGTTGGGCCGTGGTCTTTGGCGCGGCACATGCGCTAACGCCCGGCCATTCCAAGACGGTGCTGGCGCTGTGGCTGGCGGGAACAGGCGCGCGAAAAAGTGCAGCACTGCGTACCGCCTTTACGCTTGCCGCCACGCACATCGGACTTTCGGTTATGATCGTGCTGATTGCCCTGCCGGTCGTGACAATGGCGCGCGGCGAGGCCGGGCGGGCCCCGCTGCTGGAAGATATTAGCCGGGCACTTCTGGGTCTGTCCGGGCTGTGGCTGATCTGGCAGGGTGCGCGCGGGCAAGCCCATGGCCATGATCCATGGTTCGGGGTGATGGCTGGTCTGATCCCTTGCCCACTGACATTGTTCGTGATGACCTTTGCCGCAGCGAAAGGCCTGACGCTGGCCGGAGTTGGGTTTGCAGCACTGTCGATGGTGGGCGTGGCGATTGTTCTGGGCTCGGTCGCCCTGGCGGCCTCGGCGTTTGGACGGCAAGTTTTGGCCCTGTCGCGGGGGGCTGAAACACTGTCGCGCGTGTTGCTGGTTGTGACGGGGCTTGGATTGGTGGTTGCGGCCGCACTGGCGTTGTCGGCCTGACCGGTCAGGCTGACGGTCCAAACCGTGCCGTCAGATCAAAGGCGTCGCCACGGAAAACCTGCCTGGCGATGGTCAACGTCTCGTCGCCCCGCCAAGTACGCCGTTCCACCAACAAGCAGGGCGCGCCGGGATCAAGCTCCAGAACCCGTGCTGTCAGCGCATCCGCTGCAATCGCCGCAATCCGGTGTTCGGCTTGCGTCCACGGCACATGACCCAACAGCCACGGCCCGGGTGGTTCGCTGCGAAAATCAGCGATCGCGGCATTGGGCACGGCATCGAGGAAGATATGCCGGTCCTCGATCAGCACCGGACTGTCGTCCGCCAGGTGGACCGAGCGGACAAAGCGGCTTTGGCCCAGATGATGCCCTTCGGCCCCCAGATGGACGCAGCAAGGCGGGCGGAGTTCGTCGAGGATCGGGTGGTAGCCATATCGACCACCGCGCGCCTCTACGTCGGCCCGGATATCGGGGATTGTCAGCACGCCCGCGTGCATCCGGGGCCGGGCCACGACGGTTCCGGCGCGGCGGTTGCGGCTGATCAGCCCGGTGGCGGCCAGTGAAGCCATGGCCTTGTTCACGGTCATCCGGGAGCAGCCATAGCGCGCCATCAACTCCGTCTCGGTCGGCAGGCGGTCGCCGGGTTTCCATTCACCCGACAGGATGCGCGCCTCCACTTCCGACCGAATGCGGGCGTGCAGAGTCGCGGGACGGGTGTCAGGGGCGTGGTCGTGCATGGGTCAGATCATGGCATGAACGCGTGCGTCCGCAAGGTGGCAAGCGGCGGTGCCACCGTGTTGGACCGAGCGCAGCGCAGGCTCCATTTCACGGCAACGCGGTTCAACCACCGGGCAGCGGGTGGAAAACCGGCAGCCGGGGGGCGGGTTGCGGGGGCTGGGAGGGTCGCCCGCCAGGAGGATGCGGGGGCGGGTCGCCTCGATCCGGGGGTCGGGCGACGGGACCGCGGAGAGGAGCGCCTGAGAATAAGGATGGGCGGGGTCGGTGAACAGCGGCTTGGCTGCCCCTTCCTCGGCCACACGACCCAAATACATCACGGTGACGGCTGAGCAGACCTCGCGCACGATGGCAAGGTCATGTGCGACGATGACGATGGTCAGGCCAAGCTGCGCCTGCAACCGGGCGAAGAGGTTGACGATCTGCGCCCGGACCGACACGTCCAGCGCAGACAGCGGCTCGTCGCAGATCAGGACCTGTGGCGACAGCGCCAATGCCCGGGCGATGGACACGCGTTGCCTTTGCCCGCCCGACAGCGACCGGGGCAAGCGGTCCAGCACTGTTGCTGGCAGCGCCACGAGGTCAAGAAGTTCGGCCACCCGTGCGCGGCGGGCCTTTGCGTCGCCTACACCGTGGATCAGCAGCGGTTCCTCCAGCGTCTGTCCGACAGTCTGGCGGCGGCTCATGCTGCCCAGCGGGTCCTGAAAAATGAACTGCACGGCACGGGCAAATCCCTTGCGGTCTGACCGCGCCCATTCAGCACGGTCGCGGCCAAGGATCTGCACTTGCCCCTCGGTCGCGCTCTGCAGCCCGATCAGGGCGCGGGCAAGCGTGGTCTTGCCACAGCCCGACTCTCCCACGATGCCATGGAACGCGCCTTGCGCCACAGTCAGGTCAACGCCGTCAACGGCGCGGACGAGGCCCGCGGCGGTCTGGAAATGGACTTTCAGGCCCTTTGCAACGATGGCGTCAGTCATGGGTCACGATCCCTTCGGCGGCGATGACGACCGGACAAGCCACACGATGCGGCACGGGGCCTGCGCCAATCTTGACCAGCGGCGGGCGATGGGTTCGGCAGGTTGATTGAACCAACTCGCACCTGTCAGCGAAGCGGCAGCCGGGTTCCAGCTGTGCCTGGTTGGGCGGAATGCCGGGAATTTCCTTCGTGCCTGTCGCGTTGTCGCTCCGGAAATCAGGAACTGAAGCGAGAAGCCCGCGCGTGTACGGATGCACGGGAGCGGTCAGCACGTCGATCGCGCTGCCTTCTTCGGCCACCTGGCCAGCGTATAGCACCGCCACCCGGTCGGCCAGCACCGACACCGCACCAATGTCATGGGTGATCAGGATCACCGCGATGCCGTCCTCTTTTTGGATCTGCCGGATCAACGCCAAAATCTGCGCCTGTACCGTGGCATCCAGCGCGGTCGTCGGCTCATCCGCGATCAGCACGCGAGGGCGGGCTGCCAGCGCAAGCGCGATCATCGCCCGTTGCAGCATCCCGCCTGACAATTCGTGCGGATAACGGTCATAACGGTCCTCGGGGTCGGGGATGCCGGAACGTGCGAGGAGCGACACCGCTTCCTTCTTCGCCTCCTGCGCAGACAGCCCCGCATAAAGCTGCGCTTGCCGCGCCAGTTGCGGGCCGATCTTCAGCATCGGGTTAAGAGCAGACATCGGGTCTTGAAAGATCACGCCAAAGAAACCGCCGCGCAGACGCGACAACTCGGCGGGCGACATTGACAGAATGTCCTTGCCGTCGGCGCGTGCGGTGCCGCGCAGGTCCACCGCCACACCTTCTGGCAAAAGGCCCAAAGGCCCCAGCGTCATGACGGTCTTGCCTGATCCGCTTTCTCCCACAATCGCCAGTGTCTCGCCCGGGGCCACATGGAACCCGGCCTCGTCCACGGCGCGGACCGACACGGTGGGGGTGTAAAGGTCAATGACCAGCCCTTCGACTTCATAGATCGGCCCATTCTGGCTAAGCACGTTCATGCCTCCACCTCTTTCCGGGCGGTTTCCTCGGCAGCGCGAGCGGCCTTTTTGCGGGCCAGGAACCTTCCCCGCACCGCGCGCGGCACTTTTTGCAGGGCAAATGCTTCGCCGAGCAGGTTGAAGCTGACGACAACAGCCGTCAGCGCCAGACCGGGGATGATCACCAGTGCGGCGTTTTCCTCAATATAGGACATGCCATCAACCAGCATCTGCCCCCATTCCGGGGTGGGCGGGGCGACCCCAAGGCCAAGGAAGGACAAGGTGGCAATCGCCAGCACCAGAGCCCCCGCATCGGCGCTGGCATAAACCACCACCAACCCAAGCACATGCGGCAGGATATGTTTGGTGAAAATCCAGATATGGCTGGCTCCCATCACCCGCGCGGCCTCAATATAGGGTTGCTGCAATTCGGCCACGACGACCGCGCGGCTCATCCGGGCGTAGTTCGCCCACCAGGCCAGTGTCAGAGCGACCACCATCTTCCAGTAGTCACTCATCCAGTTGAAGTTCTCGCCCGAGAACACCCCCATCAGGGCCAGCGCGATCACCAGCGACGGCAGCGCCAGCGCGATGTCGATGACCGAGATCAGCACCAGTTCGGTCTTGCCGCCGACATAGCCCGCGAAAGACCCGATCACGACGCCGATGGCCAAGGCCGCCACCAGAACGAAGGCCATCGCCACAAGCGAGGTGCGCGCGCCGCCGATGATGCGGCTGAACATGTCGCGGCCCAGATAGTCGGTGCCCAGCCAATGGTCCCAGGACGGCCCTTTCAGCAGCGCGCCATAATCCTGCGCGGCGGGGTCGTGGGTCATCAGCCAAGGTGAGAAGATGCCGATCAGAACAAAGATGAATGCGGGGGCAAGGATCGCCCAGGGCCAGTTTTTCATGCTTTTCTGGGCCTCCGCAGGCGGGGATCGGCCAGCATCGCCAGCAGGTCCACAAGCAGGTTGATTGAGACGAAGAACACCACGAACAGTGTCAGCGTCGCCTGCATGCCGATGAAGTCGCGAAACCGGATGGCTTCGATGAAAAAGGCCCCTACGCCGTTCAGACCAAACACACGTTCAACCACGATGGCCCCGATGATCATCAGGGTGAATTGCGCGCCGAAGGTAGTCATGTAGGGGATGGCGATGTTTGGCAGCGCTTCACGCAGCAAAACCGCGCGGCGCGTCAGGCCCTTGGCAAAGCCAGTGGTCGCAAAGGGGCGCGACATGGTGTCTTGCAGGTTTACCCGCACGACGCGCGCCAAAACCGAGGCGGGGAACAGCGCAATGGTGATCCACGGCAACAGCCACGATGTCAGGCCCGAGACGCCGAATGTCGGCACCATCCCGAGCCAGACCGAAAAGACTATCACCAGCATGGCGGCGACGAAGAAATTGGGGGTTGATGCCCCGATCAGCGCCATCCCATGCAACGCCCGGTCAACTACGCCACCATTCGACGCCGCCCCCGCAATGCCCATCGCCAACGACAGAACCAGCGCCAGCACGCCACCGCCGGTCAGCAGTGCCAGCGTCATCGGGATACGCTCGGCAAACTCCTCGGCCATCGGCTTGCCGGTGCGCAGGGAGATGCCGAAATCCCCGGTCAGGGCATCGCCCAGCCAGCGCGCATAGCGCACCGGCAGGGGATCGTTGAGGCCCAGATCATCGGCGATCCTGTCGATCATCTCGCCATCCGCACCCGCCCCTGCCGCCCGCTCGGCGATCAGAGCGGCCACGTTTCCGGGGGCGGCGGTCACCAGCCAAAAGGTCAGCGCCGTCGCCGCCAGCATCAGAAGGAGGGCAAGCCCCACCCGCCGCATGAACATGCGTTGCATCAAATTCGCCCTCCTTGGGTCCGGTCAGCCCAGCGTGATGCCCTTGAAGGGCAGGTCATAGTCCGTGGCCGGCAGCGTGAAGCCCGCCACGCGCGGATGGACCGCCCACAGCCGCTGCGTCACCACCAGCGGGCAGGCCGCCGTGTTGGTGCGCAGCCAGTCATAGACTGCCTGCATCGCACCCTCACGGGCATCGCCGCCGGTTTCCAGCGCGGTTGCAACCAGCGCATCCAGATCGGGGTGGACATAGATCTTGCCATCCGGCCCGGTATCGGACGCGGTCACGAACGACGCCCCCAGCGATCCATGCGGGTCATAAGGCGCGCCATAGGTGCCGAAGAATGTCAGGTCATAGTCGAACTTCGGGCGGCGGTCGTGCATTGTGGCGTTGTCCACCGTTTCGATGTTGGTTTTGACGCCGACTTCCATCAGCATGCCCTGGATCATTTCGGCAATGCGGCGTGACCCCGGAAAAGACTCCTCGGAGACGAGGAAGGCAATTTCCAGCGCCGCGCCATCCTTGGTCCAGCCTGCGGCATCGCCCGCCCAGCCGCCTGCCGACAGTGCGGCCTGTGCGGCGGCAACATCGCGGGCCGGAACCGGGGTGCGGCTGCCTGCGGTGGGCACGGTTGCGGGGAAGATGTCCACGGTCGCATCAGCAAAGCCTTCGAACAGCACAGCCGCCACAGCCGCCCGGTCGATGCCAAGGAAGATCGCGTCGCGCACGGCCTTGTCCTGCATCATCGGCGACTGCGGCGAGAAGCCGAGAATCGTCGTCGCAGTGCCGGGTTCGGCCACGATGGTCATGCCCTCGCCCGCCAGCGCCTGCGCGCGACGGGGCGACAGCGCCGCCACCCAATCGCCGCCAATCACGTCCAGCTCGCCCGCACGCAGGGCGTTGGCGCGTGCCAGCTCGTCCGGCACAACCTTCAATTCCATCCGCCCAAATGCGGGCTTTTCGCCCCAATAGGCATCGTTGCGCACCAGAACGGTTTCGGTCGAGGAGAAGCTCTCGACGATCCATGGCCCGGTGCCGATCGGCTGACCCGCCGCCGCCTTGGGCGACAGGAAGCGGACCGGGCGCACGATGGTCAGTTCCAGAAGCGCCGCCGGAACCGGACGCTTCAGCTTGATGGTGATCTTGTTGGGCGCGTCGATGACGATGCTGTCATAGGCATCAGCGATCCCGATCCACGAGAAATCGGCCACGCCCATCCAGCGCTTCAGGTTCCACTCGGCCGCCGTCGCATCAAACGGAGTGCCGTCCGAGAAGCTGACGCCTTCGCGCAGATCAAAGCTGATCGACAGGCCATCCTCGGCAATCGTCCAGGCCGTCGCCAGGCCCGGCTCCAGCGTGCCGCCAGGACCATAGTGGATCAGCGCGTCGAAGACCGCCGAATAGGACGACAGCGTCGAGACGTTCTGCAACAGGTCCAGATCGCCGGTCTCGCCCGCGATGGCGACGCGCAGCGTGTCCGCATGTCCGTCGGCAAAGGCGATCCGGGGCAGCATGGTAAGGAAGGACAGTCCTGCCGTTGTGGCAAGGAAAGAGCGGCGATCGAGTTTGAGCATGGCTTACCCCTGTTGGTTGGCTTTTGATGAGCCTAGCAGGGCGATCAATAATGTATAGATGAAATGTCATGGGGGCCCTGCGACCTTGCGAGCTATCTTCGAAGCCGCCTGTTTCCTTAGCGATTGATGAACATTTGCAAGCTTCCGCGCCAGCATGATCACAGAAGGTGTCGTTCCATTGAGTTCGCCTCTCAAATCATGGCAATTTTCGTCTGTATTGACGCAGTCTTCAGCAACCGGCGAACCGTCCACCTCCAACCGCCCTGACCATGTCTTGGCTCAATCCCACTGAGAGTCAGAGCTGCGCTGGTTGCTTTCGCGATGGGTTGAGGGTTGGGAGAGTGGCTCCCGGCGCCCGTCACAGGAGATAGCCGATGGGCGTTGTGGAAGTTCTGGACCCGGTCACGCCGACGCGAGTGGGTGGCTGGAAGGTAGATGTGAGCCGGGGGGAGCTGAACGGGCGGGTGTCGTCCGAATGGTTCAACCGGCCCGATGACGAGCGGTATCTGTCGCTCGACGATCTTTGGGCATCGGTGAAGGGCCGTTCGGAGCGCAGCCGCAGCCGGGTTGTGCAGACGGCTGACATCCGGGTTGAGGCCGCGCGCGACAGCGCCGAGCGTCTGCACCTGGTCCTGCCGAAAGCGCATGAACCTGTCGCGCCCACGCATTGGGCGTTCGGCCAGCTGGCCAGCATCGTCGGTGCCCCGGCGTCCTATCTGCGCCAACTGCCCGCGCCACTGGCAGGGATCAACCTGCAATACGGCCTGACCAACCACCGCGCCGAGCAGGTGAAGACTTTTGAGACGGAGGATGGCCGCACGGAGTTGCGCGCGGTGACCGGCCCGGACTATGGCCGCATCCATGACCACGAGCTGGTCGAGGCGGTGCAGCGCATCGCGGGGAACGGCACCGGCGACACGCGCTGGAAAGTGCCGGGGGTGCTCGACTGGTCGACCGGGGTCTACAACCCCGATGTCGAGATCAGCCGTGACACGACCACGCTCTATGCCTCTGACCGCGACGTCTTCCTGTTCCTGGTCGATGATCACAACCCGATCGAGGCGGGCCGCTTGCCAGATGGCTCTCCCGATCTCTACTTCCGGGGCTTCTACTGCTGGAACTCCGAGGTGGGGGCCAAGACCCTCGGCATGGCCAGCTTCTACCTGCGGGCAGTTTGCCAGAACCGCAACCTTTGGGGCGTCGAGGATTTTCAGGAGATTACCATCCGCCACTCGAAATACGCAGCCTCCCGCTTTGCCCGTGAGGCGGCTCCGGCGCTGACGCGGTTTGCCAATTCCTCGCCGCAGGGCTTCGTGAACGGCATTAAGGCCGCGCGGCAGCAGATCGTGGCGCGGACGGACGAGGACCGGGATGACTTCTTGAGGAAGCGGGGCTTCTCGAAGGCCGAGTCCGGCAAGATCATCGAGAAGGTGCTGATGGAAGAAGGCCGCCCACCGGAGAGCATCTTCGACTTCGTTCAGGGCATCACGCGGCTTGCGCGTGACAAAACCCAGCAAGATGCCCGCCTCGACATGGAGGGCCGCGCCAAGAAGCTTCTCGATCGAGTCGGCTGAGGCCGCGCGTCATCCGCTTGACCGCCCAAGCCCGTTGGGCGGTCAGCTTTTCATAATTGTGCCGACGGTCCGCCCTTCGACAGGGCAGGGGCGTCGGCGTTTTCATTTTTCGGAGACCCACCGTGACCCCCCAGGAAGCAACCGTCATCCTCGAGGCCCGCGAAATCCTCGGGCGCTATCTGAACCAAAACCCTGTCCTTGGCAGCTGGCAGGCTGTTCGCGATTACTGTGCGCTGACGGTGCGCGGCGAGGTCGAGCGCTTCCACGTCCTCTACCTCGACCGGCGCAATCGCGTGATCTCGGACGAGCAGCTTTCGATCGGAACCGTGGACCATGTTCCAGTCTATCCGCGCGAAATCATCAAGCGGGCGCTGATGTTGAACGCAAGCGCTCTCATCGTGGTCCACAACCACCCTTCGGGCGATCCAACGCCATCCGAGGCGGATATCACCATGACGAAGGAAATCCAGAAGGGCTGCAAGTATCTCGGCCTGACTTTGCATGACCACATCATCGTGGGTGGCGGCCAGGAACTCTCTCTTCGGGGCTTGGGCAAGATGTGACCCGACCTACGCATTATCACCTTCCGACGCCCCTTCGAGGAAAAGGGCGGCGGTTTTGGTCTTTGACGCTTGAGGCGGGGAGAGAGGCTTCCCGTACCGTCGGAGATATTTCCCATGTTCGACCATTCCTTTCCGGCTCTGTCGGTCCCGTTTCCGGCTGGCTTCGTGCCGGACACGCCGCACGGCACTCTTAATCCCATGCTGCCTTTTGCCCTGACGCTGGCTGATCGGAACCCTGCGGCTGCGATGTCGGGAGAGGCGCGTCCTCGGATCATCGGCCATTTCACAACGCTGGCCGAAGCCATGCGGGGCGCGATCAAAATGGCGGAAGAACTGGAGGCTGAGGACGCACCACGCATGCTGGCGATCTTTGATCGCGATGAGCGTCTTGTCCTTGCCGGTGCTGCAGCGAACGGCGCAGTCGCTTGGTGCGCTCCGGTCATGACCGCGACCGAGGCCCGGGTCGTGGTCTTGGAAGCAAGTCAGCTTCGGGCGCAGGCAAGCCGCGCGGCGGACTGGCTGGAAAGCGATCTCGCAACCCGCCTGCGGCAGCGTGCCGATCTCTTGGAGGCCCGCCTCGTCGATCCACTCTGGCGCGCCTTTGCTGCGCGCGCCCTACAGATCGCGGCATGACCCCAGAGAGACAGAGGAGGGCAGGGGGCTTTTGTGAGCTTCGCCGGTGCAAGAGAGTGCCCGGCGGCTCCGACCCTTTCACCTTCTTCGGAGACCCCCATGACCCACGTTGAACCCACCCTCCCGGCGCCGTTGCCGCCGTCCACGATCGACTTCGCCGCAGTGTTCGCGGCGCAGGCCAAACAAGCCGCCCGCGAGGCCGAACTGCGTCCGGCCAACAAGGATCGCCTGTTTGATGCCTTGGCCGCTGCAGGCATCACCCATGTCACGGTGACCTTCGACGGTTATGGCGACAGTGGGCAGATTGATAGCGTCGCGGCGTGGAACGGCGAGATCGCGGTCGATTTTCCCCAGACTCAAGTCACTTATGCCGCTTTGACCTGGGACAACCCCGCCATCGAGATGCGTCAGCTTTCGCTGGAAGATGTTGTCGAGCAGCTCACCTACGATTTTCTGAGCGACGCCCAAGCTGGCTGGGAAAATGACGACGGCGCTTATGGTGAATTTTGCTTCGACGCCTCCGCGCGCACCATCCACCTCGAGTTCAACGAACGGTTCACGTCGTCCGAACTTTTCACCCACGACTTTTGAGGGAGGCGGGCAATGGCACATCCTTACCACCACGCCCTGTCCTCGGTGAAGAAATGGGGCGGCACCGTCGAGGACTACCAGGCCATCCACGCATGGTTGATAGCTCAAAAGCCCACTGTGCAGACTTTCGTCACCGCGCGATGTTTCATGCCGCTGGGATCTGGCTCTCGGAGGCAATCTTTGGCCCGACGATCACGCTCTCCACCGGCCGGATCATTCCGACCCGTTGGGTCGGAGAGCAGCATGTGCGGGAGGACCTCGGGTTCATCCCTAGTTTCACGGACTGGTTGAAACCTATTCGGCCTGAACCGTGGATGGGCCGCGCCGAGAGGATCGAAACCCTCGTCGATCCGCATCTAGCTCCGCCTGTCGTGGAGGTCCGCTGAAATGTGCCGGGCCTATCAAGACCTGTGCGTGCCGCCGGAGGCGACGAACCTGATGGTTCTGCGCGTGGCGATCCGGCGCCTGCACCCCGACACGCTCGCCGTCCGCAGCTGGCGCGCGGCGCGCAAGCGATATTACCGCGATCTCCTCACCGCCCATCAGGCGGCTCAGGACCAGCCGAGCGTGCAGCCGGACTGACGCCCGCTTCAACTACCAATTCGAAATTTCCATCTCGCTCGGCCACGGAGGCCGGGCGTCCTCGCATCTGGAGGGCCCAATGGCCGATTATTTTACCCACTTCTCCTGTCTGCTCGACGTCGGCACGCCCGAAAGGGCCGCGCGCGCGATCGACTTTTTCGCCGCCCTTCGCGACGACGATGATAAGTCGGAGGAACCGCAGTTCCACGGCTTTGACTTGTCGCTTCAGGACGGCCCGAAGAGCGGCGTTTTATGGATCCACGACGACGAAAGCGGCGACGTCGAGGCCGTGACCGCGTTCATCCTGCGCTTGGCGGAAGAGCTCGATCTGTCTGGCCTCTGGGGCTTCGAGCATTCCAACACATGTTCTCGTCCGCGCCTGGACGCCTTTGGCGGTGGCGCACATCTGATCGACCTCGGAGCGCGAAAGGTCATCGGCTGGGTGAATACCCAGACATGGCTGGCCGAAGTGTTGAACGGGGAGGAACTCGATGCCTGACATCATCTGCACCACCGTCTACCAGTTCCCGGAACTGTCCGATGCGGCCAAGGAGAAAGCCCGCAGATGGTATCGCGAGGCTGCGTTCCACGACGATTGGTGGGATGTGGTCTATGATGACTTCGAGCGCATCTGCGACATCCTCGGGGTCAGCCTGAAGCGCCGTTCTGTTCGGCTGATGGGGGGCGGCACCCGGCAGAAGCCCTGCATCTGGTTTTCGGGGTTTTCGTCACAAGGGGACGGTGCTTCCTTCGAGGCGACGGTTGGACACGCCAAGGGCTCCGCGCGCGAAATCCGCGCCTACGCCCCGCAAGATCAGATCCTGCACGGCATTGCCGACCGCCTGCAGGCCGCTCAGCGGCAGAACTTCTATCAGCTCAGTGCCGATGTGACCCACCGCGGGCGGTACTACCACGAGTATTGCATGAGCATCGACGTCTCGCGCGACAGCCCGACGGGTCAGCCACCTACCGCGGGCAGTGAAGAGACCGTTGTGGAGGCGCTGCGCGATCTCGCCCGTTGGCTCTATCGGCAGCTTGAGGCCGAATATGACCATCTGACCTCGGACGAGGCCGTCGAGGAGGGGATTGTTATCAATGAATACACCTTCACCGAGGGAGGGCGGCGCTTCGGGTGATCGCGGTGGCCAAGATTTCTTTCGCCATCATCTGAGCGCGGCCTTGAAGGCCAAGAAATCCCTCAGACACCAGCAATTTCTCGGTTACCGCGTCAACAAGCTTCGGGCTCATGCTTTCGGTGACCCGCAGCGCCTCCCGACACGCATCAGGAAACCTGGAACAAGCCTCGACGACATAGTTGGTACCCATAGCCTGGGCTACTGCTGCAATGTCGAACATATCCCGCGGCTGCAGGTGCGATCCGCGGAACACCACTTTCTTCGCGAGGATTTCAGCGGGCGTCTCGAGCCTGACGTTTCGTCCGCGAATTTCGGAAACAACAAACGGGCCCTCGGTGACCGGGTCGCAGCAGATGAAATCGATCTCACCGACGCCATCGAACACGATCTTAAGAGCGCGGGTGCCATCGGTTTCGTAGTCGCTTGGCACAAGCGCCAGATCGTAGTCTTGTGTTTCGGGGTTCAGGTAGGGGAGATACTGGGCATCCTCGATGAAGAGGTCGATGTCGTGACTTTCGCGATGGTTGATTTGCAGCATAAGTGCTGTGCCGCCGCCAAAGCTCCAGCTGTTCATCCCGATGCCTTGGGCATTGGCCTGATCGATGATTGCCATTGCCATGTCGAAAAGCTCAGGCCACCGGCTCGGCAGAGGCGTATTCATTCAGACCGCGAGCGGCAGCTGGAATCCGGCGAGGACGGAGAATTTCTTGGCGACATGGGTGACCGCATCCTTGCTCACACCCATCTCGTCGATGAACGATTGCTGCAGTTTGGGCGACACTTCGGACAGGAAGGCGAACACGCTGCAGTCGTAGGAATCGGCGCTCTTGATATCGGCGATTTTCTCGGCAAGCTGCGCAGCCGTCACCAGCACGCCGTAGGGCGCGCTGACTGTCGACATCACTTTTGCAGCAACCGAGGCCATGGCATCAACTCTGTGCAGATTTCTATTCCATCAATGTAGTCGATGTCCCTCAACAAAGCAATAAAGCCCCACCTGCGCTGGTTTTCACCTGTTCCCGTCGATCCACTTCGACATCAGGCCCTTGTCGCGGAAGCATTCATCCGGGACAGCGCCGCGCTTGATGCGAGCGAGACGCTCAGCAAAGGCGACCTGCTTCGACGACGGCAGCTGGTCGAGCGCGGAGACCGGTTTCAGCTTGGCCTGCGCATCGATCCAGGAACTCAAGGCCCGCCGATCCTGCTGCACCTCCCAAGGTAGCAACGTCTGGTTGCGCAGCGCCAGTGACCGCGCATAGGCGATCTGCTTGGGCGTCACGGGCAGGGCAAAGGTCGTGGCTTGCATGGGATATCTCCCTTGTGGCGTTGAGTTTGCATATAGAACATTACAGGAACAAAATCAAGCCGCGCATCCGTAGTTCCGGGGTTTGAAAGGCAGAGGGGAGCGGGAAAAGGCTAAGCCGAAGGGGGACAGAGAGAGTGCCCCGCCGGTTTGTCCTTGTCCCAATCCGGAGAACCCCGATGATGTTTCAGACTTCTGTTGCAACCGCGCTGCCGCTGGTTGCCCCGCTGCAATGCCCCTACACCGCCGACGCTATTTTGATCGTGGCGCAATCCCTGCAGCCGGATCTGGCGCAGGGTTTTCAGATTGACGCCTTGCGCCTGCGCGTTGAGATGGAGCGCGCCTTTGGCGGCTCCGATTCCGACGGTGCCTGGGATTGGAAGCTCGCATATGAGGCTGGCGAGGTGGCGCTGGTCCTGTTCCTGCGGAAGTTTGGCCGCGCGCTGCTGGCCCGTGCCGGCTCGCCTGCAGCACTGTTGCCCACCCTCGCCAAGGTGGCAGGCCTCTTGCCCACGCACACCCGTCGCTCGGAAGAAATGGAGCGCTTCCAGCAGATGGCATGACCATTCTTGGCGCTCCAGCCGACGTGGGACAGGATCGCCGTAGAGTGATCGCGGTCCGCACTCTTCTTCGGTCCGCAGCCCGAGGAGATGACATGGAAGA
>NZ_JBMSDW010000032.1:0-25099 GCF_049445895.1 Neotabrizicola sp. VNH66
TCATCTCCTCGGGCTGCGGACCGAAGAAGAGTGCGGACCGCGATCACTCTACGGCGATCCTGTCCCACGTCGGCTGGAGCGCCAAGAATGGTCATGCCATCTGCTGGAAGCGCTCCATCTCCTCCGAACGCCGGGTATGCGTGGGCAAGAGGTCCGCGACCTTGGAGAGGATCGGCAGCAGCGAGTCAAGTGAGCCCGCCCGGGCGAGCAGCGCGCGGCCGAACTTTCGCAGGAAGAGGACGAGCGCCACCTCGCCCGCCTCGTAGGCAAGCTTCCAGTCCCAGGCGCCGTCAGCATCGGAGCAGCCAAAGGCGCGCTCCATCTCAAGCCGCAGACGCAGCGCGTCGATCTGGAAGCCTTGGGCGAGATCGGGCTGCAGAGCCTCGGCCACGGCGAGGATCGCGGGCGCGGGCCCGGGATCACGAGATTGGACTGAAACGGGAGGCGCAACAGGCGCGAGATAGGTCATCGGGAAACTCCGGGATGAAGGAAAGGGACAGGCCCGGACACCCTCGCTCGGGCACCCTCAGGCCTGATCTCCCCCTGCCCATCTCTCCCTCTCGAACCGGCACAGTACGGACGCTTGGCTTGATTTTGTTCCTGTTATGTTCTATATTGAGAACCAAGCCTGCGAGGGAGTTTCCCGATGGACAGCACTACATACGCCCTGCCTGCAACGCCCAAGCAGATCGTCTATGCGCGCTCGCTCGCCCTGCGCAACCAGACCATTCTGCCCTGGGAGGTTCAGCAAGATCGCCGGTCGTTGAGTGCCTGGATCGAGGCGCAGGCCCAGCTGAAGCCGGTGTCGGACATGGACCGGCTGCCGACCTCGGAGCAGGTGGCCTTCGCAGAGAAACTCGCCCGGATCAAGCGGCGCGCCGTCCCGGAGGAATGCTTCCGCGACAAGGGGCTGATGTCGAAGTGGATCGACGGGAACAGGTGACGTGAAGCGAAGCGCTGCCCCCGAGACAGAACCCGCCCAAAACCCGAAGGGTTCTGACCAAGGTATGTGTCCAGCCTAAGCCCTTGATTTCATGCAGAGCCGAACTCCAGGCCAGAAATGACCGTTATCGCACATGAAGTTGCGCCCAAAGAAAACGACGAGGGTAACACCACTTTCCGCGAATTGCGGGGGTCCGGGTTTACGAACCAGCCGCGAGGGCTTCGATCACACGGCATCCGGCCACGACGCCGCGCCCGCACTCCTTGACCATGCGGGACAGTTCTTCGCGCAAGTTCAGAAGACGGGCAATCCGGCTCTCCACCTCGGCAAGCTGCGCCTGGGCGATGCGGCTCGCATCCTCGCATGAGGCTTCTGGCTGCTCCTGAAGTGCCAGAAGTGCGCGCACCGCTGCAAGGTCGAACCCGAGTTCACGGGCATGACGAACGAACCCAAGACGGCGGGCATCAACCTCGGTGTAGCTGCGCCGCCCGTTCTCTTGACGGGCTGGCACCGGCAGGACACCGATGCGCTCATAGTAGCGGATAGTTTCAATGTTCACGCCCGCGTGACGGGATAAATCCCCAATCTGCATGTTTTCGCCTTGCTCCTGTAGTTACTACAGGATGTAGCATGAATTAACTGCAAGATCGAGGAAGCAACAATGGACGCAGCAACTGCCACCATCCGCTATCAAGTCACTGGCATGGACTGCGCTTCCTGCGCTGCAAAGATAGAGGGTGCGGCCCGTAAAGTCGAAGGTGTCGATGATGTGAAGGTGTCGATTGCGTCACAGATCATGACGCTCATGGTCGATGATCCGGCGCGTCGGCTTCCGGCACTCGAAAGCGCGGTGACCGGCCTTGGCTACCAGCTCGACCGCATGAGCGAGCCGAGAGCGGCCGGGGCGACGGCTGATGAGGACGACGACAAGATCCCTGACCTGTCGCATGTGACCCCAGCCTACAAGCGCGCGCTATGGATCGTGGTGTTGCTCAATATCGGCTATGGCATGGTGGAGATCGTCGGCAGCTTCTTGGCGGGGTCGCAGGCGCTGCAAGCCGACTCGCTCGACTTCATCGGTGACGGCCTGATCTCATTTCTGGGGCTGATGGCTGTCGGATGGGGCCTTGCCGCCCGTGCCAAAGCGGCGCTGTTGCAAGGCATTTTCCTCGCGCTCCTCGGCCTAGGCGTTATCGGCTCGACGGCCTACCGTGTCTTCGTGGAGCATGAGCCGCAGACCCTGCTCATGGGCGGCTTCGCGCTCGTGGCCTTCTTCGTCAACGTGGCCGCAGCCCTGGTGCTGATCCCGCACCGAAAGGGCGATGCCAACATGCGTGCTGTCTGGCTGTTCTCGCGCAACGACGCGATCGGCAACCTCGCCGTAGTGGTCGCGGCGGTGCTGGTGTGGTGGTTCTCCTCGCCCTGGCCAGACCTCGTGGTCGCCTTTGCCGTCGCGGGCCTGTTTCTGCAGTCGGCGTGGTCGATCATCCGCGATGCGCGCTCCGATCTCGCACAGGCGCCGCAAGCGTGAGGGCGGGAGCTGCCGTGTCGCTGGTCGTCTTCGGGTCCGCGTTCGATTTGGCCGGCAAAGCCTGGGCGCGGGCTGCGCTCGAACCCTACGCCGCACCGCTCGACTTCCTGCCCCTCGTGTCACTGCGCCTAAGCTTCAACGAAGGTGTGTCGTTCAGCATGTTCGCGTCCGAGAGCGAAGGCGCGCGGCTGGTCTTGCTCGCCCTGACAGGCCTACTGACGCTCGCGCTTGGCGTCGCGGCCCTCCGCTCGCAACGTTGGCAGCGCGCAGGCTTATCGCTGATTGTAGCCGGTGCCTTGGGCAACCTGATCGACCGGGCCGCGCGCGGCTCGGTGACCGACTTCCTGGGACTGCACTTCGGGGAATGGTATCCCTTTGTGTTCAACCTCGCTGACGTGTGGATTTCGCTCGGCGTGGTGGTGCTGGTCATCTCGCCGTACTTCAGTAAGGACGGCCCCCACGCACTCAAAACTGTCAGCTCCTCGGGCGAATCCGCGCCATTCCCGGCTGGAAAGCCGTAGCGGAACTTCAGTTCGCACAGACAAGCATACTCTGATCGCCTAAAGTTCCCATCCGAGATCCCTGTCTCGTTCGCGCTGCCGTTCCAGTTCAAGCTGCCGCTTGCGCTCGTCCTCCAGCTCGCGCTGCTGCTTTTGCTGGTTGTCTGGCTTCCCGCGCCCAAGCGCCTGATTGAGGCGGTCGCGAATATCTTGCCGCGCCCCCTGCCCCTCGATGACCTCCTGCTCCGCCCCCAAATCACGCCCGGCAATCCGCGCCAGCCGCTGCCTGACCTCTTCCTGGTCCAACTCCTTCGCCTGCCGCCCTGCGGCAGCGCGCAAAGCCGCCAGACCGGCACTGACATGACCCTGCCCCTCTTCCCGGGCTTCCGCCCACGCATCGCGTGCCAGCTCCAGGCGTTCGCGCATTTCCGCGAACATGGCCTTGGCCTGGCGCACCGCATGCACCCGCGCGCCCCGCTGGGTCAGCGGTTCATAGTCGCGGCCCTCGGCCTCGGCCAGCAACTGCTCGCGGCGTTCGATGGCATTGGCGGCGGGACCAAGCTTCAGCTCCGGCTCGCGGTCCAGCTCCTCAGCCTTCAACGTGTCCCCAAGGGACAGCGCCTCTTCGCGTTGTGCCTCCAATGACCGATGATCGACGCGCTCAACCTGCCCTGCCAGCTCAAGGGCATGGTTTTGCAGCTCGGCCCAATAGCCGCGCATGGCCTCGATCTCCGGCCCACCCGTGCTGGCAGCGTCAAGAATGCGGGTCTTGTCGGTCAGCCCCTCGGCGGACAGGATGCGGGTGGTGGTCAGGATATGGGCATGATGATTGCGCTGATCGCCCTCGCGGTGCGGCGCATGGATGGCCACATCTGCCGCCACGCCAAAGCGCTCGACGAGCTGTTGTGCGAAAGCGCGGGCGATTTCGATCCGCGCGGCGTCCGATACCTCGGACGGCAAGGCCAGCTCCCATTCGCGGGCGGTCACCGAATTGGATCTGGTCTCGCGCGCCTCGGCGGCGTTCCAAAGTGCTGCGCGGTCCTGCGCCCAATCCGGCGCATCATCGGGGGCGAGAATGAAGCAAGCCTCGACTCCGCGCTTGGCGGTGTAGTCGTGCATGCGCCCTTCCCGGTCGCATTCGATGACGGAGGCCGACCGATAGGCCGCCGCCGCCGTGGCAGACCGCCCGGCGCTGCGTTTGATCGTCTTGACGGAAAGGTGGTAGCTCGCCATGCGCGCGCCCTACCGATCCGGCGACGGGCAACGGCAGGCGGACTGCCAGACATGCAAACAGGCAGCCATGCAAGCAGGCAGGCTGTCTGCGGGCCATCGAGGCAAGCATACCACCACGCAAACGGGCAGACATGCAGCCATGCCGACAGGCGGGCAAGCATGCTGCCAGTGATGCGCGGGGCAATCGCCAGGATGGGCCATGGTTTGCCGGACAAGCGCAGCGCGGCAAACCCTATCCGGCAGCCGGTCCCGCTCTCGGGACCGGCGGAACCGGATCACCCGCTGGCACGGGTGCTCTCGCGGAACCGCCCCGCTCTCGGGGCCAGTTCCAACGAGGGCGGCGGTGACAACGGGGCGCGATCCAACCGCGAAGGTTGGCTTGGGAAGGTTTGGAAGGGGCAGCGCGTCCTTCCATTCCGATGCCGCGCATCGGACAGGGACGCCGTCGGCGGGGGGCCATGCCCCCGAAGAGACCGCACGCAAATCTCGGAAGCGCCGCAGGCGGTGAAGAGTTTGCATAAATGCGCCCTTAGGGGCGCCGATTTCTGCTTAGTGTTGCGGTCGGCTCCCGAACTGAACGAACTGCGCAGTCTTTCGGATTGGAGACTGCCTGAAGGTGCGCTACTGGCGTAGCGATTAAGTGCGAAGGATGACGCCCGTCAGCCAACCTTCAGGGCCGTGGCGCCCCGATCAGCAAGAAACTCCCCCGCCGGCGAAATGCTGCTCGCAGTACGTCCGTCGGTGAGGCCGGAAAGTCCACAGCTTCGAAGAACGCCTGATGATCGCATGGCTTCAAGTTCGTGACCTCCGCGCTATTGTCATTTGCCGGTTTCATTTCTTCGGACCCCCAAAAAGCGTGTGCACCGTTACCCGTCAGCCGACGGCCGTAATCGAGTAGTGCGGTGTCCCATACCAAACAAGATCCCAAGACGCGCCCGGCCGGACGTTCTGGATCGCGTGGGGCTCGAAGCAGACGAGGCACTTCCCGCCCGGCGCGGGAGCCCGAACTGAGGGGTAAATCAAGCCCCGCGATCCAGCCCGGCGCAGATGTTGGGCGAGGCTTTGGCCCTCGGGATATCCGACAGCCGGAGCGGGATGCAGAGCCGGATGGCCCGGCTCGTCGGTCATGTCGTCGAAGATGCCGATGAAATCCGCCAGCAGTTCCACATAGCGGGCGCTGTCATGGAAGCTGCCGGTAAAGCCGAGTTCACGTGTGCGGTGCCAGGCCACTTCGCTGACGGACACCATCACATCCCATGCGCAATACCAGGCACCGCGCTCTTCGGTGTTGAAGCGGTTCCCGCCGGCGCGGGTATAGGTGAAGGCGGCGTTGACATGACTGTCGCCATAGATGCGCAGATCGCGGCTGCGGCGCTGCCAAGCAAGCTCGCGCGGGTCCAGATGGGGATTGCGGCCACGTTCGGCCAGAAGGCGGCCGCTGGTCAGGCCCTCGATCTCTGCGAGGATCTCCATCTCGTCATCAGTATCGACGAGACCGCGCAGGGATGGCGGCTTGTGGTAGGTGGCGGGCAGTAGACGAACGAGACCGCGATCAGAAATCTCGGTCTGCTTCATGCCCCACCACGCAACGCATCGAGATAGGTCCGCACCGCCAGGATCTGCGGCAAGCCCCCGTCGATGGCGGTGTCAACCGGACGGCTGCCCCCAAACAGCGGGCCGGTGTTCGGTCGGGTGAACCAGCTTCGCGCGAGCGGCTCGGAGAAGTAGAGCTCGAGCGACTTGTAGATGCCGATCACCGCACTGAGCCGCAGTAACTGATCCTTGGTAAGCTCCCCCGCGAAATCCGGCTTCTTGGCGCGCTTCCAGGTGCTCTCTGACATATCGGCAAGGCCTGCCGCTTCCTTGAGGCTGAGACCCCAGGCATCAGCCACGCGCGCGTAGGCCTTCAACGCGACCGCGTTGACCTGTGCGGGTTCCCGGATTTTCTCAGCAACGTACATGGCGTCCTCCACTGCCCTAATTATAGATCATATGGCCTCATTGTAAAGATCAAATGAACTGCCTACGCTCTCACCCGAACCGCCGCCCGGCTTCGGTGAAGGTGTACTCGTTGACGATGATCCCCTCCACGATGGCCTCGTCCGAGGTGAGGTGGTCGTATTCCGCCTCAAGCTGGCGGTAGAGCCAGCGGGCCAGATCGCGCAGCGCTTCGGTCACGATCTCCTCGGCGTCCTCGGTGGGCGGCTGCCAGGTCAGGCTGTCGCGCGTGACGTCGATCGACATGGTGTATTCGTGGTAGTAGCGGCCACGGTGGCTGACCTCGGCAGCGAGCTGGTAGAAGTTCCGCCGCTGGATCGCCTGCAGCCGGTCGGCGATGCAATGCAGAGTGGCATCCGTCGGGGCGTAGTCCCGGATGCGCGCGTTCACGCCCTTGGCGTGGGACCAGTAGCCCTCAAAACAGGCCCCGTCGCCCTGGCTCCAGAACCCGGAGAACCAGATGCAGGGCTTGGCCCGCGTCCCGCCGCCCATCAGGCGGACGGGCGTGGCCTTCAGGCGGAGGCCGAGGATTTCGCAGACCCTTTCGAAATCCTCATAGACCGCGTCCCACCAATCGTCTTGGGGGCCCAGCTCGCGATACCAGCTGCGCGCCTTTTCCTTGGCGGCATCCGAGAGTTCGGGGAACTGGTAGACTGTGGTGCAGATGACCTCAGGCATCGACGTCCTCCCCGTTCAGTGCGGCGGCCAGCCATTCCTGGCTGCTGGTCCAGCCGATGGATTTGCGGGCACCGAGATCGATCACATGCGCGCCGCCGCCGAAGGCGTCGAGGCGCGGCCGGGAGCAGGTCAGAGCATACTGGAACCCCCAGAGGCCGGTGAGGTCGAGCTCTTCCGCGAGGCGCAGCACGAAGCGGATGACGGCCTCGACATCGCCGTGGTCGTCGTCATGGATCCAGAGGGTGCCGCCCTCGGGCGCGTCCTGACGCACGAGGTCGAAGCCTGCGACCTCCGGGTCATCGGCGTCTTGATCTGCGGCGCGAAGTTCCTGGAACAGCGCGAGCGCGCGGGCAGCCTTGTCGGGGGTGCCGACGTCTATCAGGCATGAGAAATGGGTGAAGTAATCCGCCATTGGGACCTCCTGAATGGGGAAAGCCCGACCAAGAGGCCGGGAGCTGTGTCGGGATGAGGGGTGGTTGGAAGCGATCAGCCGGCTGGATCGTCGCCCGCCGCCTGTCGCGCGGCATGTGCGCAGAGCATCTGCCGGTAGAAGCGCTTGCGTGCGGCCCGGAAACCGCGAACGGCGCGCGTGTCGGGGTGAAGCGCCCGGACCGCTGCCCGAAGGACGGCGAAGGGCGACGCCGTCGCCGGCAGGCCGAGGCGCTGATAGGCTGGATCGGTCATGTCAGCTGACCTCGACCACGGGCGAGGCGAGATACGGATCGACCAGCGCCTCGATCCGCTCGGCCCGGCCCATCCAAGGCTCGGGCCGGATGGCCTTCACCCAATCGGCGAAGCTCGGGATGAAGCCGAGGTCTTCCTTCACATGCTGCTCGCCGACCCAGCGGGTCGGGATGATGCGCCCGGTCGAGAGAGTGAGGGTCGGGCCGAAAATCGTTTCCGCCATGAAGATGCCCTCGGCATGGTGGCGCAGCGCCCGGTGCCGAAAATCGGCCGTGATCTCCTTGCTCTGGTCGAACCAGGCATGCACGGCCAACGTATCCTCGACCGTTCCGCCCCATTTCTTCACAGAGGACAGGGCGTGGTGATAGGGATGTGCCATCGCCGCCCCCTCAGAAATCATGGGTCAAGAGTTCGGACGAGGTGAAGCGCTCGTTGAACTCGAGGTGGATGCAGCGGGCCGCAGCGTCGAAGCAGAACTCGCCCCAGGCGCCGTCGTTGTTCTCCCAGCCGCCATGGGTGTCGGAGAGGAAGTCGTAGGCCAGCTGCTCGACGACATCTTCCAGCGAGAGCTGCCGCATCTCGACCTCGGGGTCGTCCCAGGTCAGTGCCGCATAGGCGATCTCGGTCGCCGGGAACTCGACGGCGGTCTCGCCGGACCATGCGCCGATGCTTTCGATCTGGCCGCTGTCCCCGGCACCGTCGAAGGTGACAGTGACATGGGTGATGCCAGCGGCCGTGAGGCCGTCGAAGAGGCGGTCCTTTTTGCCCGGGCGCAGCGCTTCGATCCGGGCCGCGCGCGCGGCATGCGCGGCGAAGATCTGTGCCATGTCGACGGTCGAGGGCGCCATCGGGGGCGCGAGGGTAGGTTCAGTCAGGGTCATCGGGTGTCTCCGGTGAGGGGAAGGGAACGGAGCCGAGCCGGGCGATCTCTCTCCCCGGACAAGCTCCAAATTCCCCCTGCCCTTCTCTGCCTCTCGGGCGTCACGCCGCGACCTGCAGCGCCCTGGCGGCAAAAGCGCGCCAGAGCGGATCGACGAGGCGCGCATCCAGAAGATCGGCGCGGTGGCGCAGCCGCTGCGCGAGATCGGGCTCTCCCCAGGCGGCCGCGCGGCCCGCCTGCGCGCGTAGCTGGCTCGCCTCGGTCACGACATCCCGCGCTTCGACCGTGCTCGTCACCGGGTGGCACCAGGCGACAGCGTGGTCGCTGGCTGCCCCGGCCAGAACAAGGCGCTCGTCGCGGTCGAGGATCGCAAGAAGCTGGGGCGCGGCATCCGGGGCGATCCCCTCGGCATGATCGATCGCGCCCTGCATGGCCTCGGCCAGCGTCGTGAAGCGGGCGAGGACCAGAGGGACAGCGCGGCCCGACATCAGATCGGATGGCGCGCGGCGCGACAGGGTCAGGGCGAAGGGATGATTGGGATCGGTCTTGCCCGAGGGAAAATGCGGTGGGACGACCCGCGCGTAAGGGGTCGAGTGGATGGGCAATGGCAGGTCGAACATGGGAAGATCTCCGACGGCGCGGGAAGCCTCTCTCCCCGCCTCATCCGTCAAAGACCAAACCGCCGCCCTCTTCCTCGAAGGGGCGACGGTGGCAGGTCGGAAAGACGCGTCAGAGCTTGCCGAGCGCCCGCAAGCTCAGCTCGGTCCCGGCCCCGACGATAATGTGGTCATGCAACGTCAGCCCGAGATACTTGCACCCCTTCTGGATCTCCTTGGTCATGCTGAGATCGGCCTCCGAGGGCGTCGGATCGCCCGAGGGGTGGTTGTGGATCAGGAACAGGGCGCTGGCGTTCAGCATCAGCGCCCGCTTGATCACCTCGCGCGGATAGACCGGGACATGATCGACTGTGCCGGTCGACAAAAGCTCATCGGCGATGATGCGGTTCTTGCGGTCGAGGTAGAGCACGTGGAAGCGCTCGACCGGTCCGCGGACGCTGAACGCGCAATAGTCCATCAGCGCCTGCCAGCTGCCGATCACCGGGTTCTGGCTGAGGTAGCGGCCGAGGATGTCGCGTGCCTCAAGGATGATGGTTTCTTCCTGGGGGGTCATTGGGATCTCGCTAAATTGCACGCACCGGAACCCCCTGCCCTCTCGGGGCGGGGCGAGTGGCATGCATGTGGAAGGGGAAAGCGCGACCGCCGCGCGCGAGGGCGGTCGCGTTGTAGGTCTCGGCCTCAGCCGACCCGGTCGAGGAGCTTCTTGGCGCGCCCCTCCATGTCGAGGCGGGCATCCTGCTGGGTCTTGTCGCGGGCAAGCCGCGTGATGCCCTGCACGAAGTCGAAGATGCTCTCGGGCGGGCGACCCTCTTCCATCAGCACCTTCTCGATGATCTTGCCGGATTCGGCCTTGGAGAAGCCGCGCTTCCTCAGAAAATCGTCCCGATCTTCATCCGTCCGCGCCACGATCTGCTGCCGCGCTGCCTTCATGCCGTTCACGAAGCCCTGAGGCGAGGAATTGGCAAAGCGCGTCAGCGCCGGGGCCGCCTCATGGGCGAAGCGCGAGGCGGCGTATTTCGAATGGCGGATGGTGATTTCCTGAAAATCCTCGACGCCCCAGAGGTTGCGGTTCTGGCACACCGCCCGCAGGTAGAAACTCGCCATGCCGAGGGTCTTTGCCCCCACCTCGGAGTTCCAGCAGTAGAAGCCCCGGAAGTAGAGGTCGGGAGAGCCGTCGGGCAGCCGGCCCGCCTCGATCGGGTTGTGATCGTCGACCAGAAACAGGAAGACATCGCGGTCCGAGGCATAGAGCGTGGTCGTGTCGCGGCTGATCTCGACATCGGGATTGTAGACCCCGGTCGACCAGTCGAGCACGCCCGGGACCTTCCAGCGCGTGTCGCCGGTGCCATTGCCCGCGATGCGCTGCACCGCCTCGACCAGCTCATGGTCGTGGATGCGGCCATAGTCGGGGCCGGTCACGGCGCGCAGTTCCGTGCGGCCATCTTCCGTCTCGAACGTCTTGACCTGCTCCGCACGGTGGTTGCTGAGGCCATACTGCAGGTTGATCCCAGCCAGCGGCGCGGGCAGCTGGCGCAGATAGGAGGCCGGAGCGCCGACGATGCTGGCAAGCTGGCCGAAGGCCCAATGCGTCGGCGCGACCGGCTCATGTGCCTTCGGCAGCATCAGGTGCAGCCGCTCGGGGTTGTCGCGCGCGGCTTCGACGCGGATCTCCGCCGTCTGCACGACCCGGCTGCGGCTGCGCTCGGACCGGCCCTTCACCGATGCCCAAAGATCGTCAAGCGAGAGATACCGCTCGTCATCCGGCCGGTTGAACCATTCAGACGACACCCGCCCGTTCCGCTCACCCCGGCTCACATCCACTTTCCAGCCACCAGCCCGCGTCGGTGCAACCGGGTCCAGAACTTCTACAACGCCCATCGGCTATCTCCGCGACGGGCGCCAGGAGCCACTCTCCCAGCCCTCAACCCGTCACTGGGAAACCGGCCAAACTCGGACTCTCAGACACAGGAAGCATATGTTTGTTTCATGGCCAAAATGGAAAACTCCTGTGCTTGCTGTCCAGCGTCAACCTTCACAGTGCGCGACTTGATGCTTTCGTCGCAACTGCCCATCGGCGGTCCCTAATCATAGACTTTCGGAGCCAATTGGACGAAAATTGAAGTTGAGGGGACGGTTTGGGTCTGAGGCAAAATGGGGGAGAGTATGCTCAGGAACGCTTTGCTGCTGGACGCCAAGGGAAACCCGATCCACCAGGATCACAAGGTGTTTTCCGACGACTGGGATGAGATCAAGGATTGGTCGAGCAAGGTCTACATGCCTTATGACGTTTCACCGACGGGGAAATTCGACCGGCCTGTTTCCACGATGCACTCAGCGATGATCGGCCGGATCACCGTCACACGCTTTGCCTATGGCATCCCGGTCAACATCCGCGACTGGTCGCAGGATGCCGGAAACGCCGTGGTGCTTACGACGATCGGGGGCACCGCGCGGCACTGGGTTGATACCGACAACGCGGTGGAAACACCGGTCGGCGGGTCGTTCGTAGTGGATTGCAGCCGCACCGACTACAACGTCGATTTCGATCCCGACCACCTGCAACTGAACCTGACGATCCCTCACCGGGTGCTGGAACAGGTCTGCAAAGACTGGTTCGGCTTTGTGCCCGGCGATGCACTCTGGCAGCACAAGTGCCGGATCGGCGGCGAGAATTCCAGTTGGCTGGCGCTGATGCACTATGTCGTGGCCTGCCTTGCCGAAGCGCCGGACCGCCTGGCGCATGACCGGGCCGGGCGGCATTTGGAACAGACGATCTGCATCCATCTGCTGAACGAATGGGCCGCGAGGGCCGGGCTTGGTCTGGACGATCCGGCCCAGACCGTGGCACCGAAGACTGTGCGTTTGGCCGAGCAATACATGACCGATCACGCGGCCAGCCTGCCGACCATGGGCGAGGTCGCCGCAGTGGCCGGCACGTCAATTCGCAGCCTGACGGCGGCCTTTCGCAAATTTCGTAACTATGCACCGTCAGACTTTCTGCGCGAACAGCGGCTGCAAGGCGTGCGGCGCGACCTAATTTCGTCCGAGGCAGGGAAAACCGTCTCGATGGTTGCGTATCGCTGGGGCTACATTTCGCTCGGTGAATTCGCCAAAGCCTACAAGGCGCGGTTCGGGGAACGTCCTTCCGAAACCCTGCGTCGCTGAATATCTGCCGATGGCAGATAGGGCTTTCCGATGGCAGACAGACGGGCTGCCGTTCCCTTCCTAATTTTGGTGCATCCCGTCGAGGAGGACGGGCAAGCGCACTCTGCCATCTCGGCAGCCGACCAAAGCGTGGCGGCGAACATGATGGCGGAGTGGTCATTTGGGAGGATGAACATGAACACATCGCTGAAATCAGCCGCTGACGCGGTTCTGGCGCGGGCGGTTTCCGGCATACCCGGCGTTCCCGGCGTGGTTGCCGTTGCGACAGACGCAAAGGGCAACATCTATGAAGGTGCCGCCGGAAAACGGCACCTCGGCGGATCGGTTGACATGACGACTGACTCGGTCTGCGCCATCTTTTCCACCACCAAGGCCATCACCGGCACCGTCTGCCTGCAACTGGTCGAAGAGGGCAAGCTGGACCTTGACGCGCCGGCCAGCACCTATGCCCCCGAAATCGCCAAATGCCAGGTCATCACCGGGTTCGACGCGTCGGGCAATCCGACCTTCCGCCCGCCCAAGCGCGAAATCACCACGCGCATGTTGCTATTGCACACGGCCGGGTTTGCCTATGACTTCTTCAATGAAACCTATAACCGGTTGGCCACCGACCACGGGCAGCCGTCGGTCGTGACGGCATCGCGCGCGGCGATCACCACGCCCATCCTGTTCGATCCCGGCGAAGACTGGGAATATGGATCGAACATCGACTGGGCGGGACAGGTCGTCGAAGGTATCCTCGGCCAACGTCTGGGTGTCGCTATGCAAGACCGCGTGTTCGACAGGCTGGGCATGACCGACAGCGCCTTTGCAATGCGTCCCGACATGCGGGCGCGTATGGCAACCATGCACCAGCGCGATGCCGCAGGGGTGCTTTCGCCGCTGGTGGACTGGACCCTGCCGCAGCCGCCCGAGATCGACATGGGCGGGCACGGCTTGTATTCGACGGCGCTCGACTACGCCAAGTTCATCCGCATGTGGCTGAACGACGGCAATGGCCCAA
This sequence comes from Neotabrizicola sp. VNH66, assembly GCF_049445895.1. Lineage (NCBI taxonomy): Bacteria > Pseudomonadati > Pseudomonadota > Alphaproteobacteria > Rhodobacterales > Paracoccaceae > Neotabrizicola > Neotabrizicola sp. VNH66. The sequence goes on from NZ_JBMSDW010000032.1 coordinate 13,233, forward strand.
ACGGCCGCGTCCTGAAACCTGAAACCGTTGCGATGGCTGAAAAGAACGGCCTTGGCGAGTTGAAGATCAAGGGCTTGCCCGGCGTCATCCCTAGCCTGTCGAACTATGCCGAGTTCTTCCCCGGCATGCCGAAATCCTGGGCGCTGACCTTTATGGTGAACGAGGAAGACGCCCCGACCGGCCGCCCCGCAGGCGCGCTGGCGTGGGCGGGGCTGGCCAATCTCTACTACTGGATCGACCGCAAGAATGGCATTGGCGGCTTCTGGGCCACGCAGATCCTGCCCTTTGCCGACCCGGCGTCGGTCGGGGGCTATGTGGACTTCGAAACGGCCGTCTACCGCAACGCGATCAAGGCCGCAGCTTAATGAAATGAACCCGGCGGGTTTCCCCGCCGGGCCCAAGGGGGAGACCCCGTTCCTCAGAACGGGATCTCGTCGTCACGATCGACCAGCTCGGGGCTTTCACCCTCGGCCGATTTCGGGCGGCTGAGGAAGTCGACCTTCTCGGCGATGATCTCGCAACCGTAGCGGTCGACGCCCGCCGCGTCGGTCCACTTCGTGTAGTGGATGCGACCGTGGACGAGGACCTTCATGCCCTTGTCGCAGTGCTCTGCGACGGTCTTGCCGAGACCGTTGAAGCAGGTGATGCGGTGCCATTCGGTGTCCATGACCCGGTAGCCGTTGTCGTCGCGCAGGACGCGACCTTCCGAGAGGCGCGGCCGCGAGGTGGCCAGGGTGAAGTTGGTGATCTTGGTACCGCTTTGGGTCGAGCGCACTTCGGGCTTTTGACCGATGTTGCCGGCGAGGATGACGATGTTCTGCATTTTGTAGCTCCTGTGTTTCCTGTCGCTGGGACCGTCCCTTCGACAAGACCCGGAAAAAGCCTGTCGGCTGAGGTGTGCACGGGAGACGGAACGTCGACCGGAAACCCCCAGAGGACCGGGGTGGAGCGGGCAGTCCCGAAGGGGCAACACGGCCCGGACTGACGCGGGGTTGCGCGCCAGAGGACGAACAGGCTTAGGGGATTGTCAGTCGAAGGGATGGCACCGGGGATAGGGGCGACCTGGGGCTCTCGCAGAACTCGACCTTCCTGGCCAAGGTAACGGGGTTGAAGCCCTTTCGAGAGCATCGACCCGGCGACTCAAGCCAACCTCATCCCCCTGCCCTATTGCGGTGACCTCCACGGGAGTTGCGATGCTGCAACCTGACGGCTATCCCGGACGCATCATTCAGGACACGAGGGCCCAATGGCTGATTTCAATCTCGAGGCACTGTCGCTCAAGGATCTGCGGCAAATGCAGAAAGACCTCGCCAAGGCGATTTCCACCTATGAGGACCGGCACAAGGCAGAAGCCTGTGCCAAGCTGGAAGCCATCGCCAAGGAGATGGGCTATTCCCTCGCCGAACTGATCGGTGTCGAGGTGAAAACAACCCGTGCGCCAGCCGTGGCGAAGTATCGTCACCCTGAGAACGCGGCTCTCACCTGGTCTGGCCGTGGCCGGAAACCGCAGTGGTTCGCGGATCACATCAATGCGGGCAGAGACCCAAGCGAGCTCGCGGTCTGAAATCGAACCCGAAAATCGCTGAGCCCGTCTTACTTTGGTGACTCGGCAGGGGGAAACTCAAAAATGGCCGCATCCGACTTCGGCCCCATCACCCGTGTCGGCAGGTTGGGGTCAGGTGCTTGGCCCCGATGATGCCCCTTGACCAGAACGACTTTGCCGCTTCGGTAGTGCCGCTCATGCTCGGACACCCAATGACGGACAGGGCCGTTCCGCTCCTCAACTGTCTGCCGCTCGAATTCAAGGCGAGCGGTTCTCTCCGCCATATGCGCAGCAGCCTGCGGGCCGATCCGGATCGTCAGATGTGATTTCTGTGCCCCGAGAACCCACGACTTGCCAAACTTGCGGGCAGTCTTCGTGTCCTTGGCGGTGAAGGTTTCGGTTTCTGTCGGGATGATCCCGCCAAGATCCGGTGAGACCAGCATTGCGAACAGAGCGTAGGGAATGAACAGGTCATAGCCGGTCTCAACCTGGTGCACCGTACGGCGACCTTGGATCATTTCCATCGTATCGCCGCTCCGCACGCGGAAATCGACAACGGACCGACTGAGTTCAACTTCAACGTCGTCATAGTTCAATTGTCCTGTCGGTGTCCGCTTGACGAGCAGTGCACAGATCGGATCGACGACGCCCGAATTCTCGCGGTGGTGGAACATTGTAATGCGCAGATGGCCCTCGTGGCGGTCATCAAGGAGGTAGCCGCGCAGTCCCGTTCCCGAAGGCTTGTCATCGTGCCTGGTCACAGGTGAAGCACGCTCAAATCGCGCAACGCCCAGCTCGCGATCGTCGAACTCTACCCAAACGACAGGAGCGGGAAGCTTCACCTCACCGAGGATCGCCATGGCAGGCACCCCAGCTTCCTCAGCCTGTTTCGAGACGGCATCGTGAAGCGTGTCAGTGTAGGCGGCTGCCAGGTGATCGAGCAGGAATACCTTGGCCTGCTGTAGCGCATCGAGCGCGTAAACTCGGAACTGCCGCAGGTCGTCGGACGGTGTGAAGTGCCAGATCAAATCATCTTTGGGAACCGACTTACCCGCGAGCGACGAACCGTACAATGAAATCAATGATTTATAGAGCATTCTATCGGCCCCCGAACCGCCTTGATCAGCTTCCGATGAACACCTTCGATGATCAAGCGACTTTCATGGACGCCGCGCCGACCACTTGTCGGCTCCTCCGATCGGTCGACCGGAACGGTTTACCGACGAAAGGCCCAGATCAGGGCCACTGCCCCGATGCCGAGCTCTCGTCGGGGCCGTGGGCCTACGCCCACGGATCAACCTCAGCGACGACCTGGACCTCGTCTCCGTCGATTTCATCGGCGGGGACAGCGCCGAAGGTTCCATCCCCTGCCTGGAAGACGACGATCGAAACCATGAGCGTGGCGGCGAGGGAGGCGGCGAAGGCCTGAGCATCTTTGCGGGACATCTGTTTGGCTCCTGTCTTGGAGGCGGGGGACCATCCCCCGCACGACAGGACCCCGCAGGCCAGAAGACTGGCTGACATCACCGGGTGCGTTCGGCTCGTCCGAATCCACCCGGCGGCACGGGCTCGCCCGTAGTCCGACCCCTTGCGGGTTGATCTCGAAGACAGGATTCGGGGCAAGGAAGGGAATGGCGAGCGGGGGATGGTCCCCCGCCTCCAAGACAGGAGCCAATTGTCCCGCTGATGCTTGGAACGCCGCCGGCCTCCCGGGCAGGCTCTTGGTTGAAGGCCTCCGTCTTGGAGGATGGATCCTTTGGCGCCCCGCGATTTCGCGGGACGAGGGTCTGGTCGGTGAGAGGCCCGCCTTTCGGAAGGCCCCTCACGCATTGACAGGGCTCAGGCGGCCAGGTCCGCGTCCCCTGCCCTTTCGTCGTCCTCGGCGCCGACGATTTCGAGACGAGCGTTGCGATAGCCCTCCCGTGCGATCCACAGCTCCGCCGCGGTGACGGACTCCGCCAGGTGCAGCAGTTCGGTGTTGCCACCGAAGTCCAGAAGCACGCGCACCTGCCCGGGCTTCGGCTCCTCGGCCACCTCGAAGATCAGACGGCTGTTCGCCGAATGGCTGCGCATGATGGTGACGAGAATAACCCCGTCCGAGGAGAAGTTCCCTTCATGCAATGTGAAGGAGGCCGGTGCCGTCCAGGTCGGGTAGACCCGGGGCGGCTCCTTCTTCACCAGACGGCCGACGCCGTTCGAACGCTCCCAGGCCGCGAGCTTCTTAGTGAAGCGTGACTGCGGCTTGGGACTGCCGTCGGTGTAGCGGATCAGTGCCCCGAGCGGGGCTGCGTCGATGATGGTTGTTGCAGACATGTTTCCTCATCCCGAATGCGAGTGTTTGCATTCATCATATTGATATTGCAGTAATTTATAAGATATGGGGCGGGTTCCCCCGCCCCACGAATGGCTCAGATCACTCTGCCGCCATCATCGACGCGACGCTGTCCGGCAGATCGGCCGTCAGGAAGGTCGGGAGAACGATCTCTTCGGATTGACCAGCGTCCTCCCCCTGCCCTTCTCCGACTGCCTCGCCGTCGAACGTCACCAGATCGGCCCGGCGCAGGACCTCGGGCAACCACCCGCTTCCCTTGAGGAGCCGCTCGGCTTCCGTGGCCATCTCGCCCTTCTTCAGGTGATCGAGAAGCTGCGCGGTCCCCTCCCCCTTCGCCTCGCGCACGGCCTCGAGGATCCGGGCCTTCGGCACTCGGTTGAGGTAGCCATCGACCGTCGGTTCCCAGCCCGCTTCGACCATGTCGAGATCGACGGCACGCGCCACCAGATCGGCATGGGCCATGCGGCGGGTCAGACCGCTGGCCGAGATTCCCGCCCCATAGGGGTTCACCTTCTCATGGAGCGCGTTGATGCCGAAGCTGAGGCAATGCGCCAGGAGCGCCAGACGGCTGCCCTGGTCGAGGACCGTCAGATAGTCCCAGAGCGCGGCATCGTCGCCGAGTGGCAGATCGGCCTCCCAGGCCGCGTGACGCTCATCGACGAGCTTCGCCACGACGCTGTCCTTCAGATCGGGCGCCTGCGCCGACATGTAGACGTGACGCACCGAGGCTTCGAGACAGCTGCCCGTGGCCGAAGAGGTGCGGAAGGTGTCCGTCACCAGCTTCAGAAGCAGGAGGGTCAGCGCGACGTCGGGCGAGCGCCCGATTGCCTCGCGCAGCGCGAGGGTCCGATGGGCCGTCAGTTCCATGACCAGCCGCTCGGGCAGCGGCTTCAGCGCCCCGTCGTCGTCGTCCTCGGACGCATCAGTGCCGATCGGTTGCCCGCCTGATGTGATGACGGTGCCCCCGATGGAGGTCGCCGACGGTTTCCAGCTGGAACCGCAGGCATCATCGCCCTGCCCCATGGCATCCGCGCCACTTTCCTCCTGGACCGCGGCCTCCTCGCGCGGCTCATCCTCGGGCCTGACATAGCCGCGATAGATCGCGAGACTGCCATCCCGATCCAGCGTCACGAAGACGCCCGCCCGCGCAACCTCGGCCGGGTCGTAGATCAGCGGCCGCTGTTCGAGCGCTTCCATCGCGATCTCGAGCTGACCCAGCCGGGCATCAATCTCTTCGGGGTATTCGTCCTGGCCGGAGTATTCCTCCTCCAGCGCACGATACTCCGCGAGAAGCGCCGCGTGGGACGCGCTTTCCGCGTCGGTCATCGGCGCGGGATCACCGGCAAGACGCCGCAGACCGTGGCTGTAGCCATAGGGCAGGTCGGTCGCTACCTCGATCCACTTCCATCCATCGGAGGCCTGCGCCTCGGCCTCAGCCCGAAGCTTCTCGGCGACCAACTGATCAAGCAGGGCAGGGTCCTCGAGCCAGCCACCGTCATCGCCCTGGAAGAGATCGCGCAGGACGACACCGCCGGCCGCCTCATAGGCATCGACACCCACAAAGACCGCACGGCGATCCGAGGCCCGGACCGAGGTTTCCGTCAGCATGCGCCGGATGGCGTAGGGCTCTTTGTTCCAGGAGTTTTTCACAGCCTCCCAGACCTGCACCTGACGCGAATGATCCGGGTTCACGGTGAAGGCCATGAGCTGCTCCAGCGTCATGCCATCCTCGGCATAGACATCGAGCAGGGCAGGGGCCACGGAAGCGAGTTTCAGGCGCTGCTTCACGATCTGCGGCGTGACAAAGAAGGCCGCCGCGATCGCTTCTTCTCCCTGACCCTTTTCGCGCAAAGCAACGAAGGCGCGGAACTGGTCAAGCGGGTGCAGGGCGATGCGCTGCATGTTCTCTGCCAGCGAGTCATCCTCGGCCAGAATCTCGGACGCAGCCTCCCTCACGATGCAGGGGATCGGCGCGGTCTTCGCCAGCCGCTTCTGCTTCACCAGCAGCGACAGCGCCTGGAAGCGACGACCACCGGCGGGGATCTCGAACGTACCGGTCTCGACTCCATCGGCATCGAGCACGGGCCGGACGTTCAAGCCCTGCAGCATGCCGCGCCGGGCGATGTCCTCGGCCAGTTCCTCGACCGAGACGCCAGCCTTGATGCGCCGCACGTTTGACTGGCTCAGTACGAGCTTGTTGAAGGGGATGTCCCGCGACGGGGACAGGGTGATGTTCTGGGCAACTTTCGCCATCAGATCTTCTCCACAACGGGCGCCGGAAGCCACTCTCCCGATCTCACTTCCCGTCACCCCTCAACCTTCAGCCCTTTTCCTCTCCGTCATCAGGCAGGCTGAGCGCGGAGAAGTATTGTCCGCGGACAACTTGAGGAGTCCCGCTGTGATTTTTTGATCAAGCGAGCTATGAGAACCCAAGGATCGAAAGATGAGGAACGTTTGCCGCTCGTGATAGACCGAAAGTAGGCACCGGGCTTACTCACTCGATCCAAGGTCTCAAGCAGTCCCCAAATCGTCAGGGCGGTTCCGAATGGGCCATGTCTTGCTTCTGCAGCCTCATAGCAGGGACCATCGATGCCGATCATGGGAGCCAACCGCTTAGCATGGGCTACTACATCCCAAGGTGATTGCAGCTTCTCTAGCAAAAACCCTGTTGCCTGAGGGCATGCTTCAGCAAGATCGTTCAAAGTGATGATTTCGGCTGCCTCTGATCGGGGCGTTTCCGTTTGTGAAGTAGCTTTATCATTTAGTTCTTTTTCTGACTTCTGTTGGTGGCGGACAGTTTGGCCGTTGCTGGCGGACACAATGTGTTCGTCAACAAGGGTTTCACTGCGCGAGATGCCTTTAACACTAGACGTTGTCGCAAGAACTTTGAGCCAGTTTTCTAAGTCTTCAGATGTCAGTTTGCGACGCAATGCGCGTTCTGCTTCGGTGGCCAGGGCGCATTCCTCTCCGGCAACTGCGTTGGACCGGATCACGAGCCGAACCTTGGTGCGAAGGTAGTCGATGCGCTGCGCTTCGATCGCTTGCTCTTGCGCAATGACTTGTAGGCGTCCGAACGCATTAAAGAGGGGCGAGAGGTCAAGGCCGAACCGAATGACCGTTCCCACTTGAGGATCGCGCTTTGAGTAGCGTTTTCCGTTCGGGCTGTCGATGCGGACCAGAAGACCGGCGCCGACAAGGTCAGCCAGATGCCGCCTGAGGCTGCGGTCAGAGATCCCATTGCGCCGCATGACAAGTGTCGCGTTCGAAGCAAAGACGATGTCGTGCTCTCGTTTGGGGGGGAGGCAAGACAGCAGCGCATCTACGGTCGCGACCACAGATGCGCTGAGGTCCAGCGCAGATGCTGCGCGTCGCAAGGTATCGATGAGAGTGAAGCGATCAGGCTTGGTGTTGTCCGCGGACAAAAATTCTCCGGTCCGCGCCCGAACCGGAGCGGATGCATGTTGAAAGGCCATGTTTTCTCACGGCAAACGAGGGACGATTGCCCGGATCAAGGGTCGAGCATTTTGCCTTGCTCGGGCAAAATCTTACCAGTCAACCGAATCGGTTGGCTTGACTGGCGGGGAGAAGCTGGTAAATCTGATGATGCGAAGCAACAGATTGGGCTCTCCGAGGGTGACCTTGGGGGGCTCTTTCGTTTCCTGTGTCTGCTGATGTGCTCCCTTGTTGTTTTGTTGCTCGATGCGCGTCAGTCAGACGGGACCGACGACTTCCAGGCCTCATAGAGGCGCAGGATCTCCTTCTCCGCGTTCTCTCGCATCCACTCTGCAAATCCGCGGCTATCGTTTCTTGCCAGACGAATGGTCAGTGCACGCGGCGTAACTTTGATCTCACCGATCATCGCGCCAGTGTCGTCTGTTAAGGGCAGGGCAGGGGAAGCGCGCGGCGTGCTCGACTCTTTGGTGACAGACTTAGCCGCAGCTTCCTGCAAACGCGCAAATCGATCGTCAGACGAACCCTCGGCCACTTCACGAGGCAACCCGTCGGCCAGTTGCCCAAGGTCAATGGGGTGCTCTCGGGAAAGGTCCGCCAGTTCTTCCCAACGACGACGTCCAATTCCATGGGCAGGCCCGACAAACCTGATCACTTTTGGGGGAATTGTTCGTGCAACCTTGGTCATGCGTGACAGCATCGGCTTGTCGATCGCGAGGGCATCCAGAATAATGACGGAGTCGTATCCGGCATCTGCCAGCTCGGCCACGAACATGGCCTTTTCGATGAAGCTGGGGTCCAGTCGCAGGCTGTTTTCCTGTCCTTGCGCCAAAATGGCCTGTTCATCGGACAGTGACCTGACCAAGGCCTTCGCAGGCAACCCGATCAGTTTCAGAGCGCGAAGACGACGCCTGCCGTAGACGATGCGATATCGTCCGGGAGCATCGGGAAGCGGGCGGACCATGATCGGGACTTGCTGGCCATGGAGGCGCATGCTCTCTGCAAGATCGGCCACGTCTGCGTCCGAAATTGGAAGCCGATCCCGAGGTCCATCGTCGTCGATTGACGCGGGATCGAGTTCTTTCACCGCATTCGAAGAAAGATCGCGCAACGTCGATTTCACCCCGGACATAGCCCCCGTGTTCGGAAAACGCGGGCGGGACTCTGCTGTTGCCGGTTCTCCTGGCGGCGTGGGGGGGGGCGGTGGCTGAAAGATGTTGCGACGTGCCATCAGGTCGTTCTCCGCCCCCATGCCTGCTGGATGATCTTCTCGAACTCATCCGCCATGCCGTTCACACTTTCCAGAATGCGGTCCAGCGTCTTACGCACCACTTGGTTCGGATCGAGCTCATAGATGGTCTGTTGCGTCATCCCGGCGTCCGAAATGGCGGTAGACTTCAGCATTGGTGTATTCAGAACCTGCTCCAGCAGGATCGACCGCAGAAACCCAGCCATCTGTGCCTGTGGCACATCTGTCGGCTCGTAGCGCGCGATCAGGAACTTGAGGAACTTCCAGTCGGTTGGCCCTGTGGACTCTTCCAGCGTTCGAACAGTTTCCCCTGCCATTTCAAGGAATTGTGCCATCGACGCCACATCGAGCATGCTGGGCACTACCGTGATCAACAAGCCTGTTGATGCCAGCAATGATGACATCGTGGTGAAGCCAAGTTGTGGCGGACAGTCGATGATGACGAGATCGTAGTTCTCCTCAACCTCTTCGATGGCGATGGCGACCCTTTGGGTAAAGGGCGGCTCTACCCGATGCTGCAGAGCATAAGCCGTTTCGGTTTCGTACTCCGAAAGCATCAAGCCGGCGGGCACGAGATCGAGGTTGTGGAAGTAGGTTTTTCGAATGACCTGGCTGAGAGGAACCGGGTCCTCATAGCGCAGCGCATCATAGATCGTGCCCGTCTCCGCGAACTCGATTTCGGGTCTATAGCCGAACATCGTGGTCAAACTCGCCTGCGGGTCCATATCGACGGCCAGCACACGATAACCCCGTAGGGCATAGCGCTGCGCAAGGTGGATGGCGGTGGTCGTCTTGCTGCTGCCGCCCTTGAAATTGACGATAGAAATGATCTGGAGGTTGTCTCCCTCGCGACGGCCCGGGAGGTAGGCTTCTCCATTGCGACCAGTGCGCGCCATGACACTGCGGATCTGGTCGATCTCTTCCGCCGAGTAAAGGCGTCGCCCCCGGTTGTCGGTTTCCACGTCGGGGAAGTCCCCTTCTTGGTGGCGCGTCCGGAGGTTGGACATCGAGATACCGGTTAGTTCTGCGACTTCGGCCGATTGAAACTTGCGCAGGGTTTTGCGGCTTTCGGGCTGAAAGCTGTTGCGCATGTGGTTGTTCAATGCTTCAGACAACCGTGCAGCGTTGGCACTGATCGTGCTTGCCACAGTCCCGGGTGCAGGTAGTTCGTTGCTCGCCATCGTCGCCCCTCCATGACCTCTTTGTGGGTCACTTGCTCTGTCGTCGCACAAGGGCGTCAAAAACGAACTCTTGCGACGAATGGAGTGATGACACGCAACTATCGTCACGGCAACATAATTTTAGTCTGCAGTGTTTCGGCCCAGAAGGGGGAGTTCAGCGTTCAGGTGAGTTTCAGCATACAACTTGCTGAATCTAAAAGCAAAAACCGCACGTCGTTGACGGATCGACATATGGTGTTGTCGCTGAGCTACGATACCATCATTAGATGATGCTGTCTCGCTTCCCTCCGCTTTGTTCGGGTGAGTCGTGCGGGATGGCGATGCGCGGTGACCTCCCGTCTTGGGGACGTCGGCTGGTCATTCCAAAAGGCATTGCTATCGACGCAAGTGGGATATACTTTGGCAGAAGTATATCCTAGAGGAGTTTTTTCTGTGCAGGTCGCGAAATGGGGCAACTCTCTTGCCGTCCGCTTGCCTGCGGATCTCGTTCGCGAGCTCGGCCTCAAGGAAGGCGACCAGATCGACCTGGTGAAGGACGACGGCCAGGTGCGGGTGCGTCGCTTAGCCCGCGCAGATGAGGTGCTGACGGGTCTGCGCCGCTTTAGGGGCAAATTGCCCTCGGCGGAACGCCTGAGCCGCGACGACGCGCATGAGCGCTGAGTTCGCGGACACGAACGTCATCCTTTATCTGCTCGACGACGGCCCGAAGGCTGATCGCGCTGAGGTGATCCTGGGGCAGGGGCCCCGGATCAGCGTTCAAGTGCTGAACGAGGCGCTGGTGAACTGCCGACGTAAGGCTAATCTCAACTGGGAAGAAGCGGGTGCTTTTCTTGCTGGTGTCCGCGCCTTGTGCGCAGTCGAAGAACTGACCCTCCAGACTCACGACGTTGGCCGCGCCCTGGCAGAGCGCTACGGCTTTTCGGTCTACGATGCGATGATCGTAGCCACCGCTCTTATCGCGGGATGCACGACGCTATGGAGCGAAGACATGCAAAATGGCCTCCTGGTGGAAGGCCAGCTCCGCATAATGAACCCCTTCGCATGAGGGGATGGGTCTCTTGGACTTCAGTCGAGCAAGCCCAGCCTCTCCGCCCGCTCCAGCAGCATCTTCACCGACGATGGCTGCCAAGTTGTCCGCCCGCGCGGCGTGCGTTCGCGCATCGCTTCCAGCCGGGTGCAGATCGCTTGAAGTGTGATGTCGGGATCCGCGCCCTTGATGGCGGCGACGATGGCGGGCAGGCGGTCGTCCGTTTCGCGGCGCCTGGAGCGGTCCCGCACCGTTTCGGGTAGAAAGCCATCGCGGACATAGGCGTTAACGGCGCGCAAAAGACGGGCTTGCGTCCACTGGCGTTCACGGGGCAGGGGACCGTTGACGATGCGCAACACGTCTTCCCAGGCCATGTCGGGCCGCAGGCGGCGCACATGGGGTACCCAGTCCTGCGCCGTCTCGCTCAGGCGCTCCATGTAGCCGTCCTGCCGCGCCAGCCGCACCTTCCGCAGCGCCCCCGGATCCCGGGCGCGCAGGCCCGGATTGCCGCCAACCCGGCCTTTGGTTCGCGCGCTGGCCAGCCCGGCCTTGGTGCGTTCGCGGATCAGGGCGCGCTCGAACTCAGCGGCGGCGCCGAGGACCTGCAGGGTGAACTTGCCCTGCGGGGAGGACGTGTCGATCGGATCGGTGAGCGAGCGGAAGAAGGCGTTCTTGGCCTCCAGCCGTTCGATCACCTCAAGGAGGTGGGAGAGCGACCGCGCCAGACGGTCGATGCGCACCACCACCAGCGTGTCGCCCTTGCCGATCCGCTCCAGCACCCGCGCCAGCACGGGCCGCGCGCGGTTCCCGCCCGAGGCCTGCTCCTCGTGGATCTCGACGCAGCCTGCGGAATTCAAGGCCTGCGACTGGGGCAGGGGGATCTGATCCTCGGTTGAAACGCGGGCATAGCCGATCAGGGGCATCAAAACAGGCCGTTTGCAGTTTCACATACCACTAATAAACGACCGTTTGTAAACGATTGCAATGGAGCTCTGGCTGTCGCTAAGGCGTCTAAAGCTCAAGAAAACCGCATCAAACGGTACGGAGGGTCAGTAGGGCAGGGGGGCGATACGGCAGACCTATCA
>NZ_JBMSDW010000033.1:0-20132 GCF_049445895.1 Neotabrizicola sp. VNH66
GTTTGAGATGCCCGAGACCTTCATACCGATTCGCACGCCATAAGTTAGTTTGATATCAATCAGTTACGAGAATTCAGCTCGCGCCTAGAAGTTGCCGCCATGCATACTGCGCCCATGGTGCAGCCGAGGGCATCTGCTTCAAGCCACCAGTGGTCTTAGCGCAGCCAAGGACATTGGCACATCAATACCGACAGTGAGCGTCCACCCCGTCGCTCAAGCTTACGTCTGCCAAAAACGATTGTTTTTGGAAAAGATTCTATGGGTGCACTGGTAGCTATCGTCGATACCCACGGTAGTCCTGCTCTTCGAGCATCGCAGCATCGCAGAATACCAGCAGTGTAAGGGTTTCCTCCGGGCCGACCCTGATCGTCTGCTCCTGAATCTCAAACCGATCAGAACCGGCACGGTCGAACCACGCATCCGCCCCGATCTTGCGCAGCGTCGGGTTGTCGGGATCGATACCGAACTGGATACCAAAGGCATAGCTCTCGGCGTCGAGAGTGTCTTGAGGGAACCAACGGTCCGGGACACTGGGCGAACGGACGAACCACTTCCTACCCTTCGGCCCATGGCAAACCAGCATCGACGGCGTGTGATCAGTTTCGACAAGTCGGATTGCCGTGGCGGTCTGGCTAGAATCGAAGGCATCTGCCAAGGCCTTGATCGCTGTGAAGTTCAGCTTCTTCTGCGCTCGCGCGAGCGGTCGGAATAGATAGCCGGGCATAAGCAAATCAGCCGCATATCCATCAGCGGTGCGCTCGGGCGAAACTCCGGTCCTTGGTCTGTACTCATCGACCCGGCAGGCGAGGCAACGGCCTCGATGGTGGTGCCAGTGGCCCAGCTCGTGCGCGATGGAAAACCGCTTTCTGCGCCACTGGCTGTCCCGGTTGATCGTGATGATCGCGCGGTCGGCTGTCCCGACGATCCTTGCTTCGCAACCGTCGAGCCGCCTGTAGCGGACCTTAGCATTGACATGATAGGCGACCGCTTCAAGGTCTATCTCGGCTGGGTCGGTAACGCCCAACTCCTGAAGCAGTGTTTCGGCAGGCGACGGCCGCATCAGGTCTTTCCGAGGTCCTGATCGCCGTCCAGCAGGCCCAGTTCGGCAAGCTCCTCGAGCATCCCGACCACATCGGAATCCGAAAGTTCGTCTTCCTTGCGCGCCGCGAGCGTCAGCCCGGGGATGCTACCTGCGCGCGCGATTACGGCACGAAGGCGGGCGCGGGCGTCGGCGATATCGACAACCGGCGTGGAAAGTCCTTTTTCAGCTTGACGGCTGGAAGCAACACCGGCCTTCGCCGCGTTCATGCGCGCCTTGTTCGCCGCCAGCAGTCTGTTTTCGAACATCGACCGCATTTCGGCAGCGTGCCTTTCGGGATCGCCGCCGTCCTCTCGGAACTCGGCCAGAACCTCGTCGTCGGACAAGTTCAGAATGTCCTCAACGAACTCATCTGCCAGCCGGTCGATCGGCCGACCGGCCTTGTCGTTCTTACCGATCATGGCTGCCATCCTTCGGGATATCTCTTGTCGATCCGACGGCGGATCAGCTTTCGTTTGGAATCGTAGGCTGTCCTGTCGAGACCGGTCAGCTCTCGCAGGTCCTCCGCCGTCATGCCCTCCATAGTACCTTCCACAATGTCCTTCGCTGCCGGGTCGTCGTCGAAGAGCGCGAGCAGATCGGCACGCATCCGCGCGTCCTGCTCGGCTTGTACGATCCTGGACTCCACACTCGGCGCAGGGTCCGGGACACTCATGGCTGTCGCAGCGCCGCTTCTTCCCTCGATGGAAACGAGGGCAGGGCGGCGATCGGCCTTTTCCTGCTCGCCGTCGGCGATGCTGCGCATGGCCTCGGCCAAAAACCGCACCGCGTCCACATGCGCCGGGCAGACACGGCTGCCATCGAGCGCACGAGCGAACGCCTCCTGCAGCAGGTCTTGGGCCGGAACGGCGGGGCGCGCATAGTAGGCGGCGACCTTTTTCAGCCGCACCCAATCGGCGGCCGAAAGGCCTCGAATCGCCTCGACGATCTCGGCGCTGCTCCTGGCGGTCGCGGGTTCCTGCAAACTCACACCTTCCGTCCCCCTTCGCTCTCCTATGCGGGAGAGCGGCCCCTGCCCGGACATGAAACGGCGGATGTCCGGGACTCCCCTCGATGTCCGCATAGGGAGTCGAGGCGCATCAGGGCCGGTTTCCGGTCCGCGTCGCGATACCGACAGGAGAACAAAAATGATCTACGCGATCAACTACGACCTGAAGCGGCCGGGTCAGAGTTACGACGAGCTGCACAAGGCCATCAAGAACCTCGGGGACTGGTGGCACTACCTCGGATCGACATGGCTGGTCGATACCAATCTGAACGCCAAGGGCGTCTGGGACCGGCTGGCCCCCCACGTCGACAAGAACGACCGCGTCCTCGTGATCGGCGTCACCCGCGACTATTCGGGCTGGCTGACCCAAGAGGCTTGGGAATGGATCAACAGCCGCCTCAACAGGCTGGCGGCCTAAGAGAAGGAGCGAGGCATATGCGTGTGCAGGGTGCGGTGATCCGCGAGCAGGGTCAGACCTTCGCCGTCGTGGTGGTGAAACCCCATGTGGTGCAAAATAGCGTGGCTGCCGCCGACGCGATCCGGGGCTTCGCCCCGGTCTTCGGCGTACCGGTCGTGCTGATGGCGCAGGACGGGCGCGGTCGGCCGACCTATTACGGTCGGCCGGACATCGCCCGCTTCATGTCGCGGGTGCCGCTGCGGTCGATCCCGTGGCGCGAGTACACGATCACCTGATCATGGCGGGCAGACCAGTGCGATATCGGCCTAAACTAGATCGGGGATTTTGTGCTCGATCGCCCTGACTGCCTCGCGCATGAGCTGCTGGAACCCAACCTGGTGTTCAGCGCTGCAGCTCAAGCGGCGGTCATGGGTTTCTGCCCAGGCCCTCTGGGCGATATCATAAAAGCCCATCGTTGCCTTTTCTCAAAGTTCCCATCCCAGATCCCTGTCGAGTTCGCGCTGCCGCCTGCGCTCTTCGTCTAGCTCCAGCTCGCGGTCTTTTTTGCGGGCCTTTTCCCGCTCCTGATCTTCCGCCCTGGCATTGCCCAACATACCGGCAAGCCTGCCGCGTAGGTCCCGGCTCCCCTGCCCCGGTGCATGATCATGCTCCTCGCTCTGACTCCGCCCTGCAATGCGTGCCAGACGTTCCTTGATCCCCTCGGGGTCCAGTTCCTTCGCCTGCCGCCCTGCGGCGGCGCGCAGCGCCGCCAGCCCGGCGCTGACATGGCCCTGCCCCTCTTCCCGGGCCTCGGCCCATGCCTCGCGCGCCAGCTCCAGCCGCTCGCGCACTTCTGCAAACATGGCTTTGGCCTGGCGCACCGCGTGGACCCGCGCGCCCCGCTGGGTCAGCGGTTCATAGTCGCGGCCCTCGGCCTCGGCTGCAAACTGCGCGCGCCGCTCGATGGCATTGGCGGCGGGGCCAAGCTTCAGCTCCGGCTCGCGATCCAGTTCCTCGGCCTTCAACGTGTCCCCAAGGGACAGCGCCTCTTCGCGCTGCACCTCCAATGACCGATGATCTACGCGTCCCTCCTGCCCCGCCAGCTCAAGGGCGTGGTTTTGCAGCTCGGCCCAGTAGCCGCGCAGGACCTCGATCTCCGGCCCACCGGTGCTGGCGGCATCGAGAATGCGGGTCTTGTCGGTAAGCCCCGCTGCGGTCAACGCCCTCGTGGTGGTCAGGATATGAGCATGGTGATTGCGCTGATCGCCCTCACGGTGCGGCGCGTGGATCGCCACGTCTGCCGCAACGCCATAGCGCTCGACCAGCTGCTGAGCGAAAGCCCGCGTGATCTCGATCCGCGCGGCGTCCGATATCTCGGACGGCAGGGCCAGTTCCCATTCACGGGCAGTCACTGAATTGGACCTGGTCTCGCGCGCCTCGGCGGCATTCCAGAGCGCGGCCCGGTCCTGCGCCCATGACGGCGCGTCAGCGGGGGCGAGAATAAAGCAGGTCTCGACCCCGCGCTTGGCGGTGTAGTCGTGCATGCGCCCTTCACGGTCACACTCGATGACGGAGGCCGACCGATAGGCCGCCGCCGCCGTCGCCGACCGCCCGGCGCTGCGTTTGATCGTCTTGACGGAAAGGTGGTAGCTGGCCATGGCCGCGTCCTACCGATCCGGCGACGGGCAAAGGCAGGCGGACTGCCAGGCATGCAAACAGGTAAACATGCAAACAGGCAGGTTGTCTGCTGACCATCCGTGCAAGCAGGCCACCGCGCAATCAGGCAGACATGCGGCCATGCCGACAGGCGGGCGGTCATGCTGCCGGGCATGCGCGCAGCCAGCGCCACGATGGGCCATGGTTTGCTGGACAAGCGAAGTCCGGCAAACCCGATCCGGCAGGCTGTCCCGCTCTCGGGGCAGGCGGAACCGGATCGTCCGCTGGCACTGACGGCCTCGCGGAACCGCCCCGCTCTCGGGGCCAGTTCCAATGAGGGCGGCAGGGACAGCGGGCCGCAATCCAACCGCGAAGGTTGGCCAGGATGGGTTCGGGAAGGCGGGACGCGCTTCCTGATCCGGCGCAACAAGCGCCGGACTGGGGACGCCGTCGGCGGGGGGCCATGCCCCCGAAGAGACCGCACGCAAATCTCGGAAGCGCCGCAGGCGGTGGAGAGTTTGCATAAGTGCGCCCTTGCCCTTTACAGGCCTACGGGTACCCGCTTGACCTTGCCCCGTCAATGCGACATTCAACCCAAAGATGTTTTGAATTTCCTGCGTGTGTGAAGGTACGAATGGCTGAGACAGAATTGGAACGCGCCGAGAAGCGCTACGCCCAGGCCAAGGCCCGGCTCCTCGCCCTGAAGAACCGCGAAGCGACGAAGGCGCGCAAGCTGGACACGCGGCGCAAGATCATCCTCGGCGGCGCGCTGGTCGATCTGGCGGAACGGGATTCCAACGCCGCCGCCATGATCGAGCGCCTGGTCCGCAACCTGCCCCGTGAACAGGACCGCAAGGCTTTCGAAGGCTGGGATGCGAAGCAGCCCGCCGCTGCATCACCCCCAACAGACCCGCCCGCTCCGACGCCCTCGACCTGACCGCCGCCCCTTTCCTTCAGAGGGGGAGCGCTGCTCGCCCCCCCTGCCCTCTTAGCTGGACCTGATTTCCTTGCAGTATGTATTCTCCGCCCTGGGGCTGCTGTCGCGGCTGTCCCTCTTCGTTGTCTTCACCCCGGTCCTTGCGGTGTGGTTTTTCGTCTGGATGGTGATCGCCACCGGCTTTGCGATGTTCGCCTGGCTGATCCTGATCATCATCCTGTCGGATGTGCCGATGGGCGAAGCCCTCTGGCACTGGGTCCTGTTCTGGCCGATGCTGATCGCGGGCTGGATCGCCGGGGCGAATGACTGGTCGAACCGGACGGGCATCAAGCTTTGGGGCCGCAGGCCAAGCGACAGCCACGGCTCGGCGCGCTTTGCCACCCGGAAAGAACGCGCAGCCTTCGAAGGCGGTGATGGCCTCCTGATCGGCCGCGACCTCGATACCGGCAAGCTCCTGCGCTATGACGGCCCGGCGCACCTCCTGACCCTCGCCCCCACGAGGGCAGGCAAAGGTGTCGGCACGGTAATCCCGAACCTCCTGCTGACCGAACGCTCGGTGCTGGTGATCGACCCCAAGGGCGAGAATGCGAAGATCGCGGGCGAGGCGCGCAAGCGGTTCGGGGCAGTTCACATCCTCGACCCCTTCGGCGTCACCGGTATACCCGCCTCGGCCTATAACCCCCTCGGGCGGCTCGACGCGGAAAGCCCCGACCTGGGCGAAGATGCCGCCTCGCTGGCCGAAGCCCTGGTGATGGATCCGCCCGGCCAACAGTCAGAAGCCCACTGGAACGAAGAGGCCAAGGCGCTGCTGGCCGGGCTGATCATGTTCGCCGTGGCCCATGAGGACGCGGATCGCAAAACCCTCGACACAGTGCGGGAATATCTGACCCTGCCACCCGAGAAGTTCCGCGCCCTCCTGGAGCTGATGCAGGACACCGATGCTGCCGGGGGATTGATCGCCCGCGCCGCAAACCGCTTCCTTGGCAAATCTGACCGCGAAGCGGCCTCGGTGATGTCCTCGGCGCAGCGCCACACCCATTTCCTCGACAGCCCCCGGATCGTGGCCGCGACGGCGCGTTCCGACTTCCAGTTCTCTGCCCTGCGGCACGACCTGACCTCGATCTTCCTTGTCCTGCCCCCGAACCGCCTCGATGCCTACAGCCGCTGGCTGCGCCTTCTGGTGGCCCAGGCGCTTCAGGATATCGCAAGGGACGCAGAAGCTGCTCAGGCAGGCTCTCAGCGTCTGAAACAGCCCGCCCTGTTCCTCCTCGATGAGTTCGCAGCCTTGGGCCGACTGGAAGCGGTGGAACGCGCTATGGGGCTGATGGCGGGCTACGGACTGCAGCTCTGGCCGATCCTGCAGGACATGAGCCAGCTGAAAGACCTCTACGGCGCGCGGGCCAATACCTTCGTCGCCAACGCGGGCGTGCTGCAGACCTTCGGGGTGAACGACTTCGAGACGGCGAAGTGGCTGAGCCAGATGATCGGGCGGGAAACCACCGGCTATCAGACTGAAAGCCACAAACCCGGCGATGCGCCTTCGACCTCGTACAACGTCACGGCACGCGACCTGATGACCCCGGACGAGATCATGCAGATACCGCCCCATGTCCAGCTGCTGCGCGTCCAGGGCAAGCCCGTGATCATCGCCCGCAAGCTGCGCTACTTCGCCGATAGGGAATTCGACGGCCTGCACCGATCACCGGACGCGCAACCCGCAAATCCCAAATCTGAACCCTGATCGCGCAACGCCGATCTCTGATCCCCTGTCGCCTATCCCCGATCACGGAAGTCACAATGCCAGAAGCCGGTTCCGCCTCCCCTGCCCTCTCCCTCGCCGCCCTCGGTGAAATGGTGGATCTTCTGGGCGTCGTCGTCGCCAGAATGTCGGAGAAGCTGGATCAGCACGGGGAAACCCTTGCGGCGGTCCAGACGACCGCGCTGGAAAGTAGGGACGCCGCACAGGCTGCCAAGGTCTATGCTGATCCGCAGCGCTATGGTCGCCACATCGGCAACGAGATCGACAAGGCACTGGTCGTTCCCCTCGACCGGCTGGAAGGCCTGCACCTCGGCCTTGCTGCCGATCGGCGGGACGCCAGCCGCACCCTGGATGAACTGGTCCGGCAGGAAGAGCAAACCCTTCAGCGCCTGCGTGACGATCTGGCAAGGGCGGGACGCTGGAAGAAGCGCGCCCCATTCATAGCCATCTTAGGGTTGGTCCTGGCGCTCGGTCTGACCATCGCTCTGCCCCGCTTCATGGCAGGCAACGGTACCGCATGCGCTGTCCTTGGGGGTGAGTGGCTGCGGAGGCCAGAGAGCGGGAAGGAGGCCTGCGTGTTCTATGCTAGGTGAGGCGAAGAGTGTTCCAGACGAAAGTTATCCACAGGCCTAGGTGTTAAATATGGGTTAGATTCAGTGTTAAGCGCAGAAAATCGCTCGCAAGGTACTGAAACAAATAAGCGATTCCGAGCGGGGTGTGTGTGAAAGTACGAAAGAACGTGTGTAAAAGTACGATAGAGCGTGGGCAAAAGTACGAAAGCGGCTTGCGTGTGTGAAAGTACGAATCAGCGTGGATTTCGCGCGCGCCCTGCCCTACTGTGTGTGAAAGTACGAAAGGCTGCCCTGTGTCTGACGACCATGTAGTAAACCGTTCCCCTCTCTTGCCTGATCGGTATCCGCAGGGCGATTTCTTCGTGTGCGACATCTTCGACGCTGTGCCGAAGGCTGACATGGCCTCGATGGAACATCCGATCTTCTCGCTCTCAACCAAGCCAGATACGCGAGTCAGGGAGTATGAGCACAACGGGATCAAGATCGCGATCAAGCCTTCTGTCGATGGCCTCGCGACGGTTCATGATCGCGATGTCCTGATCTACTGCATAAGCCAGCTCATGACTGCCCTGAACGATGGGAAAGAGGTTTCCCAGGTTGTCCGGTTTCGCGCGTTTGACATGCTGGTCGCTACGAACCGGAACACGGCGGGTTCCGGGTACTCTCAGCTGAAAGCAGCCCTTGAGCGCCTGGCTGGGACCAGGATCAGCACGAACATCGTGACCGGCGGAAAGGAGATTTTCAGGACCTTTGGCCTGATCGAGAGTGCTGAGGTCGTTAGGGAAACCCGTGACGGCCGCATGCAGGAAGTCGAGATCAAGCTTTCAGACTGGGTTTTCAATGCGATCCGGTCAAAGGAAGTCCTCACGCTGCACCGCGATTACTTCCGGCTCCGGAAGCCGCTGGAGCGGCGCATCTACGAACTCGCCCGCAAGCACTGCGGGGCGCAGAAGGAATGGCGGATCAGCCTCGCGTTGCTTCAGAAGAAGTGCGGGTCGAACTCCACCCCCCGTGAGTTTCGGCGCTTGGTCATGAACATCATCCGAGAGGATCGGGAACACGACCACATGCCGGACTATGCAATCTCCTATGACGAGCAGGAGGACATGGTCACTTTCTCAAACCGGCAGGGCGTGAAGATGGTGCTGCTTCCGGCGATAGCGCCGCACCTTGACCCAGATGTCTATGAGACGGCCCGGATGCTCGCTCCTGGTTTCGACGTGTATTATCTAGAACGCGAGTGGCGCAGCTGGCTTCCAGAGACGCCGCGCAACCCGGAAGCCGCATTCTTGGGCTTCTGTAGGAAGTGGGTGCAGAACAGAAAAAATACCGGGTAATTTCAAATACCGGATTTGTTTTTGTAAAGCTCCCAAGCCTCCTCGATTAGGACGCCTTGCTGCACACCCCTGCGCTTTGCTTCATTGGCGATCTCTTCGGAAATGCCGGGCATGACCTTAGCGTGGACTTGCCCCGTCCGGGGGCTAGGCTTGCGCCCGCGTCGCTTCTGGCCGTCACGGGCAACGAAGCCCAGTTCCTCCCCTGCCCGCTCTGCCTTCTCGATCGCCTGCGGGCTGCGGTCTTTCTCCCGGCTTTTTAGGCGACCGAGGTCGATGTTGAAGGCTTTTCCGTCCGACATCTCAGATTCCCTCTGCCAGCCGCTTGTAGACCGCCTGGGCGAACAGAGCGGCGTTCTCGATCGCTCCGTCCATGTTCCCTTGGGCGGGCATGTTCCGGAGGTTACCTCCGAACTCGAAGAGTGCGGAGAACGCTGCCCGCTCCAGGAGCGGCGGATCAATCAGATCGACGCCTTGTGCCGACAGTGACTCGGCGATGCCGCTATGTTGTTTCGAACGGACGGCCTTCGTCATCGTGAAGACGACGGCGTGCGGGATCTTCCGATCGAGCGCTTCTTCCTCTTCGGCGATGAGCTGAAGCGCTCTGACACCAATTGTGGCGTCCAACGTGGTAGCTCGCATCGGAGTAATGACGAGATCGGCCTGAGAAATCGCACGGGAAACAAGCCGCGATGCGACGCCCTCCAAGTCCACGACGACGATTTGACCATCCGTGTCGTGCTGCTTGATGCTCTTCACGATGTCAGACTCGGTGACGCTCGACAGAACCTGAATTCGATCGGGCAGGGGGGCCCGGTCAGCCCAAAGGGTCAGAGAGTGGTTGGGGTCACAGTCCAGCATGACCACGCTCGCGCCTGCATGGGCCAGCTCTGTCCCTAACAGGATCGCCGTCGTGGACTTCCCGGCACCCCCCTTCGGCGATGCGATGACAACGGTCGGCATAGGCGTCTCCATGTTATCCGATAACTACATTAACCGGATAAATTGAAAAATCCAATATAATTGTAGCACAATGAGTACGCTTGACGTATCTCGTCAAGGCACCTATCTTCCCAAGCAAGATGATCCTGAGCTATCGCGACAAGAGGACCGAGAGCTTCGCACGCGGCGAGTTCGTGAAGGCGTTTCAGGGGTTCGAGGACCAGGCCGCAAAGCGGCTCGCTATCCTGAACGCCGCGCCCTCTCTGGACACGCTTCGGGCGTTGCCGAGCAATAGGTTGGAAGCCTTGCGCGGCGACAGGGCAGGGCAGTTCTCCATTCGCATCAACCAGCAATGGCGCATCTGTTTTGACTGGCCTGAGGGACAGCAAGGGCCAGGTAACGTTGAAATCGTGGATTACCACTGACGAAAGGAGGTCAGCCCATGTTCATGAGAGCAGTACATCCCGGCAACGTCCTGAAGGACGAGCTGGAAGATCTGGGCATCACGCCCACGGAATTTTCGCGACAGATCGACGTGCCACCCAACCGGGTGAGCCAGATCATCGCCGGCAAGCGATCGGTCACGGGCGACACGGCTCTTCGCTTCGGGCACTGGTTCGGGACCGATCCACAGTTCTGGTTGAACCTGCAAGCGCAGTTCGACCTGGTGCAAGCGGACAAGGAGACTGGCGAGACGATCCGGCACTTGCCGACGCGTGCCAGCCTACCGCCGCAGCCCGAACAGCCAAGACTGGTCTGAAGCCAGCCGGAACAACCATGCCGGAAGGGCAGGGACCCCGTTCCTGCGATCGAAATGGATGACATACCTCAAAGATAAGAAACCACAAGGTAACATGCTGTAATGATGAACGAAATTTTCCAAGGCAGCTTGTTTACTCATGACTTCCTGACGCAGTCGATTTCCGACAATCCCGATTGGGCTCAACTGACGGACAGCGCGATCGACGGGCTCGCGAGCGAGCTTCAAGACATCTTCGCAAAGTTTCCCGTCAGCCAGACTCCGAACGAAACTCGCACAGAGGACGACCTGATCTGGCCGATCCTGCGCTTCCTAGGCTGGTCACAGTCGATGCGGCAGCAAAACTTGACGGTCAAGGGCCGTGAGGATGTTCCAGATGGCTTGCTCTTCGCAGATGCCGCCGCAAAGGCGCAGGCCGATCAGCATCTGGAAGAGTACAAGCGATACCAGTTCGGCCTTGCTGTTGTTGAGTCCAAGCGGTGGAAGCGCCCGCTCGACCGGCGTTCATCGAAGCGGGGCGAAGAACTCGCCCCCTCCACCCAGATGTTGCGGTATCTCCGCCGAGTTGATGATCTCACCACGGGCAAGCTCCGGTGGGGCGTTCTGACCAACGGCGGCCGATGGCGGCTCTATTATTCCGGCGCACGATCAGTCTCTGAGCAGTTTTTCGAGATCGACCTTGCGGCCGTCCTCCGTATTGAGGGTCAAGGCGATGGACTGTTCGCCCTGGATGCCGAAGAGCAACGACACGCCTTGCGGGCCTTTGCCCTCATCTTCCGCCGCGAGGCCTTTCTTCCTTCGGCCACGGATCAGCGCACTTTCCATCAACGCGCGATGGACGAAGGAAAGTTCTACGAAGAACGAGTTGCGACAGATCTTTCCAATCTGGTATTTGCACAAGTCTACCCCCTGCTTGCGCGCTCGATTGCCACGGCCGCCCCGGAGGCCGGGCTACAGGATGTGCGCCAGGCAGCCCTGATCCTTCTCTATCGTCTGCTTTTCATCCTCTATGCCGAAGACCGCGACCTCTTGCCGGTGAACGATCGGCGCTACGATGACTATGGTTTGCGCGACAAGGTCCGAATGGAGATCGGCCGCCGCAAGGATGACGGGGATATCTTTTCCTCCACCGCCGCGCGCTACTGGTCAACGCTCGATGACCTTTGTCGCGCCATCGACAAAGGTGACACCTCGATCGGCTTGCCCCCCTACAACGGCGGGCTTTTCGATGCCGACAGAACGCCGCTCCTGGGCAAGATCAGATTACCCGATTCCGTTATGGCCGAAGTCATCGACAAGCTGTCCTTCGAGCGTCGGGACGGCACCCGTAAGTACATCAACTACCGCGACCTCACGGTGCAGCAGCTCGGATCGATCTATGAGCGCTTGCTAGAGCATGAGGTTGTGAAAGACGGGGAAACCGTTGAAATTCGCCCGAACATTTTCGCCCGGAAGGGATCGGGCAGTTACTACACGCCCGATGACCTTGTCAGTCTGATCATCCATGAGACCCTGGAGCCTTTGATCGGCAAGCGCGTCAGGGCGTTTGAGGACAAGGCCCGCGAGCTGGCTGATGGCACCCAAGAAGACGGTCTAAAACTCACCGCACTGAAGCGGCTCGATCCTGCCGAACGCCTGCTTGACCTACGCATCTGTGACCCTGCCATGGGCTCGGGGCACTTTCTGGTGAGCCTGGTCGATTACCTCTCTGACCAGGTGATCATCGCCATGGCTGAGACCGAAAAGATGGTCGAATGGGCAAGCGAAGATCATCCCTACATCTCCCCGCTCGCCGATCGCATCGAGGCAATCCGCAACACGATCCTGGGCAACGCTGAGGCCCGAAAATGGACTGTTGATCCGGAGCAACTTGATGACCGGCACATCATCCGCCGCATGGTCTTAAAGCGCTGCGTCTATGGCGTGGACAAGAACGTCATGGCAGTAGAGCTCGCCAAGGTAGCTCTCTGGCTGCATTCGTTCACAGTGGGCGCGCCGCTCTCGTTCCTCGATCACCACTTGCGCTGCGGCGACAGCCTCTTCGGATCTTGGGTTAAGACCGGCATTGCAAAGGCAACCGCTTACGGCAGCCCACTTCTGCTACATGAGCCGGTCAAGGCGGCCTATGGATCGGCCGCCTCGATGCAGATGATTGAAGGCCTGCCCGACGCCGAGATCGCGGAGGCGCATCGGTCCCAGGAGATCTTCGACGGTGTCCAGGTGATGACGGCACCCCTGAATGCTTTTCTCTCCCTGTTGCATGCGATCGAATGGCTGAACCTGAAGGGCAAGGACAATGCCAAGGCTATCAAGGGCTTCTTCGATGGAGCCTTCGGCGATCCCTTCGAGATCGCACTTGGAAAGCGAGAGCCGAAAGTACGCGACGAGCACGGGAGGCGCTTTGTCGAGATTCTTGCGTCTGCGCGAGAGCTGGTTATCGAAGAGAACTTCTTGAACTGGCAGGTTGCCTTTCCTGGGGTCTGGTCGGACTGGCAGGAAGATGGCCTGAAGGGCGGCTTTGACGCCATCATCGGAAACCCGCCCTGGGACCGCATGAAGCTGCAACAGGTTGAATGGTTTGCTGCCCGCAAAAGAGACATAGCCCTCGCGCAGCGCGCATCCGACCGCGCGAAGATGATCGCCTCGCTTGAGAAGGCAGGTGATCCGCTCGCCCGCGACTATGCCAAGGCCGCGACTAGGGCCGAGACCGGCACACGCATGGCCAGGAGCGGCGGCGACTATCCACTTCTTTCCGGCGGCGACATCAACCTCTACTCCCTCTTTGTCGAGCGGGCGATGAGGCTGGCCCGCCCCGATGGGCTGATAGGGTTGCTGACACCCTCAGGGATTGCCTCTGACCTGACGGCGGCAAAGTTCTTCAAGGGAGTGGCGACCGAGGGCCGATTGAAGGCCCTCTATGACTTCGAGAACCGGCGGCCAAGGTACGAGCTGAAGCCATTCTTTGAAGATGTAGACAGCCGCTTCAAATTTTGTGCCTTTGTGGCAAGTCCATCCCCACTTGGAGGACAGGCGCAGTGCGCGTTTTTCCTGCAAGCAACGGCAGAGCTGAACGATCCTGAAGTGCGCTTCACTTTGAGTGCTGACGACTTCGCCAAGGTCAACCCGAACACGGGAACCGCACCCATCTTCCGGTCTCGACGTGATGCTGATCTTACGAAGGCAATTTACGCCGCCGCGCCGATCCTTGTGGATCGATCCTCCGGTGCTGAGGTGAAGGCGTGGCCTGTCAAGTACGCGACCATGTTTCATATGACCAACGACTCGGGGCTTTTCCGAACCCGCAAGGAGCTCGAAGAGGAGGAAGGGGCCTATCCGATCGGCGGCAACCTGTATGGCAGCGCATCGGGCAGCTGGCGCCCACTCTATGTCGGGCGCATGATCCACCAATTCGATCACCGGGCTGCATCGGTCGAGGTGAACGAGGCGAATGTTCACAACGCCGCCCTGAGCGGCGACGTGAGTGCCAAGCAGAAGGCCGATCCCACGTTCGCGCCAACGCCTCAATTCTGGGTGCAGGAGAAAGAGATCACGCTTCCGGCAGGTATGGAATGGTCTATCGCTTTCCGGGACATCGCCCGCGCAACGGATGCGCGAACGATTATTGCAGCAGCTATTCCGAGGGCGGGCGTCGGGAACAAGGCACCGCTGCTTATCGGGCACGATAGAGACACAATGGCTCGCCATGGACCCACAATGCTCGCAAATCTCAACGCGACCATCTTCGACTTTGCAGCACGATCGAAGGTGCATAGCACGAGCGTCAACTGGTACATTGTTGAGCAGCTTCCCGTCATCCCGTTGGCCCAGTTTGAAGCGCGCAAGTTCGGAAAGAAGACGGCTGCGCAGGTTGTCCAAGAGATCGTTCTTGAGCTCACCTATAACGCCCATGACATGGCCCCCTTGGCCAAAGACATGGGCTATGTCGATGAGAGCGGAACGGTTCTTCCCCCCTTCACCTGGGATGAAGAGCGCCGCTTGAAGCTCAGGGCGAAGCTGGATGCGGTGTTCTTCCTGCTCTACGGCATCGAGAACCGCGATGATGTTCGCTACATCTACTCAACCTTCCCGATCATCGAGCGCCAGGAACTCGATGCCTACGGCGGCCGATACCGCTCGCGCGATCTCTGTCTATCATACATGAATGCGTTGAAGGCCGGTGATCCAGATGCGGAGATTGACCTATGACATCAAACTTTAGACAAACCCCCAGCGCCTCGAATTCTTTCGGCTTTGATTTGTACATTTCGCCTTTAGAACCGTTTCGTACTTATCTGGTGGAATAAATCTGGCTTTGTAAGTATCACCACCCTCTCGGGTCAAATGAAGAACGGCAGGGCGATCAATCTCCAATATTGGCTGAATACGAACTTGGTGAGTATTGTTGGAAAAGTGAGTAATGTTAGTTTCCAATGGTCCATTGGGGAAGACTAGTCGAATAGATCTTTCTTCACTACGGGCCACGCCAAAGTATGCGCCAAGCGTTGCAACTGGGAGCTGGACCGCTGACCCGGACTTGCCACTCTGTCCTCCCGTTTCTCGCGCCAATATTTGAAGATAAAGGTGCTTTGGTCGATCCGAGATTTCACTGAACTCAGAAAGAAGCTTGTCCTTTGTCGCTTGACTGGGCTTGGACAAACCCATGATTTTTTGGAACAAGGGGCGTGGGTGCGGCTTCGTCTTCGTGGGAAGGTAGGGCTTCCCACAGCTCGGCACCTTCGTTTTTTCTCTGTCTTCAGAGGCCGTTCCATGTGACTTTGATATCCGCTGCACATGCCCCAGAGTGACCATCTTCGCACTCTTCCGTAGCGCAACCCAGTAGGCATCTAGCGCCTTCTCATCAGCGCCTCCTCGGGAGATTTTCACTTCAAGTGACGCTTCACTGTTCCGCTGGAGACCGCCTCCTGTAAGGTTCGATGACCCAACAATTACCCGAGTCTCAGACGCAAATCTGAATTCATAGTACTTAGGGTGAAAAGTCGCGTTCGCATAATCATCCTCAACAAAACCGGCGTATGTTCGTCCGGGGAACAAATTATCTAGAAGCATACCATAGTATAATGCATCTGGAGTTGTTACTCCATTTCCAGCACCATAGATACTTTCAAACCTTCCGCCTCTAGAAATGAATGCTTCAATGCTCTTGGACAAAAGGCCAAGACCCTCCCACCGTACATATGCTACCGCAAACCTTACTTGTTCGAGCGCTTTATCTTCGAACAGACACAGAAGGCGGTTGAGCGTTGTTTCATCGCCGTTCCTTGCCTGATCGACTAATATAGGATTTAACGCCACCTTTTACCCGTTCTTGTTGCCGCACGAAAAGCTTCAAACCCTTCTGATAGTCTTTATACTGACCCGGAAAAGCTGCGCAATCTCAGGCAGGGGCCGCAGCTCCTCATCCCGCATCCGGCGCACTTCAGCCTTCTGAGCGGTGGATAGGGCAGGGGGTCTGCCCCCGATGCGGCCGCGCTTACGAGCTGCCTCCAACCCCTCCCTGGTCCTCTCCGAAATCCGCTCCCGCTCGAACTGAGCGATGGACGCGAAGACGTGAAACACCAACCGCCCTGCGGGCGTGGTGGTGTCGATATCCTCGGCCAGCGACCGGAAGCCCGCGCCATGCGCCTGGATGGCGTCAACGATATCGAGAAGATCACGCAAGGAACGGGCGAGGCGGTCGTACTTGGTGACGGTCATTACGTCGCCCTGGCGCAGCTGATCGAGCAAGCGGTCCAGCTCGGGCCTGCTGCGCGCCGTGCCGGTGATTTTGTCGGCGAAGATCCTCTCGGCACCCGCCGCCTTCAGGGCGTCGATCTGGCCGTCCAGGTTCTGGTCTTCCGTGCTGACGCGGGCGTATCCGATGATCATGCCACATAGTGCCAAAAACCTCCCAAAACTGCAAAGGTTTTGTCATGGGTTTTTGTCCGGTCTAATCCCTTGATCCAGGGCAGGGCAGGGGGCCGGGACAGAAACGACCATTTTGGGGCCTTTACTTTCATTACAGCCGGATCTCGAGGGCCTTAAAGAAACCCGTTCATCTCAAGCCTGCATGTCTGTCCTTAGGATGGACGGAAGTTCGTCCGGGCCCTATCTGGTAAGGACGGGTATCAAGCGTCCTGCGTCCCGGCGCCAGACCAAGCTCCGCGACTGTCTGGCCAAGGCGCGATCTAGAAAGCCGCGCTCTTGTGAGGTGATCTGGGCGAGGGCGTCCTTGGCGGCGGCGCTCAGGACTTCCTTGGCCTCCGCATCGGCCTTGACCATGTGAACTTTACCGGCCTGCCCGGGGGTAAGCTCCATGTCGAGATGCAGCCGACCTGCCGGCCCAAGCCCTGCGAGCAGCACTGAGTGCAGGTCTTCTTGGCAGCTCATCATGAGTTGCTGGAGTCGCCCTCCGCCCCATATCCAGCGGATCCCGCCCCATCCGTCCCGCGCTATCTTGTCTACGCCGCTGGCGAGCGCAGTGCGCGTCGTACCGATGCTGATCACGCGCTGACGGCTGGCCGGGATCCCGAATTGGCGGGTGAGCTCGGCCGAGGCGACGAGGGCAGGTCCGTTCGCGATCAACCCGCCATCTGCGTAGCGCTCGCCCCCTATCCTGTGGAGCGGGAAATAGAGCGGTGCTGCGGCCGAGGCCATAACAACCTCGAGGAGGGGAAGATCCCAATGCGCCGGGTCAGTGCTTCGAAAGATGACCGGTCGGCCGCTGCTCTCGTTGACGGCAGGAATGATAAGCACGCGGTCGAGCTCGCCGAGGCGCACATTGCCTAGGATTTCAGAGAGCAGCCCTTTGAGTGGCTCGGGCTTGAAGCGGGCAGACAGGATCCCGGGTGCGGTCGACATGATCCGGCGCTTCGGAAAGATCGCTTCACCGCGCTTTTCCATCAGGGATACAATATCGTCCGGCGCCGTGTTCGTGGCGAGGCCCGCGGCAAGGATCGCTCCGACGGAGGTTCCGCAGATGGCGTCGAAGCTCCTGTTGAACGGGCCTTTGGCTTTCAGGGCCTGTCGCCGCGACTGTAGGGCGGAGGCGATGCAGGCGGAGAAATATCCCAAGAAGCCCCCGCCATGCAGGGCTAGGATCGTGGCGGAGCCGGGCTCTGGAGCGGGGAGGAGAATGTCAGGTTCCCTCCGGTGCGAGGTCGATCCAGAAGACACTAAGATCGATGCCCGCACCAGAAAGCGCGCTCATGTCGCCCTGCGCGGCCTCGGTTTTCAGTAGAAGCAGCGGGACGTCTTCGCTGTGGGCGATGGCATAGGTCTGGGCCGAGAAGAGATCGCCCTCTCCGAGCACCTGCCGGATCTTTGCAAAGCTATGCACGGCGTTCCGCGAGAATGGGAGCATGAGATAGTAAGGCGCCGCATCCCCGAGACCCGGGGCGGTGCTGTCGGCGCAGTCGCGCAGCAGCTCGTCGAGACGGTTGTTCAGCCTGAAGCGATCGGCCTCTGGCTCACCGGCATAGGCATCTGCCACAGCGGCAAGTGCGGGCGCCGCGAAGGCAATGACGTCATCGACGGCGGCCAAGTGCCGCATTACGGGCAGATCGGAAGAGCGATCAACGATCTGGAACGTCTCGAGGGGCCCCGGGATCAGCATGTCCCTTCAGCCTTGTGCATCCGTATGGCCCGACGCGGGCATTGCAGAGAGCGCGTCCTTCATCGACAAGCGCGGCTGATGTCTTGGAGCGAGCCCACGGGACGTGACGTCGAGCGGCGCGCCGCTTCTCGCCAATCGTGCATAAATTTCCTTTCCGGTTGCAAAGCCGGGCCCTGCCGCCTTGGTTGCGGCATCGACGAGAGACAGGAGATCATCGGCGGACAGAGCGACGATCTGCTCCGCGTCCTTGCGCTTGCTGTCCGACATGACTTGAGGACAGGTGCCTATCACGACGGACATGAAGGCGCCAGGGTTGCGTTTGACCTTGGTGACACTCCAAACTTCAGGGCCACTGGCCGTAAGGATTTTCAGGACCGACTCGATGCGGCCTGCCCGGTCTGGCGGCAGAAGACCACGCTCGACGAGGGTAGCCATGGGGTGGCGCAGCTTGTTGGTCACTCCGACACCGGCTCTCAGGTGTGTCTGTTCCACCATAACGTATCGCTCCGTTGGACGGGACCCATAGATCAGGGGATCTACGTGGTCCTTTTGACGTACAATATGGTCCTTTTATGATTTTTGCAAGTCTTACTTAGAAGCGGGCTTTGCTGATCTTGATCGGGAATGCCTTCGGCGGCCAGAGGCACACCTGGGAAGAACGTGGACGGGCTACAGACATGACGAACGAGGAACGAGCATTCTCCTCGGCCCACTTCAGGGACGGGTACAAGTGACGCTTCAGCTACGGGAAGCCGTTGCGGCGTTGCGCAAGAAGGGCCTCAGCGCGCGGCGGCTAGAGGGCGGCCTCCCTAGATAGCGCAAGGACGGCAGGTCAGCGCTCATGGGACTACCGTGAACACACCACCATCAAAATGATGGACGGGTGTCAAAAACCACCGTATTTGGCCCATCCCTAATTTTTGACCAAAGGTTTTTGTCACAATCGACCGGCAACCATGCGGAAGGAAGCAGCCGCTGATGAAGGCAGCCACGAATGGTCATATCTTTACTCAAAAGGTCGCGGGATTGATGCACCATGGCACTTCATCGAGTTGCCGAGAAACTTGGTTTCGATTGGTCAATGTTGCTCGCAGTTTCAACAGGAAACGGCCTGAAGGGTAGGCCCCTGACCGGGCACACCGCTCTGACCACTTGACACAACGTCCCAGCAGGCGGACGAATGTGACGAATTGTCCGTCTTTGGACTCAAACAACGGTGGCTTATGTTCTCAAAGCTGAAGCGGCTACTGAAGGTAAAGTCAACGCAGGGGCTTTCTTCATCAACGCCGAGGCTTTCCTCTCCGAAAGCTTGGAATGAGACATGGGAAGAAATTTATGAATTTGAAAAGTGGGTTCAAAAACAACCTGATGCTGTTTGCGTAGATCTTCTATGCCGCCTTGGCTTGCGACTGTTGCCAACAGTTCTTGTGGACAATGGGCCTATCATTTCTGGATCAGGCTTCGAACAGACGCTTGATGCTGCGGTTGAGATTCTTGCACACCAAGTCGAACGCAGTTGCAATCGTCCCAATGACATAAAGCCGCTGAGCGGACGCGGTTTCTTTGAATTGTGTGAGGGCGGCGGCGGCCCCTATGCTGGCACAACATGGCATGCTATCGAATCCTGCGCAGACGGTTTTGGTCCCACCTTCATGAAAAAGTATTTATGTGAAGTTCTCGCCAATATCCGTCGAAACACGCCAGAACACAGTTTGAACTATGATCAATTCTGCCGAGCAGTACTTGCTGATAGTGCCGCATGGGAGGCATGGACAAGATCAGGCCACGCTCAGCAGGCCAGGGCTGAACTCATGATGTCTTCGCTTTGGGATGGTAATCAACCCGTGGCAATGTACAACGAAGGGCTACCGAAAATGTGCGACTATCTCGCGACAAAAGGTGGCTACGCACATCTCCTCCTTCTGTCATTTTTCGACCGCGACGGAGCGTGACGCGGTGTAACCTCTGGAATGGCAACGGGCGGCGCCTGAGGCACCGCCCGTATTGGGGTTGTCGTTTGCCTGGACGTCAGGCCGCTTTGGTGACGCGACGCTTGAGAG
Source organism: Neotabrizicola sp. VNH66 (assembly GCF_049445895.1). Classification (NCBI taxonomy): domain Bacteria; kingdom Pseudomonadati; phylum Pseudomonadota; class Alphaproteobacteria; order Rhodobacterales; family Paracoccaceae; genus Neotabrizicola; species Neotabrizicola sp. VNH66. Next base: position 20,117 of record NZ_JBMSDW010000033.1, read on the forward strand.
CGAGCTTCATCGCGAA
>NZ_JBMSDW010000034.1:0-19681 GCF_049445895.1 Neotabrizicola sp. VNH66
ATCCAGATCCGCATCGCCATCATGAACAGATACAACGCCCTCGGCACCGCCGAGATCACAGCCGTTCGCTGAACGCAGAGCGGGAAAGGGTCACCTTGGCCTCCATCCGATTAACGCAACAACGCCCGAAACAGCCGGGCGGATTTTCACCCCCGCCGCGAGGTTTATTTTCGGACACCGTCAAAACGTGGTGACGACGATCATCCATGGGGTGATCTGGCGCAGCCCCGCGCCATGCGGGCTGACGGCGGCCAGCAATGCCTCGCGCGGTCTCGTCATATCGAACACGCCGCTGACCAGCTTGGTCCCCAGCCCCGGATCGGCAATCACCACCCGCCCCGGCAGCCAGCGCGCGATCCGCGCCACGACGACGGACAGCGGCTCTGCATCGACCGTGACGATCCCCTTGCGCCAGCCCGCGGCATCGGCCGCCGGCAGGTCGATGCGGCGCAGGATCCGGTCGTTCGCCTTCAGTTCCACCCAATCACCCGAGGCGAGTTCCGTTCCGCTATCCGTGCCGGAGGAGAGGCGGGCCTGCCCACGATCCAGCGCCAGAGAAATCAGGCCGTCTTCCTGCGACAGACTCAACTCGGCAGATGTGCTGTCGATCCGGGTATCACCGCAGGTCAGCCGGAATGCATCTGTCGCCGGCACGATCCGGCACCAGATCATGCCGGCCAGAAGGCTTATCCCGCGGCGCCCCGGCGCAAAATCCAGCGCAATGGCCGAGGTTGGACCAAGGCTGACCAGGCTGCCATCCGGCAGGGTGTGGTCGCGGATTTCGGCGGTGGAGGTCAGATGATCCGCCTTGGCCGCAAGGATCATCCCCGGGCCGAACGCACCCGCCCCGCCCGCCAGACCAAGCCCCAGGACGCCAAGCCCGATCGCCTTGCGCCGGGTGACCCCGGTTCCGCGCGGCGCAGGCGCCAGCAGGGACCCCGTCATGCCGTGGATTTCGGCGATCTCGGTCCAGGCCGATTCATGCGCCGGGCTGCGGGCGCGCCAGTCCGCCAGCGCCTTCAGCGCGGCGTCACTTTGCGGGTTGGCCTGCAGGCGAACCGCATGGGTCACCGCCTCTTCGAACAGATCGTCACCGGCGGGCGCGGGCATATCTCAGCCCTCGTTCAGGGTCTTGCGAATGCGGCGATAGGCGTCATGGATCAAGGCCCAGCCCCGGCTCGTTGAAACGCCCAGGTCGGACGAAACCTCGGCGATCGTGCGCCCCTCGATCCGGTGAAGCTCAAAGGCGCGGCGCGTCCGCTCAGGCATTGCCATCAAGGCCTTAGCCGTCAGTTCCAGCCGCTGGCGGTCATAGACCCGCTGTTCCGTCAGGGGTGCCGGATCGGCGATCATGTCCAGATCGCCGGGCAAAAGCGGCACCTGCGGCAGCACCTTTTCGCGCCGCCACTGATCTATCATCAGATTACGGGCAACCCGAAACAGAAGCGGCGCAGGATCCGCACCGGATTGTGCCATGGTTTGCTGACGGTTCCTCTCCAGGATCCGCAAGAAGACATCCTGCGTCAGATCCTCTGCCACATCCGCTGCAACCCCCCGACGGGTCAGCGAACGGGTGACACGACGCGCATGGCCGCGGAACAATGTCTGAATATCCCAGGTCACGCCGAGGTCCGGATTACATGCGCCATGCCGGCCAACATGCGGCATCGAATCTGGCTGCGCAATGGGGCTCCCCCGACGACTGGGCTGAGAGGCCTGCCGGTCACGCTGTCGCCGGCGGCCCAGCAATGTATTCAGGCAGGCGAGTGCGGATGGATGACACATCAGCCTTCGCAACCGATGCCGCGCGGTTAGGTTGTGTCGTTCGGGTGGGGGATCCACCGCATCAGTTCAGGTTAAGACGGGCAACGAAAGCCTTCGGCAAGCGGAACGATCCGCCGGTGCCGGTGATCACGGGGTCCCGCGTCCATGCTGGATTGGCCCCGGATTGCGGCTATACCGCCCCGAATTTCCTGAAAAGGAGACGCGGGAGCGCGTGACGTGGAACGTCTCCAGAAGTTTTCCTGAAGTGGTGCGCCGCAACGGTGCTATGCGGCGAAGATACAACTTGCTTCCGGCAGGCCGTGCGGACCCTTTATGGGTTGACCGTTCCACGCGACAGGAAGCCGCCGTCGACCGCAAGCGTATGGCCGGTGACGAAACCGGATTTGCGGCCATCCAGCAGGAAGAGCGTCGCCTCGGCAATCTCTTCGGGCAAAGCGTAGCGCTTTATCGACAGCGCGTTGAGCCAGCCATCCCGCATTTCCTGCGAATGATGGGCGACGACCATGGGTGTATCGACCGGCCCGGGCGCGACCGTGTTGACCCTGACCCCCAGCGGGGCCAGCTCGACGGAAAGGGAGTTGCCCATCATGATCACAGCGCCTTTCGAGGCGCCATAGGCCATCCGCCCCTCATTGCCGCGGATTCCCGAGACCGAGGCGATATTGACCACCGCCCCGTCGCCCGCCATCTGCGCCACCGCCGCGCGGGTGACGATGAAGCAGCCGATCACATTGACTTCAAGGATGCGGCGAAAGGTCTTTGCATCGACCTCCATCGCAGGACAGACGGTTGCGATCCCGGCTGAATTCACCACACCATGCACCGCACCGTGACGCTGCCGCAGATCCAGCGCCGCCGCCGTCACCGCTGCCTCATCGGTGATGTCGAGAGGAAAGATCTCGACCCCGGTCAGGCCTTCGGCGGCCATTGCCTCAAGGCCCGGGCCTGGCAGGTCGAAGACGGCGGCAATCGCACCTTCGGCGCAAAGGCGGTCCACCACGGCGCGCCCGATGCCGGAAGCGCCCCCGGTCACGATAACAACTTTTCCCTGCATGGGCGGTCCTTTCACTGATCTTCGGGCAAAAATCCGCGTCGCCGCAGTTCCTGCCGCAGGTCTTTTTTGGAAATCTTGCCATAGCCGGTCTTCGGCAAAGCCTCGAAGAACCGGATATGGCGGGGGAGTTTGTAGCTGGCGAGGCTGCCCGCGAGGGCCGCGCGCAGGGCCGCCTCATCCGGCGCCACACCGGGCCGCATCACCACAATGGCAAAGCCCGCCTCACCCCATCGCGCATCCGGCACGCCCAGCACCGCGCATTCGGCGACATGATCTAGGGCGAGAATCTTCTCTTCGATCTCGCGCGGATAGATGTTGGAGCCGCCCGAGATGAACATGTCCGAGGCGCGGTCGGTCAGGTAGAGATAGCCCTCGGCATCCATATGCCCCAGATCGCCGGTGCGGAACCAGCCATCCCGAAAGGCCGCATCGGTGGCGGCGGGGTTGTCGTGATAGCCTGCGACGACAGCGGGACCGATCACGCAGATTTCGCCTGTCTCGCCCGGGGGGAGCGTTTGGCCCAAGGCATCCTGCACCTCGATCAGCATGCCGGTGCGGGGCAGGCCGCAGGTCCCCGTGCGGAAATCGGGCCCGGTGGAATGCAGATGCGGCGGCAGCACGGTGATTGCCCCCGTCACTTCGCCCAGCCCGTAATACTGCACCAGCACCGGCCCCAGTCGGTCAAGCGCGCGGATCTGGTCGGCCCGATACATCGGGGCGCCGGCATAGATCACAAAGCGCAGGGCGCTGCCGTCAAAGGTGCGGTCCGGGTCGGCTTCGACGATCATTTTCAGGATCGTCGGTACGGTGAACATGGTGACGACACGCCATTCCGCGATCAGCTGCCAGATCTCTGCCGCGTCAAGGCGCGGGCTTTCCGGCAGCACCGAGGTCACGCCCCGCGCCACCATCGCCAGATGATGCACCCCGGCGCCGTGGCTTAGGGGCGCGACGACCAGAGCAGTTTCCCCATGCCGCAGGCCCGGCATCAGGTCGCAAAGATGGTTGTTGATCACAAAGGCCATCTGGCCATGCGTCAGGATCGCCCCTTTCGGCAGCCCGGTGGTGCCCGACGTATAGAAGAGCCAGCAGGGCGTATCGCGCAGCACCGGCGCATTCGGACAGGCGTTCCCCAGATGCGCGGTGATCCCGGCTTCGAGACCGGCATCCTGCCCGTTGAGCTCAATAGAGAAGCGCAGATCAGGGGCGGCTTCGCGGCAGGCCGTGGCATGGTCCGCGAAATCGCCGTGATGGACAAAGCCCACCGCGCCGGAGCTTTGCGCGAGCTTTGCCACATCCTGCGGCATCAGCCGGAAGTTCACCGGCACATAAACCGCGCCAAGGCGGAAGCAGGCGAACATCAGCTCGAAAAGCTGGTTGCAGTTCGGGGATTGCACCAGCAGCCGGTCGCCGGGCTCCACCCCGTGATCCTGCGCCAGATGCAGCGCCAGCGCCGAGACGCGCGCGTCGAGAGCCGCCCATGTCAGCCGCAGACCGCCCCAGACCAGCGCCAGACCGTCCGGGTCGCGGCGACGGGTCTGGCTGAGGAATTCGGCAAGGTTCATCACCCTTTCGCTGGCAAGGATCACGCTCATTTCACGCGCTCCAGCACCGAGACATAGCTGGCCACCGCAGCGCCCCCCATGTTCATCACCCCGGCCAGAGTGGCACCTGGCACCTGCATGCCGCCGGCCTCGTCCATCAGTTGCTGGGCGGCCATGATCTGCATCGAAATCCCGGTGGCGCCGATCGGATGGCCGCGCGCCTTCAGCCCGCCAGAGGGGTTGACCGGCAGCTCGGCCCCCATCAGCACCCGGCCCTCGCGTATCGCGGTCCAGCCCCGGCCGGGTGGCGTCAGACCCATCGCCTCATATTCGATCATCTCAGCGATGGTGAAACAGTCATGGGTCTCGACCAGATCCAGCTCGGTGACCGCTGTCAGCCCGGCGGTTTTCAGCGCCTCAGCCCAGGCACGGCGTGGGCCGTCAAAGGCAATCGGATCGCGGTGCGACAGGGCCAGCACGTCATTGGCCTGGATGCGGGCGCGAAAGGCGATGGCGCGTTGCATCGTGGCGGCGGTCTCTGCATCGGCGATCACCAGCGCCGCCGCCCCGTCCGAAAGCGGCGCGCAATCGCTGCGGCGCAATGGCGCGGCCACCAGCGGGTTCAGGTCCGACACCGTATCGCAGAACGCGACGCCAAGGTCCTTGTGCAGATGCGCCAACGGGTTGGCCATGGCATTGCTATGGTTCTTGGCCGCGATCATCGCCATTTCATGACTGCGATCCCCGTTGCGGCGGAAATAGTCCTGCGTGATCTGGGCAAACACTCCGGCAAAGCCCGCAGGCCCAGCCTCTTCGCCCATCCAGGAGGCGGCGAGCAGGATATCCCCGGCACGGGCGCCGGGGATGGCGGTCATCTTCTCCGCCCCCAGCACCAGCGCGATGCGCCCGCGCCCGGCCTGAATGAAATCCAGTGCCGCGAACAGCGCGGCCGAGCCGGTGGCGCAGGCGTTTTCCAGCCGCACCGCAGGCACGCGGGCCAGCGCAGGGCATGCCATGCCCACGAGGGCGGCCTGAAAATCCTGCGCCTGAAAGCCATTGTTCCACACACCGCAGAAGATGCCGTCAACATCCTCTGCGCCGATCCCGGCATGGTCCAAAGCCGGCCCGATCACCTCCGCCATCAGGGCGGTGGTGTCGGGGGCCTCGCTTTTGCCAAAGCGCGTATGCGCCCAGCCGATGATCTGTGCGGACATGGTTCAGCCTCCTCTTCCCGCACAAGCCTTCGCAGCCATGGACCGCGCAAGGCAAGCGGGAAAGCAGCGTGGCATCAGAGCCAGCGCCGGATGCTGTCACCCATCACGCGACGCGAGATGCCGTAACGGTCCTGCAGGACCGGCAGGCTGCCCGCGTCAAGGAAGGCATCGGGCAGCGCGATCTGGCGAAAGCCTGCGGGATGCACACCCGCCCGCATCAGGCAGCCTGCAACAGCTTCGCCCAGCCCACCGATTTCGGAGTGGTTTTCGGCCACAACGACCAGACGCCCCGGGCGTTGCGCCTCGCGGATGATTGCAACTTCGTCGAGGGGTTTCAGTGTCGGGACGTGCAGGACGGCCACATCGACGCTGTCCTTTTGCAGATCCTTGGCCGCGTCCAGCGCCCGCATCGTCATGAAGCCGGTGGAAATCACCAGCACATCGCGCCCGCCGCGCAAAAGCGCCGCTTTGCCGATCTGGAAGCGGTAATTATACTCGTCCAGCACCACCGGCACCGCGCCGCGCAGGATGCGCATATAGACCGGGCCTTTGTGATCGGCGACGGCCTCGGTCATCTGTTCCACATCCACCGCATCGCAGGGGTCGATCACCGTCAGGTTCGGCATGGCGCGAAAGATCGCAAGGTCATCGGTCGCCTGATGGCTGGGGCCATAGCCCGTGGTCAGGCCCGGCAGGCCACCCACGAATTTCACATTGGCGTCCTGCTCGGCCACGCCCTGGCTGATGAAGTCATAGCAGCGCCGGGCGGCAAAGGTCGCATAGGTGGTGGCAAAGGGAATGAAACCCTCTTTCGCCAGCCCGCCCGCTGCGGTGGCCATCAGCTGTTCCGACATGCCCATCTGGTAGAAGCGGTCGGGATAGGCCTGGGCGAAGATATGGATATCGGTGTATTTCGCCAGATCCGCACTCATCCCGACGATTTCCGGGCGGTGGCGGGCCAGCTCCACCAGCTTGTGACCGAAGGGGGCCATGCGGGTCGGATAGCCCTCATCCACCGAGGAGGACATGATGGCCGGCACCGGGGCCGCGGTCTTGGTGTTGGTTGCTACGTTCATGCTGCCCTCCAGGCATCCAGCGCCGCATGGGCACGTTTCCAGTCATCGGCCTCCAGCCGGACGAAATGGCTTTTCTCTCGGCCTTCAAGGAAATCGACACCGCTGCCCAGCTTCGTGTCGCAGATGATGATCCGCGGCTGCGCGCCGGTATGGTTGCGGGCGGTGTCAAACGCCCCGACCAGCGCGGGCAGGTCATTGCCGTTCACCCGCTGGACGTGGAAACCGAAGGCCTGGAATTTCTCGATCAGCGGCTCGGTCGACATCACCGACATCGAGGGGCCATCGGCCTGAATGCGGTTGAAATCAACAATCGCGATGATGTTGTCGAGCTTGTAATGCGCGGCAGAGATCGCCGCTTCCCAGGTCGGGCCCTCGGCCAGCTCTCCATCGCCCATGAAGGCATAGACGAAGGCCGGGTTTTCCTTGCGCTTGAGGCCCAGACCCATGCCCACTGCCATCGGCAGGCCAAGCCCGATGGAACCGCCCGACATCTCGGCGCCGGGGGTATAGTGATACATACCCGACATCGGCAGGCGGCTGTCATCCATGCCATAGGTCACCAGCTCTTCCTCGGGCAGATAGCCGGCCTCCGTCAGGATGGCATAATGGGCGATGCCGTAATGGCCGACCGACAGGAGAAAACGGTCGCGGCCTTCCCATTCCGGCTGTTCGGGGCGGTGGGTCATGGCATGCAGATAGGTGACGGCCAGCACATCCGAGACGCCAAGCGCCTGTGCGATATAGCCCTGGCCCTGCACCTCGGCCATGATCAGCGCGTTGCGGCGCACGCGGTAGGCGCGCTCGGCCAGATCGGAGTTATGCAGTCTGTTGGTCTGTGACATCGGTTCCTCTTCAGATCGTCTGTGCCCGTCACGCGGTGAGGGGCGGAATGGACAGGGGGCCGCCATCAGGGCAGGGGCTGCATGGCACAGCTCTGGCCGCCATCGACCGGCAGGCAGACCCCGGTGATGAACTGCGCCTGATCCGAAGCCAGAAACAGCGCGGCTTCGGCAATGTCCCAGGCGGTGCCCATGCGGCCAAGCGGCACCATACGGGCGCGGGCGGCCTGCATCTCTTTGACCGAGGCATATTGCCCGGCGATCTGGCGGTAGATCAGCGGCGTGTCGATGGCGCCGGGCAGCACGCAATTGGCGCGGATCCCCTGGCGCGCATATTGCATCGCCAGTGCCACGGTGGCCTGATTGACCGCCGCCTTGGTGGCGTAATAGGCGAAATACGGGTAGCCCGACCACCGGATCGCGGCCAGCGATGAGATGTTGATGATCACCCCGCCACCTGCGGCCACGAAATGCGGGATCACCGCCTTGCAGGTGCGATAGACCGAGCCGAGGTTCAGCGCGACCGAGGCCTCGAAGTCCTTTTCGCTCAGCTCGACCGGGCCCCCCATATGGGTGACGCCGACATTGTTGTGCAGCACCGCAGGCGGGCCATAGGCCGCCACCGCCTGACCGACTGCCGCTGCCACCGACGCGCTGTCGGTCACATCGGCGGTCAGGGCCAGTGCTTCTCCTCCGGCATGCCGGATCGCCTCCGCGGTAGTCTCGGCCGCCTCGGGCGACAGGTCGATACAGACCACCCGCGCCCCCTCACGGCCATAGGCGACGGCGGCGGCCTTGCCGTTGCTCCAGCCGTCATCCGGGGCACCTGCCCCGAAGACAAGGACATGCTTGCCGGTAAAGCGCGAGCCTGTCCGGGAAACGCCTTCGGTCATCACAGGAATCCGATGGAGATGATCGGGAAGGCTGCAATCACCAGCAAGCCGCCGATCAGCGCGAAGATATAGGGCCAGATCGCGCGGAAAGCTTCATCCGGCGGCACATCCCCGATCTTGCAGGCAAGGTAGAAGCCCACTCCGATAGGGGGCGCCATCAGGCCGATGTTCATCGCGACCACGACCACCATCGCATAATGGACGTCATGGATGCCAAGAGAGCGGGCGATGGGGAACATCAGCGGTGCCATCAGCACGATGGCGGGCAGACCTTCCAGCACACAGCCGAGGATCAGGAAGATCACGATGGTGACCAACATGAACCCGATCCAGCCACCGGGCAGCGACTGCATCATCTGCGCCAGAGACTGCGCCACACCGGCCTGCGTGATCACCCAGGCCATCGCCAGCGCGGTGCCAAGGATCATCAGGATCGCCCCGGTCAGCGCGGCCGTTTCCAGCAGCATGTCGCAGAATTTCTTCCAGCTGATGCCGCCATAAAGCACCATGCCGATGGCCATGGCATAGAGGACGGCGATGGTGGAAACCTCGGTTGCGGTGGCGATGCCGCTGGCCACGGAAGAGCGGATCAGGAATGGCAGCACCAGCGCCGGGGCGGCGATCACCATCAGCTTCATCATCATCGCGAAAGGCGCGCGGCGGAAGCTGCCGGTGATCTCATGCCGGGCCTTCCAGCGGGCCAGACCGATCAGCACGGCCAAAAGAACGGCCGCAACCACGATCCCACTGGTGAAGAGGCCCGCGATGGAGACGCCGGCGACCGAGCCCAAGACGATCAGCACAATGGACGGCGGCACGGTATCGGCCATCGCGGCCCCGGTCGCCAGCAGGGCGATCATCTCCGGCGGCTTGTTGCCGCGCCGTTTCATCTCGGGGAACAGCGCCGGGGCGACCGTCGCCATATCCGAGACCTTGGAGCCGGAAATCCCCGAGACGATGAACAGCGATCCCAAGAGCACATAGGACATGCCCGCCTTCACATGCCCGATCAGCGAACCGAGGAAGTCGACGATGGCCTTGCCCATGCCGGTTGCATCCAGCACGCAGCCGAGCAGCACGAAGATCGGAACCGACAGCAGGATGATCGAGGACATGCCCTCATCCATACGTCCCATCATCACATAGACCGGCACATGGCTGCCAAAGAGCAGATAGGTCAGCGTGCCAAGGCCGAAGCAAAAGGCGATCGGAACGCCGCCCAGAAGGCAGGCGGGCACCAGCAGCAGCAGGAAGATCAGCAGGGATCCCGCGCCCATCGAGATCAGCAGCGGGCTTGCCAGCCACATCGCGGCCCCGATCCCCCCGACGACGGCCAGACCAAAACCGATATCTGCCAGCCGGTGATGGCGCAGCATGTATTGCAGCACCAGCAGGGTCATCAGCAGAAAGCCGAAGGGGATCGCCGATACGCGCCAGGTGTTCGGAATATGCAGCGCGGCCGAGGTGATATACCATTCCTCCATCGCATATTCGACGGACGAGGGCAGCAGGGCGATCAGAAAGGCCGCAACGGCCATCAGCGATGTCGCCTCAAGCCGGTCGCGCCACACGGGCGTCAGCTTTTTCAGCGCGATGGTCAGCCGCAGATGTTCGTTGCGGTCAAGCGCAATGGCCGATCCCAGCATGGCCAGCCACAGAAAGCTGATCGAGGCCGCCTCTTCGATCCAGATCACCGGATAGGCAAAGACATAGCGCGAGACCACGCCGCCGAACAAAAGCCCGACAACCGTGACCAGCAGCAGCGACGCGACGATCTCGATGGGTCGCATCAGGGGTGATCCGTCCCGGATGTCTTCGCTCATGCTGGCGATCACTTCGGCGGTATTCTGATCTGTTGCAGTCATTCTTTCCTCCCCATGTCCTGTCCCGCATCCCGGTGAAAAGGGGACAGGTGGGTCCGGGGCGCCATGCCCCGGCCCGGTCTCATCCGGCCTTCGGGCCGGACTCAATCCTGTGATATCCGGCTTCTGATCAGGTCAGCTGGCCGACGACACCTTCCAGCGCGCCCCAGGCTTCATCGCCGAATTTGCCGTGCCATTCGTTGTAGAAACCGGCGTTGCGCAGCAGTTCGCGGATCGGAGCCGGGTCGGGCTGGTTGAAGGCAAGGCCATGTTCTTCAAGGCTGGCGCGCAGATTGGTGTTCAGCACCGCAAGATCGGCGCGTTCATCCATGGCGGACTGGCTGAAATTCGTCTCGACGATCTGCTGCAGATCCTCGGGCAGCGCATTCCAGGACCGCGCATTCGACAGGAGCCAGAAGCCGTCCCACATATGGTTGGTCAGCGAGCAATGGCTCTGCACTTCGTAAAGCTTGCCGACATCAATGGTCGACAGGGGGTTTTCCTGCGCATCGACAACGCCGGTCTGCAGCGCGGTATAGGTCTCGTTCCAGTTGATGCTGGCCGGCGCGGTGCCAAGCGCCTGAAACATCGACGTCCAGAGCGGGCTGACCGGCACGCGGATCTTCAGCCCCTTCAGGTCATCCGGCGTTTCGATCGCTTTGGTCGAGGTGGTGATCTGCCGGAAGCCGTTGTCGAACATGCGGGGCAGGGCATAGAGGCGGGCGTCAGAAATCGCCTTGCGGACCGAGGCGCCGACCTCGCCATCCATCGCCTCCCACACCTTGTCGTGATCGGCAAAGGCAAAGCCGACCCCGTTGATCGCCGCGACCGGCACAAGGGCCGACAGGATGATGCCCGAAAGGGTGAAGAACTCCACCGCGCCCGAACGCAGCTGGTTCAGCGTATCGGTGTCCGAGCCAAGCTGGTTGCTGGGGAAGACGGCGATCTGGACGCGCCCGTCGGATTGCTCGGCGATGCGGTCACAGCCTTCCTGAACCCGATTGGCAAGCGGGTGGCCCAGCGGGAAGTTATGGGCGAATTTGTAATTGAACTCTGCCGCATTGGCGCGGCCCGACATGATGAACGGAGCGGCAAGCATGACGCCGCCGGTGGTCGCCAGAAACTGGCGACGGCTAGATTTAGGCATGGTTTCCTCCCAGCGGAAAATGCGAGATGTCGCGTTCCGTCCGTTTTTGCAGCGCGCCAGGTGCCCCTCCGTACCTGGCTGGCGATGGACGGTAAAAATTCATAACATGGAGCAATAGATTCCATCAACGATCTATTTATAAAAATAAATATTGAAAAACATGATGTTATGATTTAATGTACTTCATAATGTGGAGTTAACTGTTCATATCCCTTGGGGAAGACATGAAAAATCCTGCGGAATCCACCGGAAGTCAGGCGATTGATCGCGCCACGAAAGTGCTGGGCCTTGTGGCCGAGGCGCAGGGCGCGGGGGCCAGTCTGGCGCAGATCGTCGCGCAAAGCGGCCTCAATCAGGCGACGACCCGCAGGCTGCTGGTCGCGCTGATCCGTGCCGGGCTGGTCGAACAGGAAGAAAGCTCGCGGCGGTATTTTCTGGGGGTTTCGACCTATGTCTTCGGGGTGATCGCGGCCGAGCGGTTCGGTCGCTATCCGATGGCGGATGCCGCGGTGCGCCGTCTGGCCGAGGGCAGCGAGGATACTGCCTTCTTCTCGCTGCGTCAGGGGATGAACTCGATCTGCCTGCGGCGGGTGGAGGGGGTGCATCCCTTCCGCTCGCATGTGCTGAATGTCGGGCAACAGCACCCGTTGGGGGTGGCGGCGCATGGGATCGCCATTCTGGCAGCCCTGCCGCCGGCGGAAGCGGATGCAATCATCGCCGGCAATCTGGAGGTCTATCGTGACCATTATCCGATGCTGACCGAACCCTTGCTGCGGGAGCTGATCGCCGAGACACGCCGCCGGGGCTGGGCGATCAATCGCGGAATTTTCCATTCTGCCGCCTGGGCTATCAGCGTGGCGGTGCGCGGGATGCAGGGTGAGGTGCTGGGCGCGCTCTCGATCGGCGCGATGGAAAACCGGCTGGGCGAGGCGCGCCAGCCGCAGATCGTCAAACTTTTGCAGGCGGAGGCGCGGAAGCTTGAAGCGGCCTTTGCCACAATGGGGGCTTCTGCCCTGCGGGGCTGAACGGGAACGGCCATTCGCGCGCATAAGGGTGACGGGCCAGGGGGAGATGAAGATGCAACTGAGCAATGAGGGGCTGTTGCCCGAGGCGCTGGCGCGGCGACTGACACATGCGGGGCCCTCGACGGGTGAGCGGATCGAAAGCCTCGCCGGGCCGCTGATCCGGGACAAGGTCCGGCTGGTGCCGGGTCAAAGCCTTGCCGCAGCGGTCGGCGCGGCGGCGGCCGAGAGGGGCATCACGGCGGGGGCCGTCACCCTGACCGGCGCGCGGCTGGACCCGGTGCGCTATGTGATGCCGACCTATGCCCGCTCGCCCGAGCATGTGGCCTATTACAGCGATACCTTTGCGCCCGCACAGGGCTTCACGCTGGAATTCGCCACCGCGACCTTTGGCTTTCGCGAGGACGGGCCGTTCCTGCATTGTCACGCCCTGTGGCGGGATGGGGCAGGGGTGTTGTGCGGCGGTCATATCCTGCCGCTCGACACTGTTCTGGCCGAACCGCTGGAGGCCGAACTGACCGGCACCGGCGCGGCCGTGATGCGGGCCGAATTCGATCCCGAGACACGCTTCACCCTGTTCCGCCCCTTTGCCACCGGCGTCACCCCGGCGCAGGGTCGTTTCATAACCGCACATATCCGCCCGAATGAGGATTTCATCACCGCGATTGAACGGATCGCCCTGCGTCATGGCATCCGGCAAGGCCGCATCCTCAGTGGCATCGGCAGCACCGTGGGCGGTGTCTTCGAGGATGGCACGGTGGTCGAAGAAATTCCCACCGAACTTCTGATCACCGAAGGCCGGATCGTTCCGAACAGCGATGGCACTCCACGCGCCGATGTGACCATGATCCTGATTGACGCACAGGGGCGTTTGCTGAGGGGTCGCCCGGCGCGCAACCTCAACCCCGTGCTGATCTGTGCGGAGCTCTTCATCGAAGACCTGACAGATCGCTGATCCCCCAGCCGTATCGTCAAACCAACATCGCCTGACCGGCACCGAGGCACGCATGGCACGTTACACCGCATCGCATTGGGGCATCTATGAGATCAGCCCGGACAGCGCCGGAAACCCCACGATACACCCGCTGAAGGGCGACCCCGATCCGTCGGAAATCGGCTTGCATCAGCTTGACCCCGGCTTGCTGAAATGCCGTGTACGCCAGCCCTCGGTGCGCAAAAGCTGGCTTGAGCACGGGCCGGGGGCCGCGCCCCATCTGCGCGGGCGTGAACCCTTTGTCGAGGTCAGCTGGGACAAGGCGCTGGATCTGGTCGCCGCCGAGGTGGACCGGGTGCGCAAGACCCATGGCAACGAGGCGATCTTTGGCGGCTCGTACGGCTGGGCCTCGGCCGGTCGGTTCAACCATGCGCAAAGCCAGGTTCACCGCTTTCTGAACGCGGCAGGCGGATACGTGCGCCATACCGAAAGCTATTCGCTGGGCGCGGCACATGTGATCATGCCGCTGATCGCGGGCACGATGGCGGATCTGATGGCGGATCACACCTCTTGGGATGTGATGGCCGAAGAGACCCGGCTTTTCGTCACCTTCGGGGGCGTGCCACGCAAGAATTCACAGTCTTCTCCGGGCCTTGCCGGAAAGCACCGGGTGCATGTCGGCCTGCAGGAGATGGGCCGCGCCGGCACGCGTTTCGTCAATGTCGGCCCCTGCCGCGACAATCTGGAGACCGGGACCGAGGTCGAATGGCTGGCGATCCCGCCCCATACCGACACTGCGCTGATGCTGGGGCTGGCCTGGCAGCTTCAGGCGGACGGGCTGCATGACCGCGCCTTCCTTGACCGCTATACCGTGGGGTTTGACCGTTTCGCGGCCTATCTGACGGGGGAAAGCGACGGGGTGCCGAAAAGCCCGGCATGGGCATCGGCGATCTGCGGCATTCCGGCGGACCGCATCGCGGCGCTGGCGCGCGAGATGGCGGGCACCCGCACCATGCTCAACATCCAATGGTCGCTGCAGCGTGCCCATCATGGCGAGCAGCCCTTCTGGATGCTGGTGACGCTGGCAGCAATGCTGGGCCAGATCGGCCTGCCCGGCGGCGGCTTTGGTGTGGGCTATGGGCCTGCAAACACCATGGGCTCGCGTCACCGGCGGCTTTCGGGGCCGTCGCTCGATCAGTTCCGCAACCCGGTCGAGGCCTATATTCCCTGCGCCCGCATCGCCGATATGCTGCTGAACCCCGGTGCGCCCTTTACCCATTCCGGGCGGCACCTGACCTATCCCGATATCCACATGATCTATTGGGCGGGCGGCAATCCTTTCCACCACCATCAGGATCTGAACCGCCTGATCCGGGCCTGGCAGAAACCGGCCAGCATCGTGGTGCATGAACCCTACTGGACCGCCACCGCCCGCTTCGCCGATGTCGTGCTGCCCGTCACCACTGCGATGGAGCGCAACGATATCGGCTATGCCACGCAGGAGGGCTATTTCGTCGCCATGCGGAAGGTGACCGAGCCTTTCGAAGGCGCCCGTAATGACTATGACATCTTTTCCGGCCTTGCAGACCGGCTGTCGCTGGGCGCGCTTTTCACCGAGGGGCGGGACGAGATGCAATGGCTGCGCCATATGTGGGAGGGTTGCCGCGAGAAATGGGGCGCCCGTGGCGTGCCTTTGCCCGATTTCGACAGCTTCTGGGAAGAGGGGCTGGTTGATCTGGAGTTCGCGGCGAAAAGCCAGACCATGTTCTCGCGGTTCCGCGCGGATCCCGAGGCGCATCCCCTGACCACGCCCACCGGCCGGTTCGAGATCAGCAGCGACCGGATCGCGGGCTATGATCTGCCCGGTTTCACCCCGCATCCGGTCTGGCGCGAACCGGTGGAGTGGCTGGGGTCGCCCAAGGCAAAGCGCTATCCGCTGCATCTTCTGTCCGATCAGCCTGCGCGCAAGCTGCATAGCCAGCTTGACCCAAGCATCCATTCCGCCCGCGGCAAGATCGGCGGGCGCGAGCCGGTCTATATGAATCTGGCCGATGCGGAGGCGCGGGGGATTTCGGCCGGCGATATTGTCGAGGTGTTCAATGCGCGGGGACGCTGCCTTGCGGCTGCCGTTCCGACGGCCGACCTCTTGCCAGGTGTGGCGCGGATTTCCACCGGCGCCTGGTATGACGGGCGGGCCGAAGACGGGCTGGAGAAGCACGGAAATCCGAATGTCCTGACGCTCGACATCGCGGCCTCTCCCCTGTCGCAGGGCTGCGCCGCACAGACCTGCCTTGTGGAGATTTCGGGGCCAGTCCTTCAATATCCGCCCGTCACAGCCTTTGTTCCTCCGGTCATTTTGACTGAGCAAAAATGACATCCGGGAAAGAGTTCAGAATGCCAGCTATCCGAAGCAACTTCGGGGTGAGCAGCTTGCATCGGATCTGGCAACCAATGTGTCTCGGATGCTGCATCAGCCCTGATCAGCTCCAGTGTTGCCGCCATGGCCAAGGGGGCATGTCCGGCAAGCGCGGCGCGGGTCCGAGCCTGACGTTTCTCGGCAAGCGAGAGCTGCGTAACATACGGTCGATCTGGTTCCGGGGGCGGGCAATTCCGGGGGCGGAGCTTCTCTGACCGGCAGCGCCGCCGGTCGCCGCTTTGCGCCAGTTGGCGGATCAGCTCGGGTCAGTTCGCCCGTGCAAGGACGCCGCCCGCAAAACCACACCAAATCGCGTCGGCGCCTTCAGCCGGACGGGACGGTTGAGCGTGATCTACCCCGAGGGACCGTCGCGCCGGATCAGGACCCCGGGGTCCGTTCATTCAGGATTTCGCATCTTCCAGCATCATCCTCGCGGCTTTCTCGGCGATCATCACGGTCGGGGAATTGGTATTGCCACTGGTGATCGACGGCATGACCGAGGCATCCGCAATCCTGAGCCGACCAAGCGCGCGCATCTTCAGGCGCGGATCGACCACCGAGCCTTCATCGCCCCCCATGCGGCAGGTACCAGCGGGGTGGAAGATCGTGGTGCCAATATCCCCCGCCGCCCGGATCAGATCGTCGCGGCTTTCAAAGCCGGGACCGGGGCGAAACTCTTCCGGGTTGAAGCGCGCAAAGGCTGGCTGTGCCGCGATCTGCCTTGTCAGCCGGATCGAGCGCGCCGCCACCTCGCGGTCGCCCTCTGTCGATAGGTAGTTCGGGCGGATCGCGGGCGCGCTGCGGAAATCAGCGCTTTTCACATGCACGGATCCCCGGCTTTCGGGCCGCAGATTGCAGACGCTGGCGGTGATCGCCGGGAAAGGGTGCACCGGATCGCCGAATTTATCGAGGCTGACCGGCTGCACATGCCATTCCAGATCGGCGCTGGCCTTTTCCGGACCCGAGCGGGTGAAGATCCCCAGCTGGCTGGGCGCCATCGCCATCGGGCCGGAACGTTTGAGCAGGTATTCCAGCCCGATCGCCGCCTTGCCGAACAGGCTTGAGGCTTTTTCATTCAGCGTCGGGACGCCATGCACCTTGTAGACCAGACGCAGCTGCAGATGGTCCTGCAGGTTTTCACCGATCCCCGCCACCTCTTTCACCGGCGCGATGCCGGCAGCGTTCAGCACATCCCCGCGCCCCACGCCCGACAGCTCCAGAAGCTGCGGCGAGCCGATGGCGCCGGCGGAAAGCACCGTCTCACGCGCGGCGCGGGCCTCTTTGCGGTTTCCCTGATGGTGATAGACGACGCCCCGCACTTCGCCGTCTTCGATGATCAGACGCTCAGCCTGGGCGCCGGTCAGCACCCGGAGATTGGGCCGCCCGGCGGCCGGGCGCAGGAAGGCTTTCGAGGTGTTCCAGCGGACTCCCTTGCGCTGGTTGACCTCGAAATAGCCCGCGCCCTCATTGTCGCCCCGGTTGAAATCGTCATTGCGCGGGATGCCGAATTCCAGCGCCGCATCGCGGAAGGCATCCAGCACGTCCCAATGCAGCCGCGCCTTTTCCACCCGCCATTCGCCACCCGAACCATGCGCCTCGCTGGGGCCAAGGTGGTAATCCTCCTGGGCGCGGAACAGCGGCAGCACATCCGCCCAGCCCCAGCCGGTGCAGCCTGCCTGCGCCCAGCCGTCATAATCCAGCGCCTGGCCGCGCATATAGATCATGCCGTTGATCGACGAGCAGCCCCCGAGCACCCGCCCGCGCGGGTAAAGCAACGCGCGCCCGTTCAGGCCGGGTTCCTCCTCGGTGCGGAAACGCCAGTCGGTGCGGGGGTTGTTGATGCAGTAAAGGTAGCCGACCGGAATATGGATCCAGTGGTAATTGTCGCGCCCGCCCGCCTCGAGCAGCAGAACGCGGGTCCTCGGATCGGCGGAGAGGCGGTTTGCCAGCACGCAGCCCGCGCTGCCCGCCCCGATCACGATGTAATCATAGCTTTCCACTGACATGCCCATCCTGCTGCTGCCCCGGTGCGGCCAGCATCAGGCAGCGCTCTCCCATCAGGGAGGCGGCCGCAGCCGGGGCCTTGAATTGTTCATAATTGTGCAGACCCTCCTCCGGATCCTGTCGTCAGGATGCGTGATCATTTGCCAGTAAACAAGGCATTCAGGCTGATTGATTTCTTACAGGGTCTGTACGAAAATGAACATCATGACGCAGTTCAACTGGGACGATATGCAGTTCTTCCTTGCACTGGCCAGAGATGGTCAGCTGACGGGGGCGGCGCGCCAGCTGGGCTCGTCGCATGTCACAGTGGCGCGGCGGATCGACCGGCTGGAGGGTGCTTTGCGCCAGCGGCTGTTCGAGCGATCAGCGCGGGGATATGAGCTGACCGCCAGCGGCCGCCGTCTGGTTGAAACGGCTGAGCGGATGGAGGAGGCATCGGGCGGCATAACCCCGGGGGAGGGGCCGGGCCAGGGGCTGACAGGCAGCCTGCGCCTTGCCGTGCCGGAGGGTTTTTCGAATTTTTTCAGCGAGCACATGCTTGCGGCATTCATTGCGCGCTTTCCCGGCCTTTCGCTGGAGCTGATCACCCTGACCCAGGTCATCTCTCTGTCGCGGCGCGAGGCCGATCTGACGGTGACGCTCGATCCGGTGACGCGCGGCGGCTACCGTTCGGAACTGATGGCCGAGTATCATCTGCGGATCTACGCGGCACAAAGCTATCTGGCGCAGCATGGCCCGATCCGCGCGCGGGCCGATCTGCCCCAGCATCCTTTCCTTGGCTATATCGAGGAAATGCTGTTTGCGACCGGGCTGGATTACTTGGGCGAGGTGCATCCGGGCCTGCGGCCGGGGTTCAAGAGTTCCAGCATTTTCAGTCAGATGACGGCGGCACGGCAGGCGGTCGGGCTTTGCGTTTTGCCTTGTTACATGGCCGAAGGCTGCGCGGATCTGGTGCCGGTTCTGCCCGCCGAGATCACGTTGAAGCGCGGCTACTGGCTGACCTGTCACCGCGATACGCGGCAAATGCGGCGCGAGCGGGCGGTGATCGCCTTCCTGATGGAAGAGATCCGCCGCCACGACAGGCTGCTGATGGGTCAGAATGCGGCGCGGTAAAGCGCCAAGGCATCGGCCTCACTCACCGGCACCGGGTTGTTGTCCAGAAGCCGGGTCTGCAACATCGCGTCCGAGGCCAGAACCGTGAGGCTGTCCTCGCTGACGCCGACATCGCGCAGCCGGCGCGGCGCGCCGGAACGGTCCATCAACGCCTCCATCCCGGCGATGAAGCCTTCCGCATCCGTGCCGAAATCCAGCAGCCTGCCGAGCTCGCTGTAAAGGGGCGCGGCGGCGGAGAGGTTGTGACGCAAGACCGGCCCCAGCATCAGCGCATTGGTCAGCCCGTGCGGCAGGTGATAGCGCCCGCCCAGAGGGTAGGCCAGCGCGTGGACCGCCCCGACCGGGCTGTTTGCAAAGGCCTTGCCGGCAAGGCAGGCACCGTAAAGCATTGCCTCGCGGGCCGGGCGGCTCTCGCCATCTTCGCAGGCGGTGACGAGGTTCGCGGCCAGAAGGCGCAGCGCCTCCCTCGCGTAAAGGTCCGACAGCGGGTTCTTCCTGTGGCGCGAGGTATAGGCCTCGATCGCATGGACCATGGCGTCAATCCCGGTGGCGGCGGTCTGGCCCGGCGGCAGGCCCAGGGTCAGTTCCGCATCCAGCAGCACCAGATCGGCATAAAGCTGCGGCGCGACGACGCCCATTTTTGTCGTCTCACGGCTCTGTTGCACAAATCGCCTGAGGGATTCATCTTGAGAATCCAGCATGGTAGCTGGGCGGCATGAGCAGACCTACGCCTCCTGCCTACAAGACCCGGAACTGGCCCGCCTATAACGAGGCGCTC
>NZ_JBMSDW010000035.1:0-19027 GCF_049445895.1 Neotabrizicola sp. VNH66
TCGGCAACGACCCCGCCCGCCGCGCCACCCTGAAACAGCGCCTGCACCGCGCCGCCGCAGACCCGGGGTTCGTCAACAACCCAGATTACGCAAAAAACATGCAAAACGCCGTCCAAAACCTCTGGAAAGACAGAGAGCGGTAACGTGAAGCACAGGGCACTGGCACTGGCACGGGTGCCGGGCTAAGAGCCTGTTCTATTATTCATTACGGGCCGGGCACAGGCCAGTATCCAAGGCAGACTGGAGAAATACGGAATGTCCGAGACAACAGGGCCGCGCAAGGTGATCTTCGTCGGGGGCGCGCCGCGCTCTGGAACCAGCGTGACCCATGCTCTTTTGTGCACGGCGCCGGGTTGCAATGACTATCATTGCGAGATCAGCTTCGTGCGGCCGATCTATGAATCCTACACGGTGGGGATGGACCAGTGGCAGTCCCATACCTCGCATTTCTTCAAGGTGCCCGAGCATCTGAAGCTGCATGTCCGCAAGCTGGCGCAGCAGTCGATGTTCTACATCTGGCGGGTGCTGAAACAGCCGGTGATCATGTGTGTGAAGGATCCGCTGCTGACGCAGAATTTCGCGTCGGTGAAGGCGGTGACCGAATGGCCCACCCAGTTCGTGACGGTGCTGCGCCATCCGCATGACGTGATCCGCTCGCAGCAGGAGGTCTATGCCCGCAGCGGGATCGAGATGACTGTGAGCGATGTCTATCGTCTGGCCGATGAATACATGCACAGCTATGCCCATCTGGACGATCCCGATATGGAGGGCAGCGTCTTCCATTTCCGCTATGAGGATCTGGGGCAGGACTGGCTGACCGACCAGCTGCGCAGCTTTACCGGGATGGGCGGGATTGATCCGCTTCAGCTCTGGGATCAGGGGTCGCATCAGACGACCGAGGCGGAAAAGGCCGATCCGTTCTATTCGCCGAAATATCACGGCCCGATCGACACCACGCGCCGCCTTGACCCGCTGTCGCCGGAGTTCCAGGGGATCGTGAACAGGATCTGCGCCCCGCTGATGGAGCGTTGCGGCTATCTGCCCGACGGCACGGTCGAGGTCTGGTAGGGGCTGACCTGCGGGGACCCGCCCGGCATGAAAACGGGCGGGGCAGGGAAAAGCGGCAGGCCCCGGGCGGGGCCCGCCGGATGCGGCCTCAGCTGCGGGCGTAGATATCTTCGTAGCGGATGATGTCATCCTCGCCCAGATAGCTGCCGGTCTGCACTTCGATCAGCACCATCGGCACCTTGCCCGGGTTTTCCATCCGGTGGATGGCGCCCAGCGGGATATAGACCGACTGGTTTTCCGTCACCAGCCGCACATCCTCGTTCACCGTCACCTTTGCCGTGCCCTGCACCACGATCCAGTGTTCGGAACGGTGATGGTGCGACTGCAGGCTGAGCGCCGCGCCGGGATGCACGACGATGCGTTTCACCTGGAAACGGTCGCCGATGACCAGGCTCTCATACCAGCCCCAGGGCCGGAAATCGCGCGGGAAGGTCTGGGCCTGCTTGGCCTTTTTCGCCTTCAGCGCCTCGACCGCGCGTTTGACATCCTGCGCGCGGTCCATATGGGCCACCAGAACCGCATCGGGCATCGCCACGGCGATGATGTCCTTGAGGCCGATCCCGACAACTTCCAGCGTCTCCGCTTCGGACCGCAGCAGCGCATTCTCGCAATCGATCGCGGTGGCCCCGGCCGAGGTGACGACCCCTTTGGCATCCGGGCTGGTTTCCCGCCAGACCGCATCCCAGCCGCCGAGATCCGACCAGCCCGCCGCGAAGGGCACCACGGAAAGCTTGTCGGATTTCTCCATCACGGCATAGTCGATCGACAGCTCCTCGGCCTTGGCCCAGGGACCGGCGGCCAGACGCAGGAAGCCGAGATCGGCCTTCGCCTCCGCGACAGCGGCCCGGACGGGCGCGACCATCGCCGGGGCATGGGTCTCGAAGGCGGTCAGGATATCGCGGGCCCGGAACAGGAAGATGCCGGAATTCCACAGATAGGCCCCGTCGGCCAGCATGGCGGTGGCACGCGCCAGATCGGGCTTTTCGACGAAACGGGTCAGGGCGACCGGCGCGCCGCTGCCATCGGGCTGGGCCGAGAGCTGCAGATAACCATAGCCGGTTTCCGGCCGGTCCGGGGTGATGCCGAAGGTGACAAGACGGCCCTCGGCCACGGCGGCCAGCCCGGCGGCGACCGCCGCGCGGAACGCCGCCGCATCGGGGATCACATGGTCGGAGGGCGCGACCAGCATCACCGCCTCGGGGTCGGTCGCGGCCAGATGCAGGGCGGCGGCCAGAATGGCGGGGGCGGTGTTGCGCCCCTCCGGCTCGATCAGGACGGGGCCGGGGTTGATGCCCACCTCGGTCAGCTGTTCGGTGACGACGAAGCGGAAATCGGCATTGGTGACGACCATCGGATCGGCAAAGGCCACATGGCCCGCCTGACCGGCAAGACGCTGTGCGGATTGCTGGAACAGCGAGCCTTCCCCGGTCAGTCTGGTGAACTGCTTGGGGTAGGATTTGCGTGACAGGGGCCAGAGTCGCGTGCCGGAGCCGCCGCACAAAAGAACCGGGGTGATGTTCATGCAAACCTCTTTGGACAAATGACTGCAGGCATGTCTGCCGCAACCGGCGCACTCTTATCAAAAAAATCCTGTCGTGCCACCATCGGCGGGGATGAAAGGTCCAAAACCGCCGCGATGATCCGCGGTCTGCCTGTTGCCTGAACGGCCGGTGGCGCGGACGCAGGCTTAATGCCGCGCAAAGCAGGTTTTTCTAAAACTCCGGAGCCCAGGAAAGAGGTTCCCGATGTCCACAGATACGTCTGCCGTTCTGGACTTGCCGTTTATCCAGCAGAATCAGGCCCAGAAGCATGTGACCCATAACGAGGCGCTGGCTCTCCTGGATCTGATCGTCCAGCCGGTCGTCGTCAGCCGCCGGAGCCTTTCCCCGCCGGTCGCGCCGGTGCAGGGCGAACGCTATATCGTGCCGGCCGGGGCCGCGGGCGCCTTTGCCGGACAGGAAGGCCGGGTCGCGCTCTGGGACGTGAACCTCTGGAAGTTCATGTCCCCCCGCCGCGGCTGGCGCGTCGAGGTGCTGGACGAGGGCTGTCCGGTCGTCTTCGACGGGACGGTCTGGCTGGGCCCCGAGGGGGTGATGCAGCGTGCGGCGGGGCTGGGGATCGCCACCGAGGCGGATCCGGTCAACCGGCTGGCGGTTTCTGCCGAAGCCAGCCTTCTTACCCATGCCGGGGCGGGCCATCAGCTGAAGATCAACAAGGCGGCGGCGGGCGATACCGCCAGTCTTCTGTTCCAGACCGGCTGGTCCGGACGGGCCGAGATGGGCACGGCGGGGGACAATGATTTTGTCCTCAAGACCAGCCCGAATGGCAGCAGTTTCCAGACCGCCCTGCGCGCCCGGGCCGCCAGCGGCGCGGTCGAACTGCCGGCCGGGCTGATCGCGGATGCGGGCCTTGCCACCCGGCCGGGCATGGCCTTTCTGGGCAGTCCGGACAGCGGGCTGTTCGCCCCGGCGGCGGGGCAGATCGGCCTGTCGGTGGCGGGTGTCCAGCGGGCCCTGCTGTCGGCCGCGGGCTTCAGCATCAATGTCCCGGTCACCGGTGCGGCGGTGACGCAATCGGTGGCCGACCGCACGGCGGGCCGTCTGGCCAAGGTCGGCGATCCCGGGATCGGCGGGGCCGTTGTCCTGGGCGGGACCACCCCCCTGCACGAGCGGGATCTGCCGCCCGGGAACTATTCTTATGGCGCCGGAACCACACCGGGGGGGCCGGAATCGGCGGCCTGGGTTCATATCCTGCAGGTCATGGAGGCGAGTGCCGCTTCGACCGGCACGTCGCGCCACCGGATCTTTCTGGACTTCCGCTCCTCCGGCACCCCGTCTCAGGCCAACAGCCGGGCGTGGATCGGCTGGCAGGGGACAAGCCTGACCACGCCGATCCTGTGGTATCCGCTGCCCGCCGGCCAGTTCATGGTCGGGCCGGTCAGCCAGACGGCGGGTCAGCCCACCGGCGCGATGGCCGAACGCGGCAGCAATGCCAACGGAGACTATCTCCGGCTGGCCGACGGCACGCAGATCTGCTGGCTTTCCGCAGGGCCGGCCCTGACCTGCAGCACGGCGGCGGGCACGATCTTCTCTGCCGCTGCCGAGGGGGTCTGGAGCTTTCCCGCCGCTTTCGCAAACAGCCTTGTGAGTGTTTCGGCCGCCCCGCTTGCGGCAGGCCGCTGGGCAAGCGGGCGCTGCACCAGCACCACCCAGGCCGCATTCCAGCAATATGCGGCGTAATCGTCCGGCACCGAGGTGACGACCAGCCTGCAGGCCATCGGCCGCTGGTTCTGAGGGGAGACAGCCATGAAACTCGTTCTGACCCCCGTCCGTATGGACGCTGCCCTGACCGTCATGGTCTCAGGGGATCTCCTGACCCTGGACGGTGTGGCGCTGGATTTCGCGCAGCTGCCGCCCGGGGCGGTCTTGCCGCGGTCAGCGATCGCCAGCCCCTGGATCGCGGGGGATGTGACGCGCGCGGCGGAGGGCCTTCTCACCGTGCCACTGATCCTGCCGCATGGTCCGGTTCCCTGGCCCCCGACGGAAGAGGCGGAGGCCGTCACCCATCCCGCCCCGATCTACACCTCTGATCCCGGCCCGGTCGTCCTGCCGGCCCTGACCCCTGCCGAGGAGGATATGGCATGAGCATCGACTGGACCCGGATGATCCCGGAAGCGGTGCAGAAGGCGGCGGAGATCGCGGCCGAACAGGACCGGATCCGGGCGCGGCGCGATGTGGCGATCCATGCCGGGATCACGGTGGAGGGCCTGTTCTTCGACACCGGCGAGGTCAGTCAGCAACGGATCCTTGCGGCGGCCCTGTCGGCGATGACCGACCCCGGATATGCGGTGCAGTGGAAGCTGGGCGACAGGTTCGTGCGGCTGGACGCGCCCGCGATCCTGGCCGCGGCCCGGGCGATCCGGGACCATGTGCAGGCCTGTTTCGACCGCGAGGCCGAACTTCTGGCCGATCTGGCCGCCGCCCAGACCTTTGACCGCCCCTCTGACCGGCCCTTTGACCCCGAGGCCGGCTGGCCCGGAAGCACACCCGGGCCGCTGTAAGGCAGGGGCCTGCGCAGATCGCGGGCTGCGATCTGCCAGGGATCAGCTTTCCCCGGGCCGGCCGGATCGGGTGCAGCGTTGCAGACCGGGCCGGAAGGGGACCGGTCCGCAGGTCACCCGCTTACTCCGCCACCCGGGTCTGGTTCAGCAGGCCCGCCAGATACTGGCCATAGGTGTTCTTGGCATATTTCGCGGCCAGCGCCTGCAGTTCGGCCGCGCTGAGCCAGCCATGCTCGAAGGCGATCTCTTCCGGGCAGCCGACCTGCTGGCCCTGCCGTTCTTCCATGGTGCGCACGAAATTCCCGGCATCAAGCAGGCTGCCATGGGTGCCGGTGTCCAGCCAGGCATAGCCGCGGCCCATGCGGCGGACCTGCAGGCTGCCCTCGGCGAGATACATTTCCAGCAGGGCCGTGATCTCCAGCTCGCCCCGGGCCGATGGCGTGACCTGCCGGGCGCGGGCCGGGGCGGTGCCGTCCAGGAAATAGAGGCCCGTCACCGCATAGCTGGAGGCGGGCTTCGCGGGTTTCTCGACGATCGACACCACCTGACCCGCCGCATCGAAGCCGACGACACCATAGCGTTCCGGGTCCGAGACCTTGTAGCCGAAGACGGTGCCGCCGCTGTCCTGGGCATCGGCCTCGGCCAGAAGCCGGGTCAGGCCCTGACCGAAAAAGATGTTGTCGCCCAGAACCATGGCCGAAGGGGCCCCGGCCAGGAACGCCTCGGCCAGGATATAGGCCTGCGCCAGCCCCTCGGGGCTGGGCTGGGAGATGAAGGTGAAGGACAGGCCCCACTGGCTGCCGTCGCCCAGAAGGCGCCGGAACTGGTCCTGATCCTGCGGCGTGGTGATGATGGCGATCTCGCGGATGCCGGCCAGCATCAGCACCGAGACCGGATAATAGATCATCGGCTTGTCATAGACCGGCATCAGCTGTTTCGAGATGCCGAGCGTGATGGGATAAAGCCGCGTGCCCGATCCGCCGGCAAGGATGATCCCTTTGCGCTGCATCTTGTTGTCACCCATGGCTCAGCTCTCCGATCACCCGCGACAGATCCGCCCGCCAGTCTGCAGGCATGATCCCGAAATCTCTCTGCAATCCGGCCCCGTCCAGCCGGGAATTCAGTGGCCGCCGCGCGGGGGCCGGATAGGCCGAGGAGGGGATGCCCGTCACCGTGACCGCCCGGCCCGCCCGGGCGAATATCTCGCGGGCGAACCCGGCCCAGCTGGTTTCGGGCGCCCCGGCATAATGATAGACCCCGCCCGCCGCCCCGGCCCGCAGCGCCCCGGCCAGCATGAGCAAGGTGGCCGCAAGGGCCGAGGCCGGGGTGGGGCCGCCGATCTGATCCTCGACCACGTTCAGGGTGCTGCGGCTTTCGGACAGCCGCAGCATGGTCTTCACGAAATTCGTGCCATGGGCCGAAAACACCCAGGAGGTCCGCAGGATCAGCGGATTGCCCCCGGCGGCCAGAACAGCCGTCTCGCCCGCCAGCTTTGAGCGGCCATAGGCGTTGAGAGGGGCCGGCCGGTCGGTTTCGCTCCAGCCGCGGGTTCCCTCGCCGGAAAAGACATAATCGGTCGAGACATGCAGGAAGGGCAGGCCCAGATCCGCCGCGGCCTGCGCCATGGCCCCGGGGGCCGCGCCATTGACCGTGGTGGCGGCCGCCTCCTCGGTCTCGGCCCGGTCCACCGCGGTCCAGGCGGCGGTATTGATCACCGCATCGGGACGGTGCAGCCGGATCGCCGCGCCGCAGCTTTCGGGCTGCATCAGATCGGCCGTTTCCCGGCCCAGGAAGACCGCCTCCGGTGCGCGGCCGTCCCCGTCCCGCGTCAGGGCGCGGGCCAGCTCGCGGGCCACCTGTCCGGTCTGTCCGAACACCAGCAGCTTCATGCCCGGACCCCCGGCCGTCCGGCGCCGCAGATTGCCTGCCGCACCGTGACCGCTCCGACCGTTCCGGCCCCGCCGGTGACCATCCGTTTCATCGCTGCTTCCCTGTTTGCGGGTTCCCGTGCCGGGTCATTCCGAAGATGAGGTCCGCATCGCGCTCCGGACCCGCCACAGCGGCTTCATCAGCCGGAAGCTCCGCGATCCGTAGATGCGCTGCATCTCGGCCTTGAGCTGGTCGGACTGCTGCTCGCTCTGCGTCAGCGCGGCAAAGCTGGTCGCGGTTTCGGTCTGCAGCCGGTCAACCTCGAAGGTCAGGCTGTCCACCTGTCCCGACAGATGCTGCGCCTGATCGAAATATCCCTCCAGCTCCTCGCGGATCTGATGCAGCTGGCGGATCTGTGCCAGCTGCTCCTGCCGTTCGATCTGCAGGGCCTCAAGCTGGGCGTGATAATGCTCCAGCCCTTCGCCGGTCTGATAGAGCTGATCCTGCAATTGCCGGATGGCGGCCTGTGCCTCGGCCTTGGCCCGGGTCTGCTCCGCCTCGGTGGTGTCGCGGTAGCGGCTGAATTCGGCCTGCAGCCCCTGCAGGGCGGATTCCGCGGCGGCGGTGCGGTCCGTCCGGGCCTTCAGATCGCTCCGCAACTGCCGCAGGTTCTCTGCCTCCAGCCGGATCTGGTCGCGCAGCAGCGCGGTTTCGGCCTCCGCGTCCAGCAGCTTGCGGTTCTGCGCCTCGACCTCGCGCAGAAGATCGACGGTCTGCTTGTCGCGTCCGGCCAGATCGCGGTTCTGCGCCTCAACCTCGCGCATAAGCTCCGCGGTCAGCGTGTCGCGTTCCGCCAGATCGCGGCGCAGCGCATCGCATTCGGCCCCCTGCTCGGCCAGCGAGGCATGCAGCGCTTTGGTCTCGATCTGCAGCCGGTGCAGGCTGGCGGCCTGCGGCCGGATCTGGTCGCGCAGCAGTGCGGCTTCGGCCTCTGCGGCCAGCAGCTTGTGGTTCTGCGCCTCGACCTCGCGCAGGAGGTCGGCGGTCTGGGCGTCGCGCTCGGCCAGATCGCGGCGCAGCGCATCGTGCTCGGTCCCCTGCTCGGTCAATGCGGTTTGCAGCGCCGTGGTCTCGGCCTGCAGCTTCAACAGATTGCCGGATTCCAGCCGGATCTGGTCGCGCAGCAATGCCGCCTCGGCCTCCGCTTCCAGCAGTTTGTGGTTCTGCGCCTCGACCTCGCGCAGGAGGTCGGCGGTCTGGGCGTCGCGTTCTGCCAGATCGCGGCGCAGCGCATCGCGCTCGGCCCCCAGCTCGGTCCCCTGCTCGGCCAATGCGGCCTGCAGCGCCGTGATTTCGGCCTGCTGTTTCTGCAGATTTTCGGCCTCCAGCCGGATCTGGTCCCGCAGCAGTGCCGCTTCGGCCTGGGCTTCCGACAAGGCGCCGGCCTGCTCTCCGGCTTCCCGGGTCAGCCCGGCAATCTCGGCCTCGCGAGCGACCAGCGCGTTGCGCAGATCCTCCGCCGCCGCGGTCTCTTCCGTCAGCCGGCCGCGCAGCGCGGCGGCTTCGTCCTCCAGCGCGCCGATCCGGGCCTTGTCTTCAGCGGCCTGCTGGGACAGGGCGGTCTGGCTGTCCTGCAGATCGCGGAGCTGATCCTGCGCCCCTGCGGCCGCCGCGGCGGCGGTGGCCAGATCCGCATCCCGCGCCGCGACATCGCGCGACAGGCTGTCGATCTCTTCCTGCCGGCCAGTCAGGCTGTCACGCAGGTCGGCGGCGGTGGCGGCAAGCCCGGCGCGGTCCTGCCGGACGGCGTTATAGGTCGCGAAAACATCGTCGGGATCGCTGAGGAAGAACGGCTCATACCCCTCGGGGACGAAGGCCGTGGCCTCCAGCTCCGCGGCCAGCGTATGGGCGGCCGGGACCCTGAGCAGGGCGTCGCGGGCGATGATGTCCAGCACCGGATCCGACGGCGGCAGGACGGGCGCGGGCCGTCCCCCCCAGTCCAGCCCGAGCGCGGCGGCGCAGGCGGCGGCGGAATGGGTCAGGCTTTCCTCGAACAGCAGCACCGTCCGGCGGCGCTGCCGGCGCAGGCCGGGCATGATCCCCTTCAGCAGCGCCTGCCAGTCCTTCACCGCCTGCGCGGGCGCCACCCCCGCGGCCAGCGCCTCGGCGACCCAGGGCTCGGGCCGCGGGCACAGGAAGACGAGCCGCGCCTTCGGCGTTTCCCTCAGCCGGATCTGCGCCTGTGCGATATCGGGCACGACCTCTGCCAGGGACGACAGCTCCAGCAGCATGGCGGCGGCCGGCCGGCTGCGCGCGGCAGGGGCAAGGATCAGAACGGGCAGATCGGCCAAAGGCTCATCCGGCATCTATAGCACCTTATTCAATATCAGCGGCCGGACCGGAAACACCCGCCCGGTTTGGAGGGATGGTTGCGACGCGGGCTTTGTCAACCGGAATGGGCATGGCACATGTCCGAAGACTGCTGAAAAACTCAATATGTTCCTATCCGTATAAAAGGACGCCATCCCGATGTCAGCAGCCGATGCGGCGGCGGGGGGTCAGTTTTCCAGCAGACTGCGGTTATGACGCCAGAGCAGCAGCATTCCCAGGAAGAATGTCAGGCAGGCCACCGCCATGACGAAGGTCACGCTGACATAATCGGCCCGATAGGCGCCGTAGAACCCGTCGCGGGTGGTGCCGATGATATGCAGCAGCGGATTGTACCATGCGATCTCCTGGACGGATTTCGGCATGGAATCATAGGTGAAGAAGATGCCCGAGACGATGAACAGCGGCCGGGTCAGGATCTGCCATGTGCGTTCCCAGATCGGGAAGGCGGTCATCAGATAGCAGTTCAGCGTGCCGATCCCCAGGCCCAGACAGGCGGCAAGGCCGAAGCCCAGCAGGATGACCGGCAGATTGAGCTCTGCCCGTGCATCGAAGATCACGATGAGGCCGAAGAACACCAGATAGGCCACCATGAGATGGGTTAGCACGTTCAGCAGGAACCGCGCCAGAAGCGCATCCATGAAGCTGACCACCGGATAGGCCAGAAGCGGCCGCGAAAACCGGATCGCGGTGGCCGTCTTGTTCGCGATGTCGTTCAACAGCGAGAAGGGCAGCAGACCCGTCGCATAGAACAGCGGAAAGCTGTTGCCGATCGGCGGTGCCGCAAAAATAAGCGAAAACCCCAGCGAGAACATGGCCAGCGCGGCCACCGGTTCCAGCACCGCCCAGAGATAGCCGCCGGGAGAATTTCCGTAGCTGGTCGCCATTTCGCGCAAAATCAGCGCGATGACCGTGCGCAGGGTCGGGAATCTGCGGCGGGAGCGGCTGGTTTGCGCCGGCGGAAGGGGCGGGGGAACGGTCGGGGATTTTCCGGCGGAAACGGGCGGCTGCGCGGATGAGGGCTGGGTCATGGTCTTCCCCGAAACAGCCTCTGGAACTATCACAGGGCCTCCTGTAAGAAAAGGGTGTCAGGGGAGCTGACTCCGAAAACCATTTGTTCAGCGGATCACCATGACCAAATCATTGCATGAATCCAATCGCGTACCGGAGCCGCAGGTCGCCCCCGTCAGCAATCCGGGCGGGGCCGTGCCGCCGCAGCCCGGACCGGAGGTGCCGCCGCCCCAGAAAGACCGCGAGGGCAGCCAGGAGAGGCCGCCCCTTGCCGTGCCCCTGCCCGAAACCGCCGTGGCCAGATCCACCCTGCGGCGCATGGTCGGTCTGACCGCGGGCCGCCCGCCCGCCGGTGCGGCGGTCAGCCCGGCCCGCCCTTTGGCGGGAGACGGGGCCGCACGGGAATCCGCCATTCCCGCGCCGGTCAGGCCCGTGCTCAAGGCCGAGGCCCGGCCGGGGGGCCCGCCCGCCGGGACAGCGCCTGCGCCCTCGAAGCTCTCTGCCGTGCGGCCGGTGGCCGCCGAGGCCGCGATGCAGCTCCGCCACCGCGGTATCCTGGCCAGCTTTGCCGCCCTCGTGGTCCTGCCGGTCTTCCTCACCGCCTCCTATCTGTGGCTGGTCGCGGTCGATCAATATGCCTCGACCGTCGGCTTTTCGGTCCGCACCGAGGAGGTCTCCTCCTCGCTTGGCATTCTGGGCGGGCTGACCCGCCTTTCGGGCAGCAGTTCCGATGCCGACATCCTTTATGACTACATCCACAGCCAGGAGCTGGTGGAGTTTCTGGATGACGAGATCGACCTGAAGGCGATCTTCTCCAAGGCCTGGCCGAACGACCCGATCTTCGCCTTCAACCCCGATGGTTCGATCGAGGATCTGGTCGATCACTGGGAAGACAAGGTCAAGATCACCTATGACACCAGCTCGGGGCTGATGACCCTGCGGGTGCTGGCCTTTACGGCCGAGGATGCCACCCTCATCGCCACCAAGATCCTGGAGCGCAGCACCGAAAAGGTGAACCTGCTGTCGCAGGATGCGCGCGAAGATGCCACCCGCTACACCCGGACCGAGATGGAACGGGCGCTGGAGCGGCTGAAGGAAGCCCGCGAGGCGTTGACCAAATTCCGCATGCAGAGCCGGGTGGTCGATCCGGTCGCCGATCTGCAGGGTCAGATGGGCGTGCTGAACAGCCTCCAGGCCCAATTGGCCGAAAGCTATGTCGAACTGGACCTGCTGCGGGCCACCGCCACCGAAACCGATCCGCGCATCACCCAGACCGAGCAGCGGATCATCGTCATCCAGCGCCGCATCGCCGAAGAACGCCAGAAATTCGGCGAGAACGGCCAGGGTCCGGGCGGCGAGGATTATGCGACCATGGTGGCCGAATTCGAACGGTTGAGCGTTGACCGCGAATTTGCCGAGCAGACCTATCACACCGCCCTGGCAGCCTATGATGTGGCCCAGGCCGAGGCGCAGCGCAAATCGCGCTATCTGGCGGCGCATATCATGCCCACGGTGGCGCAGAAGGCGGAATATCCGGCCCGCTGGACGCTTCTGGGGCTGACGGCCTTCTTCCTGCTGATGGCATGGTCGATCGGGGTGCTGATCTATTACAGTATTCGCGACCGGCGCTGAGAGGCGGCTTCCGTGATCCGGCTGGAAAACATCACGAAGACCTTTGTCCGGGACGGCCATCGCAAGACGGTGGCGAACCGGCTGAATGTCACCTTTCCCACCGGCGTATCGGTGGGGCTGTTCGGGCGCAACGGGGCGGGGAAATCAACCCTGCTGCGCATCATCGCGGGCACGCTGAAGCCCAGTTCGGGGCGGGTGATCTCGGACGGGACGATCTCGTGGCCGGTGGGCTTTGCCGGCAGCTTCCATGGCAGTCTGACCGGGGCGCAGAACGCGCGGTTCATCGCCCGGGTCTATGGTGTCGATACCGATGCGCTGGTGGAATTTGTCGAGGATTTCGCCGAACTCGGCCATCATTTCCACCTGCCGATCAGCAGCTATTCCTCGGGGATGCTGTCGCGGCTGGCCTTCGGGGTCAGCATGGGCATCCGTTTTGACACCTATCTGGTGGATGAGGTGACCAGCGTCGGCGATGAGGCCTTCCGCAAGAAAAGCAAGGCGGTCTTTCTCAGCCGGATGCGGGCCAGCGGCGCGGTGGTGGTGGCGCATTCGATGGAGACGATGCGGCAGCTCTGCACCATGGGCGTGGTGCTGGAACATGGCGAATTGCGGGTCTACGACAATATCGAATACGCCATCCGGGCCCATCTGCAGAACATGCAGGCCTGAGAGGCGGGTCCCCGGGTGCCCGGGGACCGCAGGGCCGCGGGTTCAGACCCGGAAGACCGTCATTTCCAGCAGTTCCGTCATCAGGCGGCGCAGTTCCTGCCGCCCGTCGGGCACCGGCAGCTGCGGGATCTGTGCCGCCGGGACCGGCGCCATGAACCCCTCGCCAAGTGCCGCCGACAGGGCCGCCCCGCCGGCGAGCCGGTTTTCCAGATGACGGCCAAGGGCCTCGGTCTGGGCCTTCATCCAGGCCGGGCCGATGCCGCGGATGATCGCGGCCAGCTGTTCGGCATCGGCCCATTCTGCCGCTTCGGGCGGGCAGAGATCGGCCAGCGACAGGGCCGGGTGCAGATAGCTGCGATGCGCGATCACCGGCAGTCCGGCCGCCATCGCCGCCAGCACGGCGGCGCTGTCCGGCCGGGGGAAGCCCTGCAGGAACACCGTGGCCCCCGCCGCCACCAGATCGGCGCCGGTATCGCCGCTGCCGGGATGATGCTGGAAGGCCTCCGGCGGGATTTCCTGCCGGATCAGCTCTTTGCGGATGCGGTTCAGCGCGGAATCGGACAGGGGCCCCAGATGCACATGCCGATGCGCGCCCGAGCGCAGCAGCACCGGCACGACGAGATGCAGCCCGTAATCGTAATTCGCATCCAGCGCCTCTTCCGAGCGGGAGAAGGTGGCCGTCACCAGAGGCGCCCCGGCCGCGGCGGCGGTGGCGGGCGCCTCGTGCAGGAACAGCGGCAGATGGATCACCTCGCGCTGCGGGGCAAGGCTGGCGAACCAGGCCAGATCATAGGGCCGGCGCAGCACATAGCCGTCCAGCGCATAGGAATGGCAGCCCGGCAGATAGCCGGTGCGGTAGGTGCCCAGAAGGTGGATGCGGGGCGCATGTTCGCGGCGCAGCCCGGCGGCGATGACCACATCATTGCGCGCGGGATTGACCAGGATCTGTGCGGGTTTCAGCCGGGCGATATGCCAGATCAGCCAGGCGGTCTTTTCCACCAGCCCCTGATCGGTGTTCAGCAGCAGTTCCACATCCTCGCCCAGCCGGGCCTGGATATCGGGCATGGTGGGCAGAAGCTCGGTCGAAAGGATGACGATGCGCCGCCGCCCCCGCCACAGTGCCACCATGTCGCGGGTCTGAGCCCACATGCCGTCCTGATCTTCGGCCATGCCGGAGACCAGCAGGACCACCGGGCCTTCGGCCAGGCTGGCGGGATCGGCGGCCACGGGCAGGATCTTCTGCCGCGCGGCGATCAGCCCGCCGATATGGGCGCAGTGCCAGTCGATCTCGACCGAACTCAGCCGCCGCGACCGGCCGGCGACCGAGATGTTCGGATCATAGGCCAGCGCGCTGAGAAAGCGGAAGACCAGCCGCAGCGCATCCTCGAAATGGCCGGCCGCGGTCAGGCCGGAGAGCTGGGTCTCCAGATCCAGCAGCGAGGCGACGCGGCTGACCTCGGTCAGCCGCTGGCGCGGCGCGGTGGCCACCTGATCGGGATGCAGCGAGATCGGCCGCAGCGAGCTGGGCGCATAGGCGGCGATCGCCGCCAGCTGCTCGGCCATGAAGGCGCTGGCGCGGGCATCGCCCATATCGGTCAGATAGCCGTGCTGCGACAGCTGGGTATAGAGGTTGTTCAGCAGGTCGCGCTTGCCCGGCCAGTCCAGCCCGGTCCAGATGCCGCCGCGATGGTCGTCATAGACCGACATGGTCTGCGGCAGATAGCGGATGCTGCCGCGGAAGGCATGGACGTAAAGCCGGATCGTGTCGCCGCGCACATCGCGGAAGATCGCGGGCACATCGCTGCCGCCGGTCGCCGGATTGTAAAAGCTGTTGCGGAACAGCATGGTGCTGGTGTGGAAATAGATCCGCCCCGTCAGCAGGTCCTCGATATTCAGGACGGGCTTCGGCGGCTCCTGCTGGGGGTGAAAGCTTTCGCTGCCATCGGCGCTGGACCGCACGATGGCCCGGTGCGCCACCCCGGTCAGGCCGGGGGTCGTGTCCAGCAGCTCTGCCTGCTTGCGCAGCTTGTCGGGGTCGACCCAGAAATCATCGCCGTCCAGCACATGGTAATAGAGGCCCCGCGCCGCGGCGAGGGCGGTGACGAAGGCCGCCCCGTTGCCGAGGGTGGTCTCGGACCGGATCACCCGGAGGGAGAAATTCGGCCGGGCGGCGGCGGCCACCTCGGCCCGGACGATCTCGGCGCTGCCATCGACGGAAGCATCATCCATCAGGATGATCTCGGCCGGCCGGTCAAAGGTCTGGGACAAGATCGAGCGGACGGCCCGCCGGATGAAGACAGCCTCGTTATGGCAAAGAAGCAGGATGCTGAGAATGGGGCGGTCCGTCATGGGTCTCTTTCAATTGGCGTCGGACAATCTTGGCAGGCGGGTCGGGCCGATGTCGTGGGCGGATCGCCCCGCCCTGTCAAGGCGGGGCGGCCGCGGCGGGGGGATCCGCCAGAAGGCCGCGCAGCTCATGGATACAGGCATCGGCGATGCGCTGCCGTTCCTCCCGTATCCGGGGCAGGTCACGGAACCGGGACAGCAGGCCCTTCGCCGTTTCCAGCCAGGCTTCGGCAAGGATCAGGTCGGGGGTCAGCGCGGCGATCCGGGCCGCGGCCAGATCCGGCGGGGCCATCACCGTGTTCAGCATCGCCTCGGGCAGGATCAGCTCGAACAGCCGGTGCCCCGCATCCGCCAGCACCGCCGGAATGGCGCCGGCGGCAAAGGCATCAAAGGGCTTTTCGGTGATGTAATCGCGGTGCAGCGTGTTTTCATAGGCGCCGCAGACCCGCAGCCGGCCATGCAGCCGGGCCAGCTTGTCCAGATGCCAGTCGGGCAGGTCCTGGCGCCGGGGGCCGCTGCCGGGCCAACCCTGACCCATCCGCAGGACCCGGGCCCCGGGGGTCAGTTCGGCCACGCGGCTGCGGTAAAGGCACAGGCCCGCCACGCCCTCGGCCGGAAAGGCGGCGTGATATTCCCCGCCCGCGCGGCGTTCGGCCAGAAACGCCGCCTGCAGCGGCGCCGCCGCCCAGTGGCGCAGCAGGTCGCGCGGCCGCATCGCGGCGAAACCCGCGATCAGCGCGGCATAGCGGGCCGGGAAACTGTCGGCGCTGAGGACGAACCACGGCAGATGCCGGAAGGCGAAGATCCCGGAATTCACATGGTTGAGATGGCGGTAGCGCAGCCGCAGCGTGCCGCTTTCCAGCACCCGGTCGCGCGCGGCCAGACTGTTCCCGGCCACTCTGTTCCCGGCCACTCCGTCCCGCTCCGCCCCGCTCCACAAACTGTCCCAGAGCGGCTCTTCCGACAGGACGGCCAGCTGCGGCCCCCCCGCCTTTCCGGCAGCCTTCGGCCCGCAAAGCCCCGCCAGCGCCCCGGCATGATCCTCCAGATCCCGGCTCCAGCCGGTCACGATCAGATCCGCCGCCTCCGGCGTTTCGGCAAAGGCGATCCTGCCGCCCAGATGCGGCCAGATCGGCGCATAGGACAGCGGCGTCCGCTGCCCCCGCGGCCCCAGCAGAAAGACCCGCATCGGGGCCGAGGCGGCGCGGCCGCGGGCGGGCGCGCCAAGCGGCAGCCGGTTCCTGTCGCGCATATTCCCCAGAATGACATCCAGCCGCGCGCTGTCGGGGCTGGTCGGGGGCAGGGCCGCCCGCGCCTGCGCCACCAGCCGCCAGGCCGCCGCCGATTCCGCCCCCGGGGACAGGGCCAGCACATCCTCATTGCCGCACAGCAGGTCGATCGAGGCCTGCTGAAGCACCAGCTGGGCCTCGGCCGGGGTCAGGCGGGGCTGGTCCCGGAACCGGCGGATCAGCGGCCACAGCAGGCTGCCGGCCGCGGATGGCGCCGGGGGCAGGGGCATGTCGCGGCCCCGTTCCAGCAGACACAGCAGGATGTCATGGACCGGGCCGCCGCCGCCATGGATCAGCCACAGCCCGGCAAGGGCGGTGCGCATCGCCTCCAGCCGTTCTGGCGCGGCGGCGATCGCCTCCAGATGTCCGGCCGGATCCGTGCCCGCCGCATAAAGGACGGCCCCCGCCTGCCACAGCGCCGCAGGCCCGGGCAATGCCGGCAGGGCCAGCGGCAGCACCGGGATCAGCCCGGCGGCCACCGCCCCCCAGAGCCGGGGCGTATTGCCGCCATTCTCGGTCGGGCAGAAGGCAAAGGCTGCCCCCGGCCCCTCTCCGGTCACCGGCGGGGCGTCGGGGGCAGGCAGGGCGGGAAATGAATGCAGCCGCAGCCCGGACGGCAGCGGCCCGGCCGTGGCAGGATCGCCGGTCCAGAACAGATCGGTGATCCCGGCGGCGGCCAGACGCGGCAGATGCGCCGGAAGCTGCGGATGCTGGCAGACCGTCACCGCCGCGACGCCCTGCGGCACAAGAAGCGCCAGCGTGCGCAAGGCATTGCGCAGCAGCGGCGCCTCCAGCACATCGGGGCGCTCCAGCGTGTCGATATAGGCCGACCAGGGAAAGGCGGCATAGACCGGCTGCCGCGGCCCCCCGTCCGCCGGCAGCGGGCCTTGCGCCAGCATCGCGTCGCGCATCCGCCGCTCCAGCCAGTCCTGCGCCCGCCAGCCGCGGCGGGTGACCAGAACGGCGCTTTGCCTTTCAGCGCGGATTCCGCCCGGAGCGGATCGGACCGGATCGGAAAAGTCGCGCACCATGTCTTTCCTCTTCTTCTGTCTCAGCATCTGCCGCCGGCGGGACCATTGTCATCCCGGCAGCAGGGCCGATGCCGACATCCCGCACTCTGCCGGGAAAAAGGCCCTTGCGGCAGCAGAACCATATGGCCAAAGGCCGTGCAAGACCACAGGCCGTTCACTCCGCGGCCTCCCGGACCGGCAGCCGATGTTTTGCCCGGGAAACAGGCTGGCGTTGCAAGGCGCCGCATTCTGCCGCACATCCACGGTGCAGGGCCTGACGGGCAAAGGACGGGATATGCGCAGAACGGTTTTTGAGGACGAGCTCGCTGCGCTTTGGGCAGAGGCGGGTCCGCGGGCTGTTCCACGGCCCCGGCTGGCCGCCCATCACCATCTTGCCCTGCGCGGACTTGTGGTCGCCAGCCCTGCGGTTCAGAGCCTCTGCCTGAGGAATGCCACGGTGCAGGCCGGGACCGGGGCCGTCTGGACCGGCCGGGGGAACTGGCTGGCGCTGTCTTCCGCCGCCCGGCCCGACCTGCCGCCGCCGTCCGCGGCCGGGAAAGCACCGGGGGAAGCATCGGGAGAGGCCCTCTGGGCCCTCTGGCCGGGCGGGGCCCGGACCGCAGATCAGCCCGCAGACAGGACCTCAGACCGGGCTCCAGGCTGGCGCGCCCGCTTTCTGCTGGAGGATCTGCCGCAACTCTTGCTGGCCACGCACCGCGCGCCGCC
Organism: Neotabrizicola sp. VNH66; assembly: GCF_049445895.1. Classification (NCBI taxonomy): domain Bacteria; kingdom Pseudomonadati; phylum Pseudomonadota; class Alphaproteobacteria; order Rhodobacterales; family Paracoccaceae; genus Neotabrizicola; species Neotabrizicola sp. VNH66. Next base: position 18,069 of record NZ_JBMSDW010000035.1, read on the forward strand.
GGGCACCCCGGTCCTGATCGCGGCGGATCTGCCGCCCGAGGCGCGGCAGGCGATCGGGGCACTGCTGCCCGGCCATCCGCTGCGGGTGCTGGCACCGGACGAGAGCCTGCGCATCCCCCGGCTTCATGCGGCGACCATCGGGTCTCTGGCCGGGCTGGAGCTGACACCGCACAGCCTTGAGGCGATCACCCGGCTGCGGGCCACGGTGCCGCCCGGCGGAGCGGAGCGGGTGCTCCTCTGGCACGGCGGGCTGTCCCGGCGCCTGCGCAACGCCCCGGCCCTGCGGCAGATGCTGGAGGCGCAGGGCTTCGTCACCGCCGAGACCGACCGGCTTTCCCTGACGGAGCGGATCCAGGCCCTGTCCATGGCCCGCGAGGTGATCGTCCCCGATCCGGACTGCGGCACCGACAGCCTGTTCGCGCCCCCGGGCGCGCGGATCCTGCCGCTGCTGCCCGCGGAAGAGGGGCTGGAGACGGCGCTGCATCTCTGGACGCTGCTCGGGGATCTGGCGGGGATGGAGGTCACGGCCATTCTCGGCTCGGCCCCCTATCGCCGCCTGCGGACACGGTTCCTGCCCGGCCACCGGGGCCGGGTCTTCCATGTCGATCCGGCGCTGATCCTGCCCTTCGTTCCGGCCGCCGGCCCGCCGCCGGATCTGCCGCTCCGGCAAAGCCTGGACGCGCTTTATGGGTCTTCGGGGGCTGCGGATGTTCTGACGGGGGCCTGGGCGGTTCATGCCGGGCCGACGCCTGCGGGGTTCGAGGACCGTCTGAGGCACCTGCGGCGTCGGGCGGCGCTTGGGATTTCGGCGGTGGCGGAGGCGGATCTGGCAGGGCTGATGGCACATCCGTTCTTTGCCGATTTCGCGCGCAGCATCCGGTCGGGCTTTCCGGTTCTGGCCGGGCTCGACGGTGATGAAGCGGCACTGGCGGCGCAGCTGCGCGCGTCTTTTGCCGGGG
>NZ_JBMSDW010000036.1:0-14660 GCF_049445895.1 Neotabrizicola sp. VNH66
TCGGCAACGACCCCGCCCGCCGCGCCACCCTGAAACAGCGCCTGCACCGCGCCGCCGCAGACCCGGGGTTCGTCAACAACCCAGATTACGCAAAAAACATGCAAAACGCCGTCCAAAACCTCTGGAACAACGCGCAGAGGTGACGGGGCAGGGCGGCAACGTCCGCCCCCGCCGGGCCCGCCTTACAGCAGGAAATCGCCGGCCGTCACCGAGGTGACATCCGTCAGCCGCAGCATCCAGTCCACCCCGCCATTGCCGTCTGAATCCCCCAGCAGCATCTGCTGTGCCGCATCGAAATAGAAGGAGGAGCGGCCGCTGCCGAGGAAGCCGTTGGTGCTGTTGAACGTGGTCTGCAGCGCGGTCAGGTCGATCCGGTCGACCCCCGAGGTGAAATCGGTGATGACATCCCCGGCCTCGCCAAAGCCGATGCGCGCCGGATGGCCGAAGACAAAGACATCGGCCCCGCCGCCGCCGGTCAGGATATCGGTGCCCGACCCGGCATGGAGCGTGTCATTGCCCAGCCCGCCCTGCATCAGGTTGTTGCCGACCTCGGCGAACATCACATCGTCGCCCGTGCCGCCGATCATCGTATCATTACCGGCGCCGCCATAGAACAGGTTCGATCCAGCGACCTCTTCCATATAGTCGTTGCCCTCGCCGCCGACCAAGGTGTCATTGCCCAGGCCGCCATAGAGGGTGTCATCCCCGGCCCCGCCATTCAGCAGGTCGTTGCCCCTTGCGCCATAGAGCACGTCATTGCCCGCCTCGCCCTGCAATTCATCATTGCCGAGCCCGCCGACCGCGGTGTCATTGCCGTCGCCGCCGAACAGGCGGTTGGCCGCCGCATCCTCGGTGCCGCCTTCGAGATAGTCATTGCCCGCGCCGCCGACGAGCATATCCGCCCCGGCGCCGCCGAAGATGAAGTCATCCCCGGACCCGCCATTCAGCACATCATCGCCGCCCCAGCCGTGCAGCCGGTCGCTGCCTTCGTCGCCATTGATGGTGTCATGGCCATCGCCGCCATGGAAGGTGTCGTTGCCGAAGCCGCCATACATCACATTGCGGCCGGTGAAGGCCTCGGCATAATCGTCGCCGTCACCACCGGCGAGCGTGTCATCGCCATAGCCGCCGTAAAGCGTGTCATTGCCGGCCCCGCCATTCAGCACATCATTGCCGCGCAGGCCGTAGAGCACGTCATTGCCGTCCTCGCCGTAGATCTCGTCATGGCCGATGCTGCCATAGGCGGTGTCATTGCCCTCGCCGCCGAACAGCCGGTCCCGGGAGGTGGCATCGCCGCCGCCTTCGAGATAATCGTCGCCCGCGCCGCCATAGAGCGTGTCGCTGCCATTGCCGCCATAAAGCGTATCCCGGCCGCTGCCGCCCGAGATCTGGTCATTGCCGCCCCAGCCGCTCAGCAGGTCGTTGTCCTCATCGCCGTTGATGGTGTCATGGCCGTCGCCGCCATGAAGGGTATCACTGCCGAACCCGCCATACATCAGGTTGCGGCCGGTGAAGGCCTCGGCATAGTCATTGCCCTCGCCGCCGGCGATGGTGTCATCGCCATAGCCGCCATAAAGCGTGTCATTGCCGGCCCCGCCATTCAGCACATCATTGCCGCGCAGGCCGTAGAGCAGGTCATGGCCGGCATCGCCATAGATGCTGTCATGGCCGATGCTGCCATAGACCGTATCCTGCCCGTCACCGCCATAAAGCAGGTTGGCCGCCGCCGCATCGCCGCCGCCTTCGAGATAGTCATTGCCCTCGCCGCCATAGAGACTGTCGCTGCCATTGCCGCCATAAAGCGCGTCATTGCCCAGCCCGCCCGAAAGCCGGTCATTGCCGCCCCAGCCGTTCAGCCGGTCATCGCCCTCGTCGCCGTCGATCCGGTCATGGCCGTCGCCGCCGTGGAAGGTGTCATTGCCCGCGCCGCCATACATCAGATTGCTGCCGATGAAGGCCTCGGCATAATCGTCGCCCGCCCCGCCGGCAAAGGTGTCATTGCCATAACCGCCATAGAGGCTGTCATTGTCCTCGCCGCCGTTGAGCAGGTCATTGCCCTCGCCGCCGATCAGGACATCCTGGCCGGTGCCGCCATAAAGCTCGTCATTGCCGGCATCGCCCCAAAGCGTGTCATAGCCGGAACTGCCGGTCAGCAGATCGTCGCCGCCCCAGCCGCGCAGGCTGTCATTGCCCTCGTCGCCCTGAAGGGTGTCATTGTCGATGCCGCCGACGATGGTGTCATGGCCGGCGCCGCCGGAGACAAGGTTGAAGCCGGGCCCCGCGTCGATGTAATCGGCCCCGGTGCCGCCATAGATCGTGTCATCGCCCAGCCCGCCGAACATGGTGTTCTGGCCGCTGATGCTGAGGATCAGATCATGGCCGGCGCCCCCGGCAAGGAAGTCATTGCCGGTCCCGCCGTTGATGGTGTCATTGCCCTCGTCGCCATAAAGGACATCGTTGCCGTCCAGACCTTCAAGCGCGTCATTGCCGGTGCCGCCATACATCGTATCGCTGCCGCTGCCGCCGAACAGCGTGTCATGGCCGTCATCGCCATAAAGCAGGTTGCGGCCCTCGCCGCCGATCAGATGGTCATCCCCGGCGCCGCCATAGAGGAGATCGTCGCCCTCCTCGCCGTTCAGCTCGTCATTGCCGTCATCGCCATAGAGCGTGTCATTCTCCAGCCCGCCGAACAGGTGGTCATCCCCGCCGCCGCCGCGCAGCAGATCATTGCCCTCGGCCCCGGACAGGTAATCCTGCCCGGCCCCGCCATACAGCCGGTCGGCCCCGGCGCCGCCGCCGATCGTGTCATTGCCCTCGTCGCCATGCAGCTCGTCATCGCCGACATCGCCGCGGATCGAGTCATTGCCGGTGCCGCCATAGACCGTGTCATTGCCCATGCCGCCGAAGGCATCGCCATAGATCGTGTCATTGCCCGCGCCGCCCCAGATGGTGCCGGACAGCCGGCCGCCGGTCAGCTCGTCATCGAAGGCCGAGCCGATCAGGTTTTCGATATCGACCAGCACATGGCCGCGGGCGAATTCCGTGGTGACGCCGGGCATGTCCAGCTGGCGCCAGTCCACCAGGGTGATCATCACCCCGGCGGTGGCATTCTGGTAGCTGACGGTATCAATGCCCGCCCCGCCATAAAGCGTGTCATGGCCTGCGGTGGCGATCAGCAGGTCGTCGCCCGCGCCGCCCGACAGGATATTGTCGCCGGCATCGCCTTCCAGCGTGTCGTTCAGCCCCGAGCCGGTCAGATGTTCGATGCCGATCAGCACATCGCCCGCCGCATGGCCGCCAAGGGCCGTGCCGGTGCGCAGGCTGACATTCACCGCCGCATCCGAACGGGTATAGCCTGCGGTATCGCCGCCGCCGCCGCCGATGATCCGGTCAGCCCCGGCGCCGCCTTCGAGGTAATTGTTGCCGTCATCGCCGGTCAGCGTGTCGTTGAAGGCGGTGCCCAGCAGACCCTGGATCGAGACGAAATCGCTGCGCGTCGCCAGTGAGACGGCGACAGCGGCGGTCTGCGCCTCGAAGCTGGCGATGTTGCGGCCGCTGCCGCCGTCGATCACCGCCGTCGTGGTGCCAAGGATCAGGATATCGTCCCCCGCCCCGCCATAAAGGGAATCGGTGCCGCTGCGGCCATCCAGCGTGTCATGGCCGTCGCCGCCCTCCAGCCGGTCATTGCCCGCGCCGCCGATCAGCAGATCATCGCCCGCCTGGCCATAAAGGGTGTCATCGCCGTCGCCGCCCAGCAGCGTGTCATTGCCCGCACCGCCATCCAGCATGTTGGCCGCGCCGTCGCCGGTCAGCCGGTCGGCGAAATCCGACCCGACCAGCTCCTGGATATTGGCCAGCACATCGCCCTGGGCATCGCCGCCGCTGCCCAGCCCGGTGACAAGGCTGACCGTGACCCCGGCGCCGGAGCGGCTGTAATCCACCCGGTCGGTGCCGGTGCCGCCATCAATGCGGTCGGCCCCGGCAGAGCCGAGGATGGTGTCATTGCCTGCGCCGCCGTTCAGGCTGTCGGCCCCGGCGCCGCCGTCCAGCACATTCCGCCCGTCATCGCCGGTCAGCGTATCGGCGAAATCGGAACCGGTCAGATTGTGGATCTGGCTGTAGCTGTCGCCCGCGGCCTCGCCGGTGTTCTGCGCGGCATTGGCAAGACTGGCCACGACGCCCGCCGCCGCCCCCTGATAGGAGGCGGTGTTGCGGCCGCCGCCGCCGATCAGCCGGTCGCCCCCCGCGCCGCCGATCAGCGTGTCATCGCCGCTGCTGCCCTGCAGGGTATCGGCGAAGGCCGAGCCATAGATCCCCTCGATCGAGGTGAAGCGGCTGTCGGCAAGGCTGACCGAGACCGCGGTGGCGCTGGCGCGGAAATCAAGGAAATCGTCGCCGTCGCCGCCATCGGCCCGCATCAGGTTCGGGTCGCCGCGCAGCAGGTCATTGCCATCGCCGCCGAACAGGCTGTCGGCGCCGCCGCCGCCCGCGATCATATCGTCGCCCGCCCCGCCATAGAGACGGTTGGCGGCCCCGTCGCCGATCAGCACATCATCGTGGTCAGAGCCGATCAGCCCGGAAATGCCGCTCAGCACATCGCCCGCGGCATCCCCGCCGGTGGCGGCGCCGGTGGCAAGGTTGACCTGCACGCCTTCGCGCGACAGGCGGTAAGCCGCGATATCGCCGCTGCCGATCAGACGGTCGGCCCCAGCGCCGCCCTCCAGCGTGTCCAGCCCGCCGCCGCCCTCCAGCGTGTCATTGCCGCGGCCGCCGACCAGATCGTTGTTCAGGGCATTGCCGATGATCAGGTCATCGCCATCGCCCGCCACCACATTCTCGATATCGGTGGTCGCCCCGATCCGGGCGAAGACCACCGCGCCGCCGTCGCGCATCTGGGACAGGGTGCCGCCCCGCGCCAGCGAGATGGTCAGATCGCCGGTCATCGCCGCCAGATTGATCCAGTCGGTGCCGCCGTCGGTATCGGTCAGGGTGCTGCCCAGCCGGCCGGCAAAGGCCGCGTCAAAGACCTCTTCGGTATAGTGCCAGACATCATCGGCGGTTTCGACCGCGCCATAGACCGTGACGCCCACCTCGCGCAGGGTGCCCGAGGCGGTGCCGTTGTTGATGATCTGCAGGGTCCAGACCCCGGAGGGATTCTCGCCCCGGAAGGCATTGGCCGGGAAGGTCCAGGTCAGGCCGGAGGCCGCCACGCCGGTATGGGCGAAATTGTCCGAGGATACGTCATGCAGCGCGATCCGCGTGCCCGAGGGCGAGATCAGATAGATGTCGAGCGCCGCGAAATCCGGATGCTGCAGCACCACCGACAAGGTGACGTATTCCGTCACCAGATCCACCGGCGAGAGGGTGACCGTGCGGGTGGTGGTGACCGGGGCCGCCGGGCTGCCGGCCGCGATGGTGCTGACGATGATCCCCGAGGCCTGGGCCGAAATCTCGTTGCCGGAGACCTGGGCCGCGCCGAACAGGCGCCAGGCCTCGGCCATGCGGACGGCGGCGAAGACATCCACCGCGCCATAGCCGTAATCGGCCGAATAATGCATCCCGCCGTTGTTCCAGTTGGTGGCGCCGTTGATCTCCCATGTGAAGCGTTCGCTGACGCGGGCCGGGTCCGGCGCCCCGATGGGCGAGCCGACATGATGCGCCGACATCGCAAGGATGTTCTGCACATCGCGCCAGCCGAGGCCGCTATTCGCCTCCAGCATCAGCGAGACCACGCCGGTGACCTGCGGGGTGGCCGCCGAAGTGCCGCCGAAATTGTTGGTATAGCCCGGCACCGGCGGATCGTCATTGTCCCAGCCGAAGCCCGGCTCGGTGGTCACATCGGTGCTGACAACACCGTCGCCGTAATTGACCAGATGCGAGGCGAAAAGATCGGCCGCCGTGGTCAGCCCGGGGTAAAGCGCATTGTCCGACAGCACATCGGTCAGCGGCTGGTTGATCCGGGTCAGCGCCGAGACCAGCAGCGCCGCCCCGCGCGAGGCATAGGGGGCGACCTGGCTTTCGAAGACGGTGCCGTCCGCCAGCACGATCCGCTGCGTATAGCCGCCGACCGCGATGGTTTCGCGCGCGGCCACCCGCTGGTCGGTGCCGGTATTGGCCTCGGCCGCGGTCAGCAGCCCGGCGGCGATCTGCTCCAGCGTGACGCGCGGCGTGCCGTTCGGGCCGTCCTGCAGGCCCGACCGCTCGAAGTCGATGGTGATCGTGCCTTCTTCCTCGTTCAGGCGGTTGTCGATGTAGAGCCGCCGGATCGTGCCGTTGTCATTGTAATAGAGGTCGTCGAAATCATTGCCGGCCGCCATCACCATGATGGTGCCCAGCCCGTCGCGCCCCTCGGCCGCGGCGGTGCGGATGGCGGCGAGCTGGGCCTGCATTTCCAGCGCCTCGGGGGCAGAGGCATTGTCGCCGGTGCCGGCCAGCGTCTGGTTGTAGAGGCTGTCATTGTGCCAGCTGGCATTGACCACGTCGAACTGCTGCAGCCCCTCCAGGATCTGCGACATCAGCGGCGCGTCGTTTTCGTTCACGAAGGTCGAAAAGGCCGGGAACAGGCTCATGTCATAGTCGGAATAGACATCGACCCCCGAGAAGGTGACGCCCGGCGCGATGCCCACGGTTCCCACGCCATCCGCCGAGGCGACGATGATGCCCGCGACCGAAATGCCGTGGTTCTCGGTCCGGTTGATATGCGACACATCGAGAAAGGCGCCGTCCGGCGTCTCGACCGTGATCGTGGGGCCAAGATTGATCCGCCCGGCCCATTCCGGATGCAGGGGGTCGATGGCGGTGTCGAAGATCCCCAGATTGACCCCGGCGCCGGAATAATCAGCCCAGACCCGTTCGATCCCTTCACGGGAAAAGCCGAAACTCCCGCCGAGATAATCGTAGTGGGTCTGCGTGGCATAAAGGGAATCTGTCGGCGTGACGCGCGTGGGCATGGCAGTTTCGTCCCGGGCAAATACTGAACTGTGACTAGAGTCGGATCAGGGCAGCCAATCAACCGCAGATGGCAGGAAAATGGCAGAAGTGGTCCGCAGGCCAAAGACCGGCAGAAACCGACATTCCCCAAGTGGCCTGCCTTCTGACGTCAAGATCGCCTGACTGCGCCAGCTGATCAAGCGTTTTCCGCCCCAAGCGGCGTCTGTGGTCGCGCAATCGCCCGAAGTTGGGCGAATCGGCCCGTAAACTCGCAGCATCCCGGCCCGGCGGCGGTGTTTTTCAGCGCAGCGGACGGACCTGTCCTGCCGCTTTCGTTCAGTTTGCGTGTGGATCGCGGTCATGCGCATGACGGCGGCGCTCGCAATCGGCGGATGGCGGCGAGGATGGCGCGGACCATCGGGCCGGTGACGGCTACCTCGGCCAGCTGGAAGGTGATGGCGCGAGCGTGACGCACGACGCGGGCGCCGATCTTGATCAGCTTCAGCTGCAGGCTGGCCAATGACCAGTCCGCCATGGCCTCGGGCAACTCGATGCAGCGCAGGAAGGTTGCCAGGTTGTATGCCAGCGCGTGCAGTTGCAGCCGCACCTCGTTGTCGCGGAACTTTCGGCATGACAGTCGCGTCCAGCGGAAGGCGTGCTTGCCTTCCTTGATGTGCTGCTCGGCGGTGCCGCGCTGGTTGTAGAACCGCACCACCCAGTCCGGGTCCATAGGCATGTTGGTGACGATGAAGCCGACACGCGGGAACAGCTCGCCCGGCTGCCATTCGATCTTGGCGATCACCCGGCGCGGTTTGTCCCAGGACGCCGCCTGATACTCGAAGTCCTCGTAGAACCGCTTGACCTTGGTCAGGGAGGGCCGCCGCACGGGCCTTATCAGCCGATGCGCGATCTTCTCGCGCAGAACGTTGTTCGCAGGCAGCCGGATGGCGTAGAAGAACCGGGCTTCTTCCAGCCGCTCATAGATCGCCGGGATCGCGTAGGCGGCATCGGCCCGGAAGAACCGGCCGCCAAGGTCGCGTTCCGCGTAGCGCTACGGGGTCGAGAACGTCCCGCCACCCATCGGCGCTGTGGACATTGCCATGGCGCAGGGCGCAGCGCTCCAGCATGCCAAACTGATTGAACAGAAAGTTGGGATGATAGCAGGTGCAGTCGAAATGCCCGTTCCAGGCTGCGCACTCCTGATCGCCATGGGTGGGACTGACCGAGCTGTCCATGTCCAGCACGATGTACTTCAGCCCATTGCGGTCATGAAACCGGTCGATCCATTGCCCGTTCAGGTCGGCCAGCGCGGCACGGTTCTCGGGCAGGGCCAGCGTCTCGGTCTCGAACCGCCCCATCTGCGAAGCCGAGGCGGCTTGCGCATCGACCGCTCGGCCACCCACGATTTGGCGCATGACCGGATCAAGGGCCAGTCGATCTGCATCGTTGACGTCCTCGTATCCGGCCAACCGCCCGAACACAGATTGCCGGAAAAGCCCGTCAAGCCGATGGATCGTGTTCTTGCCGCGCCGGGTGTCGCGCAGCGCCATTGCCCCAAGATTGGACAGCCCGAGCGCGTCATCCATCTCCCGCATCACCAGAAGGCCACCGTCGGAACTGAGCTGCGTGCCGCGAAATTCCACCCGCACGCGAGGGTCGAAATCCACCCGATCTGCCCGTTGCGAGCCCGCACCCTCTGGGTGATCCATAAAACGTGCCCTCGTAGCCTGCAACACCATGATTTATATCGAAAATAACACGCCCACGACAGCGAAATCAGCAAGTTACTTGGGGAATGTGGGAGAAAAATGCCACAATCCGCGGACGCGCCCGCAGCCCCCGCCGGAGGGCCGGGCCTTGTCGCTTGAAACGCCTGGCGTCTGCGCTTAAACGGAACAGCAATTTCAGGGATGGCGCGGAGCTTGTGGGATTTGGAGTTTTGCAGCATTGATCCCGCAGCGCGGATCGGACGCAATGTCAGCTTCGGCCACGGCGTCCGCATCCATGGCAATGTCGAGATCGGGGACGATTGCCGGATCGGCGATTTCTCGGTGATCGGCCACCCCAGCATCCGCAAGGACAGCGCACCCCTGATCCTCGGGGCGGGGGCCAATCTGCGCTCTCATGCGGTGATCTACGAGGGCAGCACCATCGGGCCCGGGCTGGAAACCGGCCATCATGTCGTGATCCGCGAAGGGGCCGAAATCGGCGAAAACCTGCGTCTGGGTAATTTTTCGGACATCGAGGGCGCCTGCCGGATCGGTGATTTCGCCCGGATGCACAGCTATGCCCATGTCGGACGCGGCGCCGAGATCGGCGATTTCGTCTGGCTGTTCTCGCTGACCACGCTGATGAACGATCCGCTGCCGCCCTCGCATCTGGCAGATCCGGTCAGCATCGGCGACATGGCCACGGTCTGCGTCAATGCCCAGATCATGCCCGGCGCCCGGATCGGGCGCGGCGCGATGATCGCCGCAGGCGCGGTGGCGCGCGGCGACATCCCGGCCGGCGTGCTGATCAGCGGGGCCGAAGGCGAGGTCGCGGGACAGGTCCGTTTTCTGATGCATATGGCCAGCCGCACCCGGCATCCCTGGCACCGGCATTTCACCGACGCCTATCCCGAACGCGCCCGGGCGCGGATTGCCGCCCTCGGCGCCGAGATCGACGCCGAAGCCGCGGCCCTTGCCCAGTAATTCAGCAAAAGGACATTCCATGACCCGTTCCGAAATTCTCGACCTGATGAACACGGTCCTTGCCAAGCGCGGCCGTGCCTCCATCACCGGCGAGGCGCAGACCACGCGCGAGGCGAATTTCCGCAGCCTCGACTTTTCCGAGGTCGCCCTGCGGATCGAGACCCGGATCGACCGCGAACTGGCCTTCGATGCGGCCTCGATGCGCCGGATCGAGACGGTGAAGGACGTGCTCGACTTCTTCGAGGCCGCGACGGCAGCCTGAGATGACCGGGCTTCATTCCGCGAACCGGCTGCATCTGCCCCGGGGCACCGTCACCTGGGACAGTCTGGGCGCGGAAACCGCGGACCGGCTGGGGGATCCTGCCGCTTTTGCCGGGCGGCGCGTGGTCTTCGTGCTGGAGACGATGGCCGAGGCGCTTGGCGCGGTGGCCTATGGCATGGCGGCGGATCTGGATTTCGGCGTGATCGAGGCGGCGCGGCTTTCCCCCGATGTCGAGACGCGATTTGCCGAAAACGGCGTGCAGCTGGTCTCGGTCCGCGACGGGGCGGCTTTGGGCCAGCACCCGGCCGCGGGCAGCGTGCAGCCGGGGCGGGTCACCGTCCTGACCTCGGGCACCACGGGACTGCTGAAGCTGATCCCGCATGACCGGGCCAGCCTGAACACCTTTGACCGGGTGGCCGATCTGCCGGCCAACAGCTGGTTCCTGCCCTATCAGATCGGCTCTTACGCCTGGTATCAGATGGTCGGGCTCGGGCTGTTCGTGGCGGGGCAGGATCTGGTGCCGGCCGATTTCTCGGATCTGGCAGGCAGTTTCGAGACGGCGATCCGGCAGGGTCTGGTCACGGCGATCTCCTCCACCCCCACCTTCTGGCGCCATGCGCTGATGACCCTTGGTCCGGAACTGCTGGCCACGGCCCCGCTGCGGGCCATCTCGATGGGGGGCGAGATCGTCGATCAGGCGATCCTTGACCGGCTGGCCGCGCTTTATCCCGCGGCCCGGATCCGGCACATCTATGCCTCCTCCGAAGCCGGGGCCGCCATTGTCGTGACCGACGGCCGCGCCGGCTTTGATGCCGCGCTGCTGCACCGCGCCGGGGGGCCGGTCGCGCTGAAGCTGGAGGAGGGGCGGCTCTTCATCCGCTCGCGCTATGGCAACAGCGCCGGGGCCGGGGACTGGATCGACAGCGGCGATCTGGTCGAGGAGCGCGAGGGCCGGGTGTATTTCCTGGGCCGGGCCGGCAATGCGATGATCAATGTCGGCGGGCAAAAGGCCTTTCCGCCGGATATCGAGGCGCATCTGCTGCGCCATCCCGATGTGCTCTGGGCGCAGGTGAAGGCCCGCCGCGCGCCGCTTGTCGGCCATCTGCCGATGGCCACCGTCGTCCTGCGCCGCCCGATGGACGAGGCCGAAGCCGAGGCCATGCTGATCGCGCATTGCGAAGGCCAGCTGGCCGATTACGCCATTCCCCGGATTTGGGATTTCCCCGATCATGTGCCCCTGCGGGCCAGTCTGAAAAGCTGAAAGGCAATCCCATGCATACCAAAGACCAATGCATCATCCTGTCCGGCGGATCGCGCGGCCTGGGCCTGCATCTGACCGAGCGGCTGCTGGAAAACGGCAATTCGGTCGCCACCTTCGCCCGGTCGCGGACCGCGGCCATGGACCGGCTGAGCGCCGAATATGGCGAGCGGTTCCATTTCGCCGAGCTGGATGCCGTCGATGCCGCGGGCGTCACCCGCTTCGTGGGCGAGACCGCCCGCCGCTTCGGCCGGATCGACAGTCTGGTGAACAATGCCGCCATCGGCCAGGACCAGCTCCTGATGCATACCGATGTGGAGACCATCCGCCGCATCACCGATATCAACATCGTCGGCCCCACCCTGCTGACCCGCGCCGCGATCAAGCACATGCTGCTGGCAGGCCGCGGCAATATCTGCTCGATCTCGTCGATCTGCGGCTCGCGCGGCTATGCGGGCCTGTCGGTCTATGCCGGGTCCAAAGGCTATCTCGATGCGATGACCCGGGCCTTGGCGCGCGAGATCGGCGAGGCGGGGATCTTCGTCAATTGCGTGGCGCCGGGCTTTTTCGAATCCGAAATGTCCTCGGTCCTGCTGCCCGAACAGCTGGCCACCATCAAGCGGCGCACCCCTTCGGGGAGCCTCTCGAATGACGAGAACATCTTCAAGGTCGTCGACCTGGTGATCTCGGGCACGACCAACATGCAGGGTCAGGTGGTCTTCGTCGATGGCGGCATCACCAGCTGATGCCCCGTTCGGCGGCCTCATCCTGACGGAGGAGGCCCGGCCCGGCCCCGCAAGCCATGACGGGGCGGGGCGGCGCTTCGTCTTCTGCCCCCCGGCCGCGGATGCCGGTCACCTCTATGCGCTGGATGTGGAGCTGCGCGCCCTGCCGGCGCCCGCGCATCTGGGCCGCGCCCTGGGGCCGCAGGCAATGCGGCACTGGGGCCGGATCGAGGTCATGGCCAAGCTGCTGAACATCCCCGCCCATCTGATGCTGCGCCGCCACCTGGCGGGCGAGGCCGCGGCCCTGATCCGCGCCCATGGCCTGACCTTCTGCCGGGCCGATACCGCAACGCACTGGCGCATCGTCGGACGCAGACCATCTGACGGCGCCCGCCGATATACGGTTGCCTGACGAAGCCGGGCAGGTCACAGTTTCCGCAGATGGCAGCAGGTCCTGCGCGGGGAGCCCATGACACTCAGTGCCGAAGAACAATTCGCCCTTGAACTGATCAACCGGGCGCGCCTTGACCCGCGGGCCGAGGCGGCACGTCTGGGGATCGACCTGAATGCCGGTCTGGCCCCGGGCACGCTGGACGGGGCCAGCCGGCAGATTCTGGCCCCGAATGCCCTGCTGGAACAGGCGGCCGAGGGGCACGGGCAATGGATGCTGGACACCGGCACCTTTTCGCATACCGGCGCGGGCGGCAGCGGCCCCTATGACCGGATGGTCGCGGCAGGCTATGTGTTCAGCGGCCACTGGGGCGCGGCGGAAAATATCGCATCCCTCTCCGGCCCGGCGGCCGGGGCGGATGCACTGGCCATGCTGCGGCAGCATCTGGACACCCTGTTCCGCAGCCCCGGCCACCGGCTGAACCTCCTGGACGGAACCTACCGCGAGCTTGGGCTGGCGCAGGTCATCGGCTACAGCCCCAACGGCCGGACCGTCACCTCGATGCTGGTCGAGGATTTCGCCCGCTCGGGCACCGGTCTCTTCCTGACCGGCGTGGCCTACAGCGACCGGGATGGCGACGGGTTCTACTCGCTGGGCGAGGCCGTCGCAGGCATGCGGATCTTCACCGCCACGGCCCAGACCGCCAGCCATGAGGCCGGCGGCTATGCGATGCAGCTTTCCCCGGGCAGCGGCCTGACCGCGGTTCTGATCGAGACCGGCGCACATCAGCTGCGCCTTTCAGTGCGGATCGACGGCCAGAATGTGAAGCTGGACGTGGTGGATGGCACGACGGTCCGGGTCTCTGCCGATACCGTCCTGCACTCCGGCATCCGCGAGGCCGAGCTGCTGGGCCTGCGCGACCTGAGCCTGATCGGTGCCGAGGGGGATGAGGTTCTGCGCGGCAATGCCGGATCGAACATCCTGCGCGGCGAAGGCGGCAATGACACGATCTACGGCGGATCTGGGCATGACAATATCGGCGGTGGCGGGGGCGATGACCTGATCTATGGCGTCAGCGGGTCGAATGTCATCTGGGCCGGGGCCGGCAATGACACGGTGCAGGGCGGCAGCGGGTCCGACACGGTCTATGGCGGGGCGGGCGTCAACCAGCTCTTCGGCAATGACGGCAACGACCTGATCTACACCAGCCCGGGCGGGGGGCTGACCGGCGGCGGCGCGGGCAATGACACGATCTACGGCGCCGAGGGCGCGGATACGCTCTATCTGGGCTTCGGCGACGATTTCGCGGGCGGCGGCGGCGGCAATGATCTGATCTTCGGCGGCGCCGGGAACAACCGCATCTACGGCGGGACCGGGGATGACACGATTGTCGCGGGCACCGGCCGGGATGTGATGACCGGCAGCCCCGGGGCCGATCATTTCATCTTCAACTCGGCCGCGCATATCGGCATCGGCGCCGCCCGCGATGTGATCACCGATTTCGAGACCGGCCTCGACCGGATCGACCTGCGCGCGCTCGGCACCAGCCTCAGCACCACCGGCGGCCTGACCGGCGGCGGCACGGCCTCGTTCTATTATTATGCGGCCGGCGGCCTGCTGATCGGCGATCAGAACGGAGACGGAATGCCCGACTGGGTGATTGAGCTGCAGAACCGGCCTGCGGTCTTCGGGGCGGGGGATGTGCTGCTGTAGGACCGCCCGCAGATCCCCTGCGGCAGGGCCCGCCTGACCTGCCGGACGGACCGGATCCGGCCTTTATTTTGCGCACTTCTCGGAAAAATGGCGCCATGCTATGCTGATCCCGGGCAATCCGCCCGGCTCATAATTTTCCCACAGCATTATTCAGGTTCATCATGGCGCTACGCGATGGTTCTTCGGGAAATGACACCCTCATCGGCACGGCTTTTGCAGATGCGATAATCGGCCGTGAAGGCGACGATTCGCTTTACGGGTTACAGGGCGACGACTCCATTTACGGGGGGACGGCCATGATTTCATAGATACCGGCGAAGGCGCGGATCTGGTCTATGGCGGCAATGGCAACGACACCATCCTCGGCGGCTACGGCAGTATCGACACGATCTACGGCGGCGACGGCGATGACGTGATCCATGCGATGGAGGTGGTCACCGCCGGCACCAGCGTCGTCTATGGCGGCGCAGGACGGGACACGATCATCGTAAGCGCCCTCGGCCCGGCAACGATCGACGGCGGCGAGGGCATCGACCGCATCCATCTGGGCTGGCTGGAGCCGGCTCTGATGATGTGACCGCCCCCCGACGGCATCGATGTGCCAAGATGGGTCTGTGAGGCTCCACAAAGGAGGACGGTCATGTCGGAGATTACCACGGTCGGGCTCGACCTGGCGAAGAATGTGTTC
>NZ_JBMSDW010000037.1:0-6500 GCF_049445895.1 Neotabrizicola sp. VNH66
AGGCCCTCACGATCCGCGAGGAAATCTCAACCGCCTTTCGTGTTGGCCAGTCGCACTTCGACACCTTCGCCAAGATAGCACACCCCTCGGCCGATGCGACGCGTCGGTTCATCAAGGCCTTCCTGCAGGAAACCTTCGGCTTCGATGACCTCGTATCAGTGGATGGCCCTCTATCCTTCATCGCGGGCGGACGGGTGCCGGTCGTGGTCGTGCCCCCGTCAGACGAAAAACTCGACCGGCGCAGCGCGACCCTCTCGACCGACCGCACACGCTCGCCCGCCTTCGCCCTTCAGGACCACCTGAACGAGCATGACGATACCCTCTGGGGCCTCGTCACCAATGGCACCCTGATCCGCCTCATGCGCGACAACGCCTCGCTGACCCGCCCGGCGTATATCGAGGCCGACCTCTCCCAGATCTTCACCAACGAGGACGCCGCTTCCTTCGCCGTTCTCTGGCTCCTGATCCACCGCACCCGGTTTGGCGTCACTGGCGCCCCGGCCACCGATTGCGCGCTGGAACGCTGGCGCGATGCTGGATCCAAAGAAGGAGAAGTCGCCCGTGACCGCCTTGCCGTCCAGGTCCAACTCGCGCTCAAGGTGCTCGGCTCCGGCTTCCTCGAGGCCAACCCCGACCTGCGCGACAAGCTGAAAACGGGCGAGGTCAACCTGACTGAGTGGTTCAACGAACTTCTCCGCCTCGTCTATCGCCTGATCTTCCTGATGGTGGCCGAGGATCGCAACCTCCTGCACCCCGAAAAGGCCAAGCCCGACGCCCGCAAGCTTTACGCAGAAGGCTACAGCCTCGCCGCCCTGCGCGCCCAATGCTACCGCGCCGCTTCGTGGGACAAGCACCACGACCGATACGAGGGCATCAAGATCGTCTTCTACGCGCTGGCCAACGGCCAAGACGCGCTGGCGCTCCCGGCCCTCGGCGGCCTTTTCGCGGGCGACAAGCTGCCCCACTTGGAGACCGCCCGCCTGCGCAACCGCGCCTTCATGGAGGCGCTTTACCGCCTCTCTTGGCTTGACCAGAAAACCGGCATGGTCCCCGTCAACTGGCGCGCGATGGAGACCGAGGAACTGGGCTCCGTCTACGAATCTCTTCTCGAACTGCAGCCGCAGTTGGGGGATGACGGCAAGACCCTGCTTTTCGCCTCCGAAGCCGCCGAGCAAAAGGGCAACCAGCGCAAGACCACCGGCTCCTACTATACGCCCGACAGCCTCGTTCAGGCGCTGCTCGACACAGCACTCGACCCCGTCCTCGACAAGACCGAGGCCGAGGCGGACGATCCCGCCAAGGCGCTGCTGAAACTGTCGGTCATCGACCCTGCCTGCGGCTCGGGCCATTTCCTGCTGGCCGCCGCCCGCCGCATTGCCACGCGTCTGGCCCGCATCCGCGCCGATGGCACGCCCTCGCTTGCCGACTTCCGCCATGCCCTGCGCGATGTCGCGCGGTCCTGTCTGCACGGGGTGGACCGCAACCCGATGGCGGTGGAGCTGACCAAGGTCGCACTCTGGATCGAGACGGTGGACCCCGGCCTTCCCCTTGGCTTCTTCGACGCGCAGATCCGCTGCGGCGACGCGCTGCTGGGCGTGTTCGACCTGAAGGTGCTGCAGGGCGGTATCCCCGATGCCGCCTACAAGCCGCTGACGGGCGACGACAAGGACACCGCGAAATACTACCTGCAGGCCAACCGCGCCGCGACCTCGGGTCAGGGCGGGTTCGATTTCGGCACAGGGCAAGTTGCCATGCCCGAGATGAAACCGCTGGCGCTGGATTTCTCGGGCTTCCGCGATCTGCCCGAGGACACTGTGGAGCAGATCGGGGCCAAGGCCGCGCGTTTCAAGGAACTGCGCAAGGGGCAGGCATTTGTGCGGGCGACGGCGGCGGCAAACCTTTATGTCGCGGCCTTCCTGCTGCCCAAGGTGGGCGGCGCACCGGCGGGGGCCTCGGCCCGCACCGTGCCGACGACCGAAGAGCTTTGGTTGGCCCTCAATCAGGGCAAGATCCGGCAGGCGATGATGGACGCCCCCAAGGCCGCCCGCCGCGCCCGCGCCTTTCACTGGCCGCTGGAGTTCCCCGACGTGATGCAGCGCGGCGGGTTCGACGTGGTACTGGGCAACCCGCCGTGGGAGGTGATGCAGCTTTCGGAGAAAGAATACTTCGCCGCGCTGCACCCAGAGATTGCCTCCTTGGCAGGCGCAGCCCGCAAGCGGGCAATCGATGCCCTTCAACGTGACAATCCTTCCGCGTTCGAGGCGTTTCAGTCTGCTCTACGCTCTTCTGATGCTGGCAACGAGTTCGCCCGAGCGTCAGGTCGTTTCGATCTGACCGCACGGGGCAAGGTAAACACTTATGCGCTTTTCGCCGAGCATTTCGCGAGTCTGGCGCGAATGAGGGCCGGTGTGATTGTCCCGACCGGGATCGCGACGGACTCAACGACTGCACCTTTCTTTGCGGCATTGGTCAAAATGAAGCGGTTGGCCAAGTTGGTCGATTTCGAGAACCGCGCCGGGTTGTTTCCCGCCGTTCATAGCGCCATGAAATTCAGCCTACTCACGATTGGCCGCGATGAGCCTCTAGCAGCATTTGCCTTCTTCCTGACCGACCCGGGCCAGCTGATCGATCCAGAGCGCAACTTCACTATGTCGGCAGACGAGATCGCTCTGATAAACCCAAACACTGGCACGGCCCCAGTTTTTCGAGCGCGATACGACGCTGAACTGACTGCGAGAATATACTCAACGGCGCCAGTTTTGATCCATGAAGCACAGGGTGCGCTGGCTAACCCGTGGGGCCTCGAGTTCCGTCAGGGTCTATTCAATATGACGTCGGACTCAGAATTGTTCAAAACTGCCTCGCAGCTTGAAGCAAATGGCTTCGTTCGTGAGGGAACTGATTGGGTCATGCCTGGAATTAAACCTGCCCAAGGAATTTTGGCCGTCGATGGTAAGGACACACGTTCTTTGTCCTTGAGCGGAGGTGGGCCGAAAACGACGCGCTTTGTGCCGCTGTACGAGGCGAAGATGATTTCCTTTTTTGACCACCGGTTTTCGGGTTATGGCGCGCGCGGCGATGATCGAGGGTATCGTGTCCTTCCTGAGACAACTCCTGAAGAACACTCAGATCCAAGTTTCGATGTCGAACCATTTTACTGGGTTACAAAATCTGATCTTGAAGAAAGGTTGTCCGAGCGGACAAAGGCGGGATGGCTTCTTGGGTGGAAAGACGTCACGGCAGCAACGAACGAGCGGACCGCGATCTTTTCCGTAATCCCCCGCGTGGCAGTCGGCCACACCCTTCCGCTTATGTTCTCTACCGCCACTACCGCTCTGCTCGTCGGACTGTACGCGAACTTGAACGCATTGGTGACGGACTATACAGCTCGAAATGGTGTCGCAGGTCTGCACCTGACATATGGCTACCTCAAGCAGTTCCCGATTTTCGCGCCCAAGTTCTACACCGAACCCCGCCTCGCCTTCATCACACCGAAGGTGCTGGAACTCACCTACACCTCGCACAGCCTCGCCCCCTTCGCACGCGATCTGGGCCATGACGGCCCGCCCTTCGCCTGGGACGAGGATCGCCGCGCCCACCTGCGCGCGGATCTCGACTCCTTCTACGCCCGCGCCTACGGCCTGACCCGCGACGAGCTGCGCTACATCCTCGACCCCGCCGACGTGAAGGGCCCCGACTACCCCTCGGAAACCTTCCGCGTCCTGAAGGAGAAGGAAATCCGCCACCACGGCGAGTACCGCACCCGCCGCCTCGTCCTCGCCGCCTGGGACCGGATGGAAGCGAACGGTGAGTTTGCGGCGATGGGGATGTAGGGGATGCACTCGTACCTCAAGATCGCGCTGTGGATCGGGATCGTCGTGGCGATGTTCGTGATCTTCCCGCCCTTGCTTGTCATCGCAGTGCTGATCTTGCTGTGGTGGCTGATTACAAACCTGACGGAGCACGGCCCGAAGTGGATCTTGTGGCAACGGGATGCTCTGTTCTTGTGGATGGGCAAGTTCTGGTGGTTCGGCAAATTGCCTTGGGTGTCGGGAGTCCTGCGCCGCGTCCAAGCGGAAGACGAGCGCCGAAAGGAAGAGGCACGTCGCAGGAAAGCCGAGGCCGACGCCCGAGAACAGGAAGAACGCGACCGGGCCCAGAAGGAACATGATGCGCTGGTGGAGCGTCCCATCCCCCCGGACATCAAACGGGATATGCAGGCATTTCTTGATGGCAGTTTCGTGGGAGAGGACCAGTCCCCATTAGCTTATGTCGGGTACCGCGTCGGCAAAACCCGAGGGCTTGTCAGCCGCGAAAGACAGAGACGGCTGGATGCCTGTTTTCGCATCGAGATCCCGTCAGACCTCGACCCGAAGTATCAAGGCTGGGGCGGGCCAGCGACCTCGCAACGGTTCCATTCCATCGAGAAGCATCTGAAAATGTTGGCCAATATGCGGGGCAGCCGCAGCAATCAGAGATACGCCGTCGCGGATTGGGAGGCGGACCGGACATGGTTTCAGCAAGAGTATCGGCAGATCGCTGATCTGTTCCGGCGCCACCCGCCACGGCAATATTGGTGAATCCGGTGCAGATTGAAACGCCCCAGAGCTTTGTCGTCTCTCAGGAATGCCAAAAGGTCGCCTGGCAGAACGGCTATCGTCGTGCGTTGGGCGAAACGGACGGCTGGGCGCGCTATGGATCGACGACAGCGAAGGGCACGGTCTGGTTGGCAGCCGGGGGGCACGACGGGCCGTGGTTTCTGGCTCTCGATCACCTCGGTATCGTCGAGGATCTGAATCTTCCCGAGGCCGACATGCCGGGCCCGGGCCTCGTGCGTTATGCCTATCCCAATCTGACCACGCTCTATGCCGTGATGCCGCGGGTCTATCAGTTGGGAGTAACGCTGCCCGATGGCCCCCTCGAGGAATTCCGCGAGGCCGTGGAGAATTTGCCCAAGAGCACCGAGGCCGAGCGACTGGTCATCCAGCGCGTTGGCCAGGATATCTTCCGCGACCGGCTGATGACTTATTGGCAAGGTCGCTGCCCCCTGACCGGGATCACCGATCCAGCCCTGCTGCGCGCCAGCCATATCATTGCCTGGAAGGATTGCGCCAGCGACGCCGAGCGGCTGGACGTACACAATGGCCTGCTGCTTTCGGCATTGTGGGACGCCGCCTTCGACCGGGGTCTTGTCACCTTTGACGATGACGGGCAGCCACAATTTTCAGTGAAGCTGAGCGATGCTGCGCGACTTGAATTGCGGTGGTACGCACCTCTCTCCCTTAACGACAAGTTGCGCAGTCGGCTTAAGTGGCATCGGACCAGCCTGTTTGATCGTGATCACTAGAAAACAAAGGGGGCTCACGCCCCCTTCTCGAACTTCAGGACCGGGATGCCCAGTTTCTTGGCCTTGTCGGCGAGGTTTTCCTGAATGCCATTGCCCGGGAAGACGAGGACGCCCACGGGCAGCACGTCCAGCATCGCGTCATTCCGCTTGAAGGGTGCGGCCTTGGCGTGCTTGGTCCAATCGGGTTTGAAGGCGACCTGCGTGACCTTGCGGGCCTCGGCCCATTTGGCGGCGATGAGTTCGGCACCCTTGGGGCTGCCACCGTGGACAAGGACCATGTCGGGATATTTGGTCTGGACCTGATCCAGCTTGCCCCAGATCAGGCGGTGATCGTTGAAATCGGTCCCACCAGTGAGGGCAATCTTGGTGCCTTGGGGGAGCATCACTTCGGTTTCCGCGC
Organism: Neotabrizicola sp. VNH66; assembly: GCF_049445895.1. Classification (NCBI taxonomy): domain Bacteria; kingdom Pseudomonadati; phylum Pseudomonadota; class Alphaproteobacteria; order Rhodobacterales; family Paracoccaceae; genus Neotabrizicola; species Neotabrizicola sp. VNH66. Next base: position 5,748 of record NZ_JBMSDW010000037.1, read on the forward strand.
GGCGCTTGGCGGAGAGGAAATCGCGGCTGTCGATCAGCGCTGCGGTCAGGTGCTTGTGGTTCACCATCGAGCCAGAGCGGGGCCGCCAGGTCGAACCGGTGTGAAGCTCAAACGTCTCGGCGCTGCGGTCGCGGAAGGCTTCAAGACAATGCCGCCGTTCGACAAGGCTGGTTCCTTCGGCCGTCAGACGCTCAAGTTCGGTCGATTTCACCTCGGAGCCGTCTTGTTCCCGCTGCAGGCGGTGCTGCGCCACTTCATTGTCGTCGAGCAGGCGCTCGGTGCGGGCGGCGGCGCGGTGGAAGAGGTTGACTTGGCCCCAGAGCAATTCTTCGAGGTCGGGTTCCATGCGGGTGTCGCCAAGGGTTGCGACGAGGGCATCGAAGATATCGCTGACTGCGTCGATGAGGCGCTCGGGCTCCGGCATCGGGCGCAGATCGACCTCGTCCTGGAAGGCACGGGTGCCGTAGAGCTGAAGCTCCTGAAGCGCCCAGGCGGTCTGGGAAAGGGCGGCGCTGCGGTCGAAATCCTCGCTCTGGAATTGGGTCGTCATGGTCTTTTGCCTCCGGCTGCTCGGGCCCGCGCGACATCCCGCGCGGCCTTCATGGGCTGCGAAAGCTGTCACTGGGGACGCCCCTTCACCCCCTTTCGGGGCCGGAACGCATGTGGAGGAGGACGGGGGGCGGCTGATTTGATGATGTGGACACCCCCACCCCAACCGTCGAGTCTGGCTTCAACGGTTCCCCGGGAAGAAGG
>NZ_JBMSDW010000038.1:2500-5791 GCF_049445895.1 Neotabrizicola sp. VNH66
GTTCCGGAAAGTGGCTGCAGCTTAGCTTGTCTGCGGCCTTGCTCTTTCTGGATCAGATCAAGCGCGAGAAGGGCGTTTGGTGGATGCCTTGGCAGCAAGAGGCGATGAAGGACGTGATAACCTGCGATAAGCCATGGGGAGCTGGTAATGAGCTTTGATCCATGGATTTCCGAATGGGGAAACCCACCTGACAGTTCGTTGTAATTACCTCGGTAACTTACAGCGGGCTGAACCAGGTATCAAACCCTGAATATATAGGGGTTTTGAAGCGAACCCGGGGAACTGAAACATCTAAGTACCCGGAGGAAAGGACATCAATAGAGACTCCGTTAGTAGTGGCGAGCGAACGCGGACCAGCCGATCCATGAAGTGTGACAAGAATGTTCTGGAAAGGACAGCCACAGCGGGTGACAGCCCCGTATTGGAAGCACCATTGGACATATTAAGTAGGGCGGGACACGTGAAATCCTGTCTGAAGATCGGAGGACCACCTCCGAAGGCTAAGTACTCCTTGCTGACCGATAGCGAACCAGTACCGTGAGGGAAAGGTGAAAAGCACCCCGACGAGGGGAGTGAAACAGTACCTGAAACCGGACGCCTACAAGCAGTCGGAGCCTCCTTGAGAGGTGACGGCGTACCTTTTGTATAATGGGTCAACGACTTGGTCTAACGAGCAAGCTTAAGCCGATAGGTGTAGGCGCAGCGAAAGCGAGTCTTAAAAGGGCGCATGAGTTCGTTGGATCAGACCCGAAACCAGGTGATCTAGCCATGAGCAGGATGAAGGTTGGGTAACACCAACTGGAGGTCCGAACCAACACCCGTTGAAAAGGGTCTGGATGACTTGTGGCTAGGGGTGAAAGGCTAATCAAACCTGGAGATAGCTGGTTCTCCGCGAAAGCTATTTAGGTAGCGCCTCGGACGAATACCATCGGGGGTAGAGCACTGCTTGGGCAATGGGGACCCACAGTCTTACTGAGCCTATGCAAACTCCGAATACCGATGAGTACTATCCGGGAGACACACGGCGGGTGCTAACGTCCGTCGTGAAGAGGGAAACAACCCTGACCTGCAGCTAAGGCCCCTAATTCATGGCTAAGTGGGAAAGCATGTGGGACGGCCAAAACAACCAGGAGGTTGGCTTAGAAGCAGCCATCCTTTAAAGATAGCGTAACAGCTCACTGGTCTAGATAAGCTGTCCTGCGGCGAAGATGTAACGGGGCTCAAGCCATGAGCCGAAGCTCGGGATGCACAGCGATGTGCGTGGTAGCGGAGCGTTCTGTGATATAGCTTCATGTCTCTTGTCTTTCCTTACGGAAAGGCGTGGAGACGCGAAGCTTTCTGTGAAGCCGGGCCGTAAGGCATCCGGTGGAGAGATCAGAAGCGAGAATGTTGACATGAGTAGCGATAAAGAGGGTGAGAGACCCTCTCGCCGAAAGTCCAAGGGTTCCTGCTTAAAGCTAATCTGAGCAGGGTAAGCCGGCCCCTAAGGCGAGGCCGAAAGGCGTAGTCGATGGGAAACAGGTTAATATTCCTGTGCCAGGAGGATGTGACGGATGCTTACTGTAGTTCGGTCTTATCGGATTGACCGGGCTGCTGCGGTGTCCCTGGAAATAGCCCTCCACAAGACCGTACCCCAAACCGACACAGGTGGACTGGTAGAGTATACCAAGGCGCTTGAGAGAACCACGTTTAAGGAACTCGGCAAAATGCTCCCGTAAGTTCGCGAGAAGGGAGCCCCGTCTGTACGCAAGTATGGGCGGGGGGCACAATCCAGGGGGTGGCGACTGTTTACTTAAAACACAGGGCTCTGCGAAGTCGCAAGACGACGTATAGGGTCTGACGCCTGCCCGGTGCTGGAAGGTTAAAAGGAGGGGTGCAAGCTCTGAATTGAAGCCCCAGTAAACGGCGGCCGTAACTATAACGGTCCTAAGGTAGCGAAATTCCTTGTCGGGTAAGTTCCGACCTGCACGAATGGCGTAACGATCTCCCCGCTGTCTCAAACGTGGACTCAGCGAAATTGAACTGTGTGTCAAGATGCACACTACCCGCGGTTAGACGGAAAGACCCCATGAACCTTTACTCTAGCTTTGCATTGGCATCAGGAATGTGATGTGCAGGATAGGTGGTAGACATCGAAGCGGGGACGCCAGTTCCCGTGGAGTCATCCTTGAGATACCACCCTTCGCCTTCTTGATGTCTAACCGCGGTCCGTTATCCGGATCCGGGACCCTGCATGGTGGGGAGTTTGACTGGGGCGGTCGCCTCCCAAATCGTAACGGAGGCGCGCGAAGGTTGGCTCAGACCGGTCGGAAATCGGTCGTCGAGTGCAATGGCAGAAGCCAGCCTGACTGCGAGACTGACAAGTCGAGCAGAGACGAAAGTCGGCCATAGTGATCCGGTGGTCCCAAGTGGGAGGGCCATCGCTCAACGGATAAAAGGTACTCTGGGGATAACAGGCTGATGATGCCCAAGAGTCCATATCGACGGCATCGTTTGGCACCTCGATGTCGGCTCATCTCATCCTGGGGCCGGAGCAGGTCCCAAGGGTACGGCTGTTCGCCGTTTAAAGAGGTACGTGAGCTGGGTTTAGAACGTCGTGAGACAGTTCGGTCCCTATCTGCCGTGGGTGCAGGAGGCTTGAGAAGAGTTGACCCTAGTACGAGAGGACCGGGTTGAACGAACCACTGGTGGACCTGTTGTCGTGCCAACGGCAGTGCAGGGTAGCTATGTTCGGACAGGATAAACGCTGAAGGCATCTAAGCGTGAAGCCCCCTTCAAAACTAGGCCTCCCTTGAGGGCCGTGGAAGACGACCACGTCGATAGGCCAGAGGTGTAAGTGCGGTAACGCATTCAGCTGACTGGTACTAATTGCCCGATTGGCTTGATCTGATCCGGAAACAGCAAGGCTATGTCCGTTCCAAATGAACAGACACAATGCATGACCGAAACAGAAGAAAGCGCATACAGCGTCACAGACTTGAACAACATCGATGTTCGCGGGAAAATCCCGCTGGTCTCTGGTCCGGTTTGGTGGTCATAGCGACGGCTAAACACCCGATCCCATCCCGAACTCGGCCGTTAAGGGCCGTCACGCCAATGGTACTGCGTCTCAAGACGTGGGAGAGTAGGTCACCGCCAAACCTGACAAGAGACCAATCTCTCTCCTTACGATACTCATATCATCCCGATCGCAATATAGCCCTCGGGAAACGGCCGCGGGGTGGAGCAGCCCGGTAGCTCGTCAGGCTCATAACCTGAAGGCCGCAGGTTCAAATCCTGCCCCCGCAACCA
>NZ_JBMSDW010000039.1:0-5571 GCF_049445895.1 Neotabrizicola sp. VNH66
TTCCAGGTCCGTGTCGCGGTCCTGAACGTCTTTACCGTCCTCGGAACACCCGTCACGCAAGTCGTGGCATAAGTCCGCCTTGGGGAAAGGGGAATTCTGGACCTCAGGCGATTTGTGCAACAGAGCCGCTGATTGCGCTCGATCGCACCCGTCACGCCGCTTTGCGACATGATCACGCCGATCCTCCAGGGGTCGTCTGCCATGCACCCGTCCGAAACCCGGTCCGCTCTTCCCGGCCCGTAAAAAACAAAAAGCTCCCGCCCGAAATCAATCGGGAGAGAGCTGCCCTGCTCAAGGATGGGATCATCAAGACCGAAGCCGGGGCGCTTGTCAAATCCGATTGCAAGGGATTTCCGCATTCCCGCGAAACTGGCGCTGTCTGCGGCAAATTCTACCTTGACGGCAGGCAGAATGACGGGTCACATCATCCCTGATCGCGCGTCCTGCGGCTTTTGTGGGCTTTTCATCCCGCCCGCCACATGACGCCAAGGTCCCGGCAGGGCAGTGCGGCCAGGCCGTCGCGCATCACCCGCGCCCCCGCCTGACAAGGATGTCAGCTTTTCACCCGCATCGACCGGATGACGCGCCTTGGATCAGGCTTTCGCAGCCCTTGCCATGGCATCGCTCCGATCCTGCGCCTTTTGACAGATCCCCGCTCCGCCCGCCGGCCGGAGCGCAAGCTGCGCTTGTCCGCGCGGAAAGGCCCCCATGTCCACCGAAGCCGAAACCCCGCAGATCGACCTTGGCCGTCTGACCATTGCAAAGGCTCAGGCCGCCTTTGCCGATGGCAGCATGACCTCTGAATCGCTGACCCGCGCCTCCCTCGCGCAGATGAAGGCGTTGAACGGCAAATATAATGCGGTGATCTTTGAATGTGCCGACGCGCTTGATGTGGCGCGTGACATCGACCGGCGCCGGGCGGCGGGAGAAACGCTTGGCCCGCTGGCGGGGATTCCGGTGGTGATCAAGGATACCGTGGATATGGTCGGCTATCCCTCGACCGCGGGCTGGCGGCTTCTCTATTCCGGCACCGGCGGTGTCGATCTGATGCCGGAGCGGGACGCGCCTGTTGCGGCGCGGATGAAGGCGGCGGGCGCGGTGATCCTTGGCAAGACCAATGTGCCGATCCTCAGCTGGACCGGCACCCATGCCAATGACAGCTGGGCCGGCCCGACGCTGAATGTGGTGCTGGAAGACCGCGCGCCCGGCGGATCAAGCGCCGGCACCGCCAGCGCTGTCGCCGCGCATTTCTGCCTGGCCGGCCTTGCCGAAGAGACCGGCGGCTCGATCCAGAACCCGGCCTCGGCCCAGGGGCTGGTCGGGATCAAGGCGACCATCGGCATGGTCCCGAATGCCGGCGTCGTGCCGCTTTCGGGCAATCGTGATATGGTCGGCCCGATCGCGCGCACAGTGGAAGATGCCGCGATCTGCCTTGATGCGATTGCCGGTTTCACGACCGAAGACCCGAAGACCCTCGCCTCGGTCGGGCATATCCCGCCGGGTGGGTTTGCCGCCAACCTCTCGAAAGACGGGCTGCGGGGCAAGCGTATCGGCCTTTACGGCCCCGGCTGGCGCAAGGATCAACTCTCGTCTGAGACCGCTGCGCTTTATGACCGCGCGAAGGCCGAACTGGCGGCGGCGGGCGCCATCCTGATCGAAGTTCCCTTCGCCGGCACCGATTTCAACACCCATCGTCAGATCACGCCCGGCACGCCGTTCTTCGACGGACGCGGGCTTGAATCGATCCCCTATGACCTGACCTGCTATCTGCAGCGCCTTGGCCCCGATGCCGCGCTGAAGACCTGGGAGGAGTTTGTCGAGGCGACGAAGTCCGAGAACCCCTTCGCCAAGGGCGCGATCCTGGGCTATCTGCACGAGTTGCCGGACTTCGTTGAAGCGCTGAAGTCCCCGGCGACGCCGCCCGCGATGCCGGCCTTCACTCCGCTGAAAGACACCTATCTGCGGCTGTTGCGCGAGGTGTTTGAGCGCCACGATCTCGATGCGTTGGCCTATCCGCAGATGCTGGAGGAACTCCCCGGCCTGCATTCCGGCGATGCGATCCGCGAGACGACGGTGGGCGAGCTGAATATCGCGGGCATCCCCGGCATCACGGTTCCGGCCGGATATTATGCCTCCGGCGCACCGTTCGAGCTGATTTTCCTTGCGCAGCAATGGGATGACGCGGCCATCCTTTCGATGGCCTATGCCTATGAACAGGCGACTTTGCACCGCAAACCGTCTTTGTAACACCGACCGGACCGGAGCATCGCGCTCCGCGCTCGCAGATCGGGCGCGCGGGGAACAGACTGCTAGAGGTGCAGGCTTATCAGCCTACCCCGGTTCATCCCCGCGGGCGCGGGGAATAGCGTCAGATGGCTGAGGCGCTGGAGCGGCGCCCCGGTTTGTCCCCGCGGGTGCGGGGAACAGCGCACCTGATAGGGCGGATCCGCCTTCAGGATCGGTTCATCCCCGCGGGTGCGGGGAACAGAACAACGGCGCGGCCTGCTGGACCGGGATCAACGGTTCATCCCCGCGGGTGCGGGGAACAGGGTACCAGATGGCCAGATGCGTTGCGCCAGAACGGTTCATCCCCGCGGGTGCGGGGAACAGGACACGGTGGTCGTGCCGATGGTCTGGTCAGCCGGTTCATCCCCGCGGGCGCGGGGAACATGGCACGCCGTGATGCAAAGCGATGTCGCGCGCCGGTTCATCCCCGCGGGTGCGGGGAACAGGATGGCCGCGCGCGTGGTGGCTGTCACCGCCCTGGTTCATCCCCGCGGGTGCGGGGAACAGACGGCACTTGACGCGGCTGATATCGCAAATTTCGGTTCATCCCCGCGGGTGCGGGGAACAGCGGCTGCCATCCCGTTCGGCCTCGGCCCGGATCGGTTCATCCCCGCGGGTGCGGGGAACAGGTCGTGGCAGAGACCGGCCCGGCCGCGTCGATCGGTTCATCCCCGCGGGTGCGGGGAACAGTGTTGCTGGCGGCGGACGGCATCGGCCAGTGTCGGTTCATCCCCGCGGGTGCGGGGAACAGGGCCGCCAGTCGCCATCCGGCACCCATCCCGGCGGTTCATCCCCGCGGGTGCGGGGAACAGAGTTTGGCCGTGTTCCCGATCCAAATGGATGCCGGTTCATCCCCGCGGGTGCGGGGAACAGCCGGACCAGTTGCGCGGCCCACAGCATGATTTCGGTTCATCCCCGCGGGTGCGGGGAACAGGACACCGATTTTCTGGCCGGTTATGACGATGGCGGTTCATCCCCGCGGGTGCGGGGAACAGTTTACGAATAGCGTTGTGAATACCTCTACACCCGGTTCATCCCCGCGGGTGCGGGGAACAGCGCCATTGCCGCAACCGGGGGCCATGCGTATACGGTTCATCCCCGCGGGTGCGGGGAACAGGAATGTCCGCCCCCACCACCAAACTGGGCCGACGGTTCATCCCCGCGGGTGCGGGGAACAGTTCAGGCGCAAAAGCGCGGAAATTCGCAGTGTCGGCTCATCCCCGCGGGTGCGGGGAACAGCCGAGGTTTCGTCGTCGGGATAGCGGACACGGAGGTTCATCCCCGCGGGTGCGGGGAACAGGATCCAGAAATTACGCATGGTCATAGTCTCCGCGGTTCATCCCCGCGGGTGCGGGGAACAGCCACCCCCTCCGATGCTGGTGCTTTGAATGTTCGGTTCATCCCCGCGGGTGCGGGGAACAGTCTGAAATCGTCAAGTCCAAGACCTTCAAGGTCGGTTCATCCCCGCGGGTGCGGGGAACAGTTCAGGTGGCGCTTTCCGGACAGACCTCACACCGGTTCATCCCCGCGGGTGCGGGGAACAGATAGGTCCAGCGGTTCATGCCCCAGCTGTCGGCGGTTCATCCCCGCGGGTGCGGGGAACAGATTTCCGTTTCTCGGGTTGTGCAAACGGTATCCGGTTCATCCCCGCGGGTGCGGGGAACAGGGTCTGACGGGCGGCGGAACCAGACCGGATGGCGGTTCATCCCCGCGGGTGCGGGGAACAGTGGGCAATCTGGGCCACCAGTATCTGCCGGGCCGGTTCATCCCCGCGGGTGCGGGGAACAGGACAAATGGATGTCCTCCAGTGCCAGCGCCGGCGGTTCATCCCCGCGGGTGCGGGGAACAGCTGACCGCAGCTGCTGCGCCGCCGGCTGAAGGCGGTTCATCCCCGCGGGTGCGGGGAACAGGATCGGCGTCTGAGCTATGAGCCGGCATCGAGCGGTTCATCCCCGCGGGTGCGGGGAACAGCTGGCTGGCGATGGGACGGACCCGGCGCCAGACGGTTCATCCCCGCGGGTGCGGGGAACAGGGCGATGGGTTCAACACCGATCTGATCGACGCCGGTTCATCCCCGCGGGTGCGGGGAACAGGACCGATGCGCAGCCCGGCCGATGTCGAAGGTCGGTTCATCCCCGCGGGTGCGGGGAACAGTGTGGTGGCGGCGTGACTCATGGCAGCGCGATCGGTTCATCCCCGCGGGTGCGGGGAACAGACCACAACCGCGCCCTCCGGCATGCGCCAGCCCGGTTCATCCCCGCGGGTGCGGGGAACAGACCCCGACCACCCGGACTGGATCCCCGACCACCGGTTCATCCCCGCGGGTGCGGGGAACAGATCCGCCTGCCGAAATGCCGTCAGCAATGCAGCGGTTCATCCCCGCGGGTGCGGGGAACAGGGCTTCCTCGAAGTCCTCTGTCCCACAAGATCCGGTTCATCCCCGCGGGTGCGGGGAACAGGCAGCTGGTGTGGATCGGCTGCGGCGATCCGTCGGTTCATCCCCGCGGGTGCGGGGAACAGCAGCTGGTGACGCCCGAGGCGATGCGGCAAATCGGTTCATCCCCGCGGGTGCGGGGAACAGCCATATGTCGTTGTCAATACTGTTTCGTCACGCGGTTCATCCCCGCGGGTGCGGGGAACAGGTTCGGGCGCAAAAGCGCGGTCATGGGGCGGCCGGTTCATCCCCGCGGGTGCGGGGAACAGCCCATACCCGCGGCGAGGGAGAGCGGCTTCATCGGTTCATCCCCGCGGGTGCGGGGAACAGCTCGTTTTGCAGGGCAATGAATGCCATCAGTTCGGTTCATCCCCGCGGGTGCGGGGAACAGAACCGCGCGTGGCGTTGATGGCACGGATGCGTCGGTTCATCCCCGCGGGTGCGGGGAACAGCTCTGACTTCTTCCGGTTTCTTCCGCCGGAAACGGTTCATCCCCGCGGGTGCGGGGAACAGAGATCCTCGGCCCGGGTCAGTTCCGCGGCCACCGGTTCATCCCCGCGGGTGCGGGGAACAGCGAACTGACACAAGATATGCCGGCACTGGAACCGGTTCATCCCCGCGGGTGCGGGGAACAGGCGCCAACGCCCGTCACAAAAGCGGTCACGGGCGGTTCATCCCCGCGGGTGCGGGGAACAGGTTACGTCGCGGGTGGCGGTGATGGTCATCTGGCGCAGCGCCATCCCGAACAGCACCTTCATCGTTAGACAGGTCTGGATCGCGGCGTCGCTGTAGTCGGGTTGCCGCCCACGCTTGCCGGTCGGCGCGGCCTCCCAGATCATGGCGGGATCGAA
>NZ_JBMSDW010000040.1:0-5507 GCF_049445895.1 Neotabrizicola sp. VNH66
CATGATCCGCGGATATCATCAGGGCCCGCGGCCGACCGGCCGCACTACGAGGCCGGACATATGCAAGCACCCAACCGGATTCGACACGCATTGAGGAAAGACTTGACGAAGGGGGTGTCCACATATGCTTCGCGATGCAAAGGCGGGGCGAGCCCCGCCGGCGGAAATCAGTTGCCCCCCGTCCTTGAAGGGGTGGCCCCTTTGACGGCCGCCTGCCCATCTCTTGAAGGACGTGCGGGTGTCGGGTGGGTTCGACAGCCGGGATGCGGGGAAAATACGCGACCCAGTTCCTCAAGCGATGCTTGACCCCTGCCCCGCTTCCAGACTGCCTTTGCGCTTCGAGAGTTCAGATCGTCAGTCGATGCTGATCCTTGGGGTCGATCTGCTCTGCCAGATGCTGGCGCAACGCCTCAGCGCCGTGGGCTCGGAGATCGTCGTTGAAATCCCCGAGACGTGGCTCGAGCACCCGTACGGCAATCCCGGCCTCGGTTGCTCTGGCGGTCAACCGTTCCGCCGCACGCTGCCCCGCCGGATCGCGGTCGATGGCGATGTAGAGGCGCTGCAATCCATCCGGCAACAGGACGGCTCCGAGGTGACTCGACGAGAGTGCCGCCCAGACGGGCAAAGAAGGTGCCGCCTCGCGAACGGACAGCATGGTCTCGATGCCTTCCCCCAGCACGAGGGTTTGATCTGCAGGAGCGATCCTGACGGCATTGCCGAGGAGCTGACCCATCGCCCGCCGCGGTGTGTCGACAGCCGCCTTGTCCTGTCCGTCAGGTGCCAACCAAGTACGATGCACGCCCTGCAAGGCCCCTGCCCCATCGGTGACGGCGGCGATCATCGCAGGTCTGGGGACAGGCTTGGTCTGACACTCTTCCCGATGCCAGCACTTCGGGTGGAAGCGCAGGGTTGCACTCGGCACTACTTGGGTGACGCCCCGGGTGCGCAAGTAGACCTCGGCCGGAGACCCTGCCAAGGGTAGCGAGGCTGCGAACAAGCGCGATGCCGCCTCGACTGTGCCGCTTGGGGACTTGGACGCACGTTGCACTGGCACCTCCGGGAAAACCGGTTGCGGACGGCCAAGATGCGCGCGGGCCTCGGCCAGAAGTTCGGGAAAGCGGGTGATCCCCGTGCGTTCGCGGATGATGTCGAGGAGATCACCGTGTTCACCGGTCGCGCTATCCGTGAATTTCCCTGCGGCACCGGCCCCCGACGCGGGTCCAGTCAGCCGGACAAACAGCGATCTCCCTGGATTGTTCTGCAGATCGCCGACCATCCAGTAAGAGCCTTCCCGCCTCCCGGCGGGAAGATAATGGCGGCAGACGCTTTCGGCATTTTGCGAGAGGTCTCGCAGTATCTCTTCTGTTTCCAATGACATGGCACACACGATTAACAACCCTTGCGTGCATGTAGACCCTGGATGGGGAAACGTGCAAGTAACTGATCAAGCACTTTCACACCGCCGGAATCCGTCGGGCAGAAGAGACGCAGTTTCCAGCTGATGATCTCCGAGAAGAAGCCATCCGCCTTGAGCCGGTCTTTGGCGACCTCGGAGAAGCCGGAGAGTTCGACCCGGTTGACGCCCATGACGCGGGACCGGTGCAACTCCATCCCTTCATCTAGCCGCACCACGGTCTTGCCCTCCAGAACGAGGGCATGCACCTGCGCTGCACTGAGCTTCGGCGCGTCATCTGCCAGCGTGGTCGCGACCCAGGCGGGCGAGACACGCCGACCGATGATGCGTTGGCCATCGTCTGTCTGCAGCCGGTAGACGCTGGTTTCGTCCTGGGGAAGTTGTTTCCAGATCGGCAGCAGGAGGCCTGCCACGATGTGCAGCGTGGCTTCCGAGAACTCCGGCACTTCGGCCAGTTCCGCGGTCCACGAGGCAGCGAAGGCCGCGCGGTCGGCCTCCAGCCAGTGGGTGTCCTCCATGATCTTCGCTGGGAGGGTGCTTGCCTCGGTCGGGCGGATCAGCCGCAAGCGCGGCTCGATGGTGCCGTCGTCCAGCATCAGGCTGGTGGCAGGCACCTGCACGGCTGCCCGACCCGAGCGGCTGTTGACCAGGAGCCGTGCCTTCGGGTCATCAAGCCAGTCGAGCGCATCGGCGAGGGAAGTCGGCGTGTTGCGCCGCTTCTCCGCGATGGTGAGGAGCTGGGTTTCGGCGCCGGAGCCGGGATGGGTGTAGATCACCCGCGCATCCGTGACGCGGAAGCTCTCGGCGCGCAGCGTCTCGAGCCCGAGGTCATAGACCCCGGCGGCGATCGCGCCCTCGATTCTTTGGTCGAGGAGTTCCTCGAAGGCCGAAAACAGCACGGCCTGCATATCGATCGTCAGCGCCAGCAGGCGATTGAGGAAGGTCGTGATGGGTGGCAGGTCATCCTTCAGACCGTTGTCATCAGTCAGGCTGAGGCCGGTGGCATCTTCGAATGCGCCGAGCGAGCAGCCCGCGACATCGCCACGATAAATGCGGCGATAAAGCTGGCGCAGGGCGTCGCGGGCGTAGGGGCTCTCGAGGTTGTCTTCGGGTCGGAACAACCCCTGCCCGCCGGTCTGGCGCTGACCGCGGGTGATCGCCCCGAGCGTGTCGAGGCGGCGCGCGATAGTCGAGAGAAATCGCTTCTCCGCCTTCACATCGGTGGCCACCGGTCGGAAGAGCGGCGGTTGCGCCTGATTGGTCCGATTGGTGCGGCCCAAGCCTTGGATGGCAGCATCGGCCTTCCAACCGGGTTCCAAGAGGTAATGGACCCGCAGGCGCTGGTTCTTCACGCCAACATCGGCGTGATAGCTGCGGCCTGTACCGCCGGCATCCGAGAAGATCAGGATGCGCTTCTGATCATCCATGAAGGCGGCGGTTTCCGCGAGGTTGGCAGATCCGGCCCGGCTTTCGACAACGAGGCGGGCCGCTGAACCTTCGCCCTTCCTCACGATCCGGCGTGACCGACCCGTCACTTCGGCCACAAGGTCGGTGCCAAAGCGCTGGACGATCTGATCCAGCGCGCCGGGCACGGGCGGAAGCGAGGCCAGATGCTCGATCAGCGCGTCGCGCCTGCGCGCGGCCTCGCGGCATTCCACCGGCTGGCCATCGCGCGTGACAGGCCGCGAGGAGAGGTTGCCTTCGCTATCGGTGAAGGGCTCGTAGAGTTGCACCGGGAAGGAGTGCTGCAAATAATCAAGGCAGCTCTCTCTTGGCGTGATGTCCACCCGCACATCGTTCCATTCATCCGTAGGGATGTCCGACAGGCGGCGTTCCATCAGCGCCTCGCCGGTGGAGACGATCTGGATGACCGCTGCATGGCCAGCCGCGAGATCGGCATTAATGGACGCGATCAGCGTGGGGGTTTTCATCGAGGTGAGCAGATGGCCGAAGAAGCGCTGCTTGGCGCTCTCGAAGGCCGAGCGGGCGGCGGACTTGGCCTGACGGTTCAGTGTGCCGTTCTCACTCGTGATATTGGCCACTTCCATCGCGGCGGCGAGGTTGTTGTGGATGATGGCGAAGGCCCCCGCATAGGCATCGTAGATGCCGCGCTGCTCGGGGCTGAGCGCATGCTCCAGCATCTCGTATTCGACGCCGTCATAGGACAGCGAGCGGGCAGTGTAGAGGCCGAGGGACCGCAGGTCGCGGGCAAGGACCTCCATCGCCGCAACCCCGCCTGCCTCGATGGCTTCGACGAACTCCGCCCGCGTCGCGAAGGGGAAATCTTCGCCACCCCAGAGGCCAAGCCGTTGCGCATAGGCGAGGTTGTGGACTGTCGTCGCCCCTGTGGCGGAGACATAGACCACGCGGGCATTGGGTAGCTTATGCTGCAAACGTAGGCCCGCCCTGCCCTGCTGCGAGGCTTCCGTATCGCCGCGCTCGCCGTTCGAACCTGCGGCGTTTGCCATCGCGTGGCTTTCATCGAAGATGATGACACCATCGAAGTCGACGCCGAGCCAGTCCGCGATCTGGTCGACGCGGGATTTCTTGGCCCCGCGTTCTTCCGAGCGAAGTGTGGCGTAGGTGGTGAAGAGGATGCCCTCAGAAAGCGGGATGTCGCGGCCTTGCGCGAAGCGCGACAGCGGCGTGACCAGCAGCCGCTCCTGACCGAGAGCCGACCAATCGCGCTGCGCATCCTCCAGCAGCTTGTCGCTCTTCGAGATCCAGAGCGCCTTACGGCGGCCCTGCGCCCAGTTGTCGAGCAAGATGCCAGCCGACTGGCGGCCCTTGCCCGCCCCTGTGCCATCGCCGAGGAAGAAGCCGCGGCGGAAGCGGACAGCGTCTGTGGCATCGTCGGGTGCGGCCGAAACCATGTCGCCGGTTTCATCCACGCACCAGGACCCGGCGAGATAGGGGCCATGCGCTTCACCGGCGTAGATCACGGTCTCAAACTGTGCGTCGGACAGCAGGCCGTCGCGCAGGACGGCCGCGGGCAGCTTGGGTTGGTAGGAAGGTTTCGGGGGCGAGACGGACGCCATCGCCGCCGACTGCACCAGCTTGGTCGGGTGCGGGGCCGCGCCGGGGATGTCGATGACCTGCAGGCGGAACGTCTCATAAATGGCATCCGACAGGCGCGCGGTATCATCGTTTTCGCGCCCCTCGCGCAGGGTGTAGGCGAGGTCTTCGGCCTCGACCTTAGCGATGGCTTGCGCGGGTTGGGCCGCAGAAGTCGCGCGAGAAATTCCGATGGCCTTGCGTGTGGAGGGGGCAGAGTTTCCCGGGAAGAGGGGAAAACGGCTCTGACTAGCCGTTGCGGTCTGATCCGACTCAAAGCGTGGCGGAACGTCAGCGGTGATCCGGGCGAGGAGATGCGCTACATCCGGAGAGGCCAGCTGGCGCAGGTCAGCCGTGACACCACCCATCTCGCCAACACGGCATTTGTCGAAGACCGAGATCCGCGTCTCAAAGCTGGTGCCGTGCTTGGCGAAGGCAGCACCCGACACAGCGCCAGTGAAGACGAGATGCGCGGTCTCGGTCAGGCGGGCGAAAGTGTCCGCCCCGGTGGGCGTATCGGGCGCGAAACTGGCACCGGTGATGGTAACCAGCCGACCGCCAGGGACCAGGCGCGCGAGCGCCGAGCGCAGATGCCGGGCCGTCGCCTCGGTGGTGCGGGCGTCGACATTGGCCACCGCCGAGAATGGCGGGTTCATCAGGATGACGCTTGGGCGAACGCCCGCGTAGAGATGATCATCGATCTGCGCGGCGTCAAAGCGAGTGACCGGGCGGCCCGGGAACAGCAGGCGCAGAAGGTCAGCTCGGATGTCAGCCAACTCGTTCAGCGCGAGGCTGCCGCCCGCGATTTCGGCGAGGATCGCCAGAAGCCCGGTCCCGGCCGACGGCTCGAGGACCAGATCGCGGGGCGTGATCTGTGCCGCAGCCAAGGCCGCCAGCCCCATGGGCAGGGGTGTGCTGAATTCCGATGACCATTCGTCAAGAGGATAGGCATGCGTTTCCCGCCGCGCGGCTTGAATGCCGTTCGTCATGTTCGTTCTCCTTGCGATATTGGCAGA
This sequence comes from Neotabrizicola sp. VNH66, assembly GCF_049445895.1. Classification (NCBI taxonomy): domain Bacteria; kingdom Pseudomonadati; phylum Pseudomonadota; class Alphaproteobacteria; order Rhodobacterales; family Paracoccaceae; genus Neotabrizicola; species Neotabrizicola sp. VNH66. The sequence continues at coordinate 5,485 of NZ_JBMSDW010000040.1, forward strand.
GGTCAGGGCACCCGACTTATTCG
>NZ_JBMSDW010000041.1:0-5507 GCF_049445895.1 Neotabrizicola sp. VNH66
CATGATCCGCGGATATCATCAGGGCCCGCGGCCGACCGGCCGCACTACGAGGCCGGACATATGCAAGCACCCAACCGGATTCGACACGCATTGAGGAAAGACTTGACGAAGGGGGTGTCCACATATGGCTCTCGCGATGCAAAGGCGGCACTGCCGCCGGCGGAAATCAGTCGCCCCCCGTCCTTGAAGGGGCGGCCCCTTTGACGGCCGCCTGCCCATCTCTTGAAGGCCGTGCGGGTGACGGGTGGATGAGGTTGCCCAGGAAGAGGCAAAGGCGACGATCCAGAGCCACGACAGGGATCCGTGACCCCTGCCCCGCAGCCCCGGAGTGCCCCCTGCGCGATGCTGCTCAGCCTGACAGGCGATGCCGTTCCTCGGGCCCGATCTGCCCCGCCAGATGCTGGCGCAGCGCCTCCGCCCCGTACGCCCGGAGATCATCGTTGAAATCCCCGAGCCTTGGTTCCAGCACCCGGACGGCAATCCCGGCCTCGGTGGCTCTGGTGGTCAATCGCTCCGCCGCGCGTTGCCCCGCCGGATCGCGGTCGATGGCAATGTAGAGGCGCTGCAATCCCTTTGGCAGCAGGACGGCTCCGAGGTGGGAGGAGGAGAGCGCTGCCCAGACGGGAAGGTCGGGGACTGCCTCCCGAACGGAGAGCATGGTCTCGATGCCCTCGCCGACGACGAGGATGTCATCACATCGGGTCAGCCTGACGGCATTGCCCAAGAGGTGACCCATCGCCCGCCGCTGCGTTTCGACGGTCGCCTTGTCCTTGCCGTCTTGCGCGAGCCAGGTGCGGTGTGCACCCTGCAAGGCCCCTGCCCCATCGGTGACCGCAGCGATCAGCGCCGGTCTGGGGGTGGATTTGGTCTGACCCTCATCCCGATGCCAGCACTTCGGGTGGAAGCGAAGGGCAGAACTTGCGACCGGCAAGGTGATGCCCCGGCTCAGGAGATAGGTCTCGGCAAGACTGCCTGCGACCGGCACCGAGGCGGCAAACAACCGCGCGGCCGCTTCTGGTGTCCCGCCTGGGGGCTTCGGCTTTCTTGGGGATGGCGCATCCGGGACAACCGGCGCCGGACGGCCAAGATGCGCACGGGCCTCGGCCAGAAGATCGGGAAAGCGTGTGATCCCGGTCCGCTCGCGGATGATGTCGAGGAGGTCGCCATGATCACCTGTTGCGGCATCTGTCCAGCGACCGCTGGACCCCGGTCCTGAGGTTGGCCCGACGAGCCGCACGAAGAGCGAGCGGCCCGGGCTGTTCTGCAGATCGCCCACCATCCAGTAGGAGCCTTCCCGCCTCCCGGCGGGAAGATAGTGACGACAAACGCTTTCTGCATTCTGCGCAAGCTCGCGCAAGAGTTCTTCTGTTTCCAATGACATGAGTACACCAATCAACTATTGCGTGCATGTAGGCCGGTGACCGGGGCACGCGCAAGCAGGCGCTCGAGGACGGCGATGCCTGAAGGATCTGTCGGGCAAAAGAGCCGCAGCTTCCAGCTTATGATCTCAGAAAAGAAGCCATCGGCCTTGAGCCGGTCCTTGGCGGCTTCAGTGAAGCCGGAGAGCTCGATCCGGCTCACCCCCATGACGCGGGAACGATGCAACTCCATCACCTCGGCCAGCCGCACTACGGTCTTGCCCTCGAGAGCGAGGGCATGGACCTGCGCGGCGGTCAGCTTCGGCGCGTCAGCGGCCAATGTGGTCGCGACCCAGGCGGGCGAGACCCGGCGGCCGATGATGCGCTGACCGTCGTCGGTCTGCAGACGGTAGACGCGGGTTTCGTCCTGGGGGAGCTGCTTCCAGATCGGCAGCAGCAGGCCCGCGACGATGTGCAGCGTGGATTCCGAGAAATTCGGCACTTCGGCCAGTTCCGCGGTCCAGGCGGCGGCAAAGGCCGCGCGGTCCGCTTCCAGCCAATGCGTGTCTTCCATGACCTTCGCCGGGAATGTGCTGGCCTCCATCGGGCGAATCAGCCGCAGGCGGGGCTCGATGGTGCCGTCATCCAGCATGAGGCTGGTGGCCGGCACCTGCACCGCAGCGCGACCGGAACGGCTGTTGACCAGAAGCCGCGCCTTCGGGTCGTCGAGCCAGTCGAGCGCATCCGCCAGCGAAGTCGGCGTGTTGCGCCGCTTTTCCGCGATGGTCAGAAGCTGGGTTTCCGCGCCGGAGCCGGAATGGTTGTAGATCACCCTTGCATCGGTGACGCGGAAGCTTTCGGCGCGCAGCGTCTCTAGCCCAAGGTCATAGACCCCGGCGGTGATGGCCCCCTCGATCCGCGCATCGAGAAGCTCCTCGAACGCCGAGAAGAGCACAGCCTGCATGGCGATCGTCAGCGCCAGCAGGCGATTGAGGAAGGTCGTGATTGGCGGCAGATCATCCTTCAGCCCGTTGTCATCGGTCAGGCTGAGACCGGTGGCATCTTCGAAGGCCCCGAGCGAGCACCCCGCCACATCGCCGCGATAGAGGCAGCGGTAGAGCTGGCGCAGGGCATCGCGGGCGTAAGGCGACTCAAGATTATCCTCGGGCCGGAACAGCCCCTGACCTCCCGTCTGGCGCTGACCGCGCGTGATGGCACCCAACGTGTCGAGGCGGCGCGCGATGGTGGAGAGGAACCGCTTCTCTGCCTTCACATCGGTGGCCACCGGCCGGAAGAGCGGCGGCTGCGCCTGATTGGTGCGGTTGGTGCGGCCCAGGCCCTGGATGGCGGCGTCGGCCTTCCAGCCGGGCTCAAGGAGATAGTGAACCCGCAACCGCTGGTTCTTCGCCCCGAGATCCGCGTGATAGCTGCGCCCGGTGCCGCCTGCGTCCGAAAAGATCAGGATGCGCTTCTGGTCATCCATGAAGGCGGCGGTTTCCGCGAGGTTGGCAGACCACGCTCGGCTTTCGACGACGAGGCGCGCGGCAGGACCTTCGCCCTTCCTGACGATGCGGCGCGAGCGGCCCGTGACCTCGGCCACGAGATCGGTGCCGAAGCACTGGACGATCTGGTCAAGCGCTCCAGGCACGGGCGGCAGTGATGCCAGCCTTTCGATCAGCGCATCGCGCCGGCGGGCGGCCTCACGGCATTCGACCGGCTGGCCATCGCGCACGACGGGCCGGGAGGAGAGATTTCCCTCGCTGTCGGTGAAGGGTTCGTAGAGCTGCACCGGGAAGGAATGGGCGAGGTAATCCAGGACATATTCCCGCGGCGTGACGTCGACCCGGATGTCGTTCCATTCCTCGGTCGGGATCTCCGACAGGCGCCTTTCCATCAGCGCCTCGCCGGTTGAGACGATCTGGATCACGGCCGCATGGCCTGCGGCCAGATCGGCCTCGATGGCGGCAATCAGCGTGGGGGTTTTCATGGAAGTGAGCAAATGGCCGAAGAAGCGCTGCTTGGCGGACTCGAAGGCGGAGCGGGCGGCGGACTTGGCTTGGCGGTTCAGTGTGCCGCTGTCACCGGTGATGTTCGCGGCCTCCATCGCAGCAGCGAGGTTGTTGTGGATGATGGCGAAAGCCCCGGCATAGGCATCGTAGATGCCGCGCTGCTCAAGGGTCAGAGCATGTTCCAGCATCTCGTATTCGACGCCATCGTAGGAGAGCGACCGGGCCGTGTAGAGGCCGAGCGACCGCAGGTCGCGGGCAAGGACCTCCATCGCGGCAACGCCGCCTGCCTCGATGGCCTCGACGAATTCGGCGCGGGTGGCGAAGGGGAAATCTTCGCCGCCCCAGAGCCCAAGCCGCTGCGCGTAGGCGAGATTGTGGACTGTCGTCGCCCCTGTGGCCGAGACATAGACCACGCGGGCATTGGGCAGCTTGTGCTGCAGGCGCAGGCCCGCCCTGCCCTGCTGCGAGGCTTCGGTATCGCCACGCTCGCCCTTGGATCCGGCGGCATTCGCCATGGCATGGCTTTCGTCGAAGAGGATCACCCCGTCGAAATCTGCCCCGAGCCAGTCCACGATCTGATCGACGCGGGATTTCCTGGCGCCGCGCTCTTCTGAGCGCAGCGTTGCGTAGGTGGTGAAGAGGATACCTTCCGAAAGGGGAATGTCGCGGCCTTGCGCAAAGCGCGAGAGCGGGGTGACGAGCAGGCGCTCTTGCCCGAGCGCCGACCAGTCGCGCTGCGCGTCCTCGAGAAGCTTGTCGCTCTTCGATATCCAGAGCGCCTTTCGACGGCCCTGGCACCAGTTGTCCAAGAGAATCCCGGCCGACTGGCGGCCTTTGCCCGCTCCGGTGCCGTCACCGAGGAAGAAGCCTCGGCGGAAGCGGACGGATTCCGTGGCATCGTCCGGCGCTGCCGAAACCATGTCGCCGGTCTCATCGACGGTCCACGATCCGGCGAGATGCGCGCCATGTGCTTCGCCCGCATAGATCACCGTTTCGAGCTGCGCGTCGGAGAGCAGGCCATCGCGCAGGACGGCGGCGGGCAGTTTGGGGCGGTAGGTGGGTTTCGGGGGCGCGACCGAAGCCATGGCAGCGGACTGCACGAGCTTCGTCGGGTGGGCGGCTGCACAGGGAATGTCGATGGCCTGCAGACGGAAGGTCTCGTAGATGGCGTCCGACAGGCGGGCAACGCCGAGGTCGTCGGCCGTCTCACGCAGGGTGTAGGCAAGGTCTTCGGCATCCGGCGCGGCTACATGCGCATCGGTATTGGCCGATGCCGTTGCCCGCGATTTCCCGGCTGCAGTGCCGGACGCACGGGCAGGAACTCCCCGGAAAGGGGAAGTGGGCTGGGGGCGAGGCACCGCACCCGCTTCCAACTCGAGGCGCGGCGGGACTTCGGCGGTGATCCGGGACAGGAGCTGCGCCACATCGGAAGACATAGGCTGGGCCAGATCAGCCGTGATACCGCCCTCCTCGCCGCCTCGGCATATGTCGAAGACCGAAATCCGTGTCTCGAAGCTGGTGCCGTGTTTGGCGAAGGCCGCGCCCGACACAGCGCCGGTGAAGACCAGATGCGCGGTCTCGGTCAGGCGGCCGAACGTTTCGGCCCATGCCGGGGCGTCTGGCGCGAAGCCCGCCCCGGTGATGGCCACCAACCGACCGCCGGGCGCAAGGCGGGCAAGCGCAGAGCGTAAATGCCGCGCTGTTGCTTCGGTCGTCCGGCCATCGACATTGGCCACGGCCGAGAACGGCGGGTTCATCAGGGTGACGCTGGGGCGAAAGCCCGCGTCCAGATGATCGTCGATCTGCGCGGCGTCGAAGGTGGTGACGGGACGACCCGGAAAGAGCAGACGGAGAAGATCGGCGCGCGCGTCGGCCAACTCATTCAGCGCGAGGCTGCCGCCCGCGATCTCGGCGAGGATTGCCAGAAGTCCGGTCCCGGCCGAAGGCTCGAAGATCAGGTCACGGTGCGTAATCTGTGCGGCGGCCAGTGCAGCGAGCCCCATTGGCAAGGGCGTGCTGAATTCCGATGACCATTCGTCAAGAGGATAGGCATGCGTTTCCCGCCGCGCGGCTTGAATGCCGTTCGTCATGTTCGTTCTCCTTGCGATATTGGCAGAGGTCAGGGCACCCGACTTATTCG
>NZ_JBMSDW010000042.1:0-3971 GCF_049445895.1 Neotabrizicola sp. VNH66
CCTCCTGTTCCTTGATCATCCCGATGATTTGCGCCTCGGTGAAACGGCTTTTCCTCATGTCGTCTGCTCCTTCTCAGGTTGGGCAGACTCTACATCACAGCGAGGGATCTTCCGGGGGGCAGGTCAGTGGGTCCAGGCGCCTTTGCGGTCATTGGCGAAATTCTCGCCATAGCCGCGGGGGCGGATATTGTATTTACGGGCCTGCGGCTCGGTCACGGTATAGTCGATACCCTTGGACTGCGCATAGGCCTCGGCCTCTTCGCGGGTGTCAAAGCGCAGCCGGATCTGGGTCTGCGTTTCGCTGGTGGAGGTCCAGCCCATCAGCGGGTCGATCTCGCGCGCGGAGGAAGGCGCGAATTCCAGAACCCAGTTCTGCGTCTTGGCGGTGCCGGACTGCATGGCGGTCTTGGCGGGCTGATAGATACGGGCGCGCATCGAAAACTCCGGGACTCGTTGCCTTTTCGTATCAGCCAAAGACCTTCGGAATGCAAGCACCGGGTCGCGCAAACCCCCTCTTTACAGGTCGGTGCTGCCGGGCAATCTGGCGCGGCCCGTGTGGCGCCGGACCGGTGGGCCGAAGATAATTCCGGCGGGACATATCAGATGCGTTTGCAATCGCTTCTTTCCGCGGGCCTCGGGCTCGCACTTGCCGTTGTGGCGCCGGCCGCCATGGCACAGGACTTCGACGTCAGCCCCTATGCCACCGTCAAGGGTTGGCAGGTCGATGTCCTCAGCACCGATCAGGGCTTTCTGGGCTGCGCCGGGTCCATCCAGCAAGCGCCGGGCTACTTGATCCTGATGCGCACGGGGGACGGCTGGATGCTGCGCGTGCCGTCGACCCAGACCGAAAGCTATGCCGGGGTGCTGATCACCATTGACGGGCGCGCGATCGAGTCGCAGGCGGGCTTTACCCCCGAAGGGGCGGCCGAACTGCTGGTGACCGATCAGGCGGCGGGTTGGATCGCCAATGGCTCCTCTCTGACGGTAGAGGTGGATGGCGACCAGACGACCCGCTGGGTTCTGTCCGGATCTGCCGCGATGATCGGCAAGGTCAACGAATGCTATGCCGGGCAGGGGCAGGCCCCGGCCAAGCCTGCGACGAAGAAACCCGCCGCCGTGGTGGAAAGTGATGCACAACGCATGGGCGCCGACTGCCCCGCCGTGGGCGAGGTCGTGTCGGGCGGGAACACCACCGCGGCCAATGTGACCTTCTACAACGCCTCTGACGTGGCGGTGTCGATCTACTGGCTGGATTTCAACGGCGTGCCGGTCGAATACGCGGGCTTGCTGCCGGGCGAGCAATATGTGGTGGACACCTGGACCGACCATTACTGGCTGGCCAAGGACTTTGACGGCAATTGCCGCGGTGGCGTGATCCAGCCCGCGCCGGGGGCCCATGTCTGGGAAATCCACTGATCCGGCCGGACGGGGGCGGGCGGCGCCTGCCCCCTCTTGAACCGGAACAAAAAAGGATCAAATGTGATCCTTCGCCCCCGGGGAGAGACCCATGCACAACAACCGTCCCGATCATATGCCGATGCTGTCGCAGCCGCAGCGGCGCGAAAAGCTGGAGGGTGGCAAAAGGTTCGTCATGCAGACGCCGTTTCAGGCGGCGGGCGACCAGCCGACGGCAATTGCGGAACTGTCGGCCGGGGTGATGGCCGGAGAGCGGGATCAGGTCCTGCTGGGCGCCACCGGCACCGGCAAGACCTTTACCATGGCAAAGATCATCGAGGAGACGCAGCGCCCGGCGATCATCCTTGCGCCCAACAAGACGCTGGCCGCCCAATTGTACGGGGAATTCAAGGGCTTCTTCCCCGACAACGCCGTCGAATACTTCGTGTCCTACTACGACTACTACCAGCCCGAAGCCTATGTGGCGCGGTCGGACACCTATATCGAGAAGGAAAGCCAGATCAACGAACAGATCGACCGGATGCGCCACTCTGCCACCCGGGCGCTTCTGGAGCGCGATGATGTGGTGATCGTCGCCTCGGTCAGTTGCATCTACGGCATCGGCTCGGTCGAGACCTATTCGGCCATGACGCAGGACCTGGTCACCGGGCAGAACTACGATCCGCGTCGTATCATCGCCGAACTGGTCGCGCAGCAATACCGGCGGCTGGAGACCAGCTTTCAACGCGGCGCCTTCCGGGTGAAGGGCGATGTGATCGACGTCTGGCCCGCCCACCTTGAGGACCGGGCATGGCGGTTCAGCTTTTTCGGGGATGAGCTGGAAAGCATCATCGAATTCGACCCGCTGACCGGGGCGAAAACCGGCAGCTACAAGCAGATCCGCATCTATGCGAACAGCCACTATGTCACCCCGCGCCCCACGCTGGCGCAGGCGATCCAGGGCATCAAGGCAGAGCTTGCACAGACCCTGAAGCGGTTCGAATCCGAAGGAAAGCTGCTGGAGCTTCAGCGGCTTGAGCAGCGCACCCGGTTTGACCTTGAGATGATGGAGGCCACCGGCTCCTGCGCGGGGATCGAGAACTATTCCCGCTGGCTCACGGGGCGCGGCCCGGGCGAACCGCCGCCCACACTGTTCGAATTCATCCCCGACAATGCCATCGTCTTCGCCGACGAAAGCCACGTCACCGTGCCGCAGATCGGCGGCATGTATCGCGGCGACTACCGGCGCAAATACACCCTTGCCGAGCATGGCTTCCGCCTGCCCAGCTGCATGGACAACCGCCCGCTGAAGTTCGAGGAATGGGATGCGATGCGCCCGCAATCGGTCTTCGTCAGCGCCACCCCCGCCGCGTGGGAGATGGAACAGACCGGCGGTGTCTTCACCGAACAGGTGATCCGCCCGACCGGCCTGATCGACCCGGAGGTCGAGAATCGTCCGGTGGAAATGCAGGTCGATGACCTTTTGGACGAAATCCGCCGGGTGGCGGCCAAGGGTCTGCGGGTTCTGGTCACCACGCTGACCAAGCGCATGGCTGAGGACCTGACCGAGTATTTCCACGAACAGGGCATCCGCATCCGCTATATGCACTCGGACATCGACACGATCGAACGCATTGAAATCCTGCGCGATCTTCGGCTGGGCGCCTTTGACGTGCTGGTGGGGATCAACCTTCTGCGTGAGGGGTTGGATATTCCCGAATGCGGGTTGGTGGCCATTTTGGATGCCGACAAGGAAGGGTTTTTGCGGTCTGAAACCTCGCTCATCCAGACCATCGGGCGGGCGGCGCGGAATGCCGAGGGGCGGGTGATCATGTATGCCGACCGGATCACCGGCAGCATGGAACGCGCCATGGCCGAAACGGACCGGCGGCGGGAAAAGCAGCAGGCCTACAACAAGGCGCACGGGATCACACCGCAGACCGTGCGGAAGAATGTCGAGGATGTGCTGGCGGGCCTCTGGGCGGGCGACACCGATCAAAGCCGCGTCACCGCCAAGGTGGAAAAGGCCAATGTCGGCCAGAACCTTGCCGCGCATCTGGATGCTTTGCGCGCCGCGATGCGCAAGGCGGCCGAGAACCTGGAGTTCGAGGAAGCCGCGCGCCTGCGCGATGAGGTGAAGCGGCTGGAAGCGGTGGAACTGGCCGTGGCCGACGATCCGCTGGCCCGGCAGGAGGCCATTGACGAGGCGGTAGAGGAGGCGGTGAAATCCTCCGGGCGGTCGACCGCAGGCCGGGCCGGGCAACGCGGCGGGAACAAGAGCCGGTATCGGAAATAGAGCCGCGGTCCTTCTGCGCCGCCCGTTCATGGCCGAATCGTTAAATTTTGGTTAACGTCTTCGGGTATTGGTTAATATCCGGACCCGGCCATGCATTTTCGCGGCCTCGCTTTCATCATCTTTGTGCTTGCCGCTGCGGCGCCGCGGGCTTCGGGGGCGTTGTTGCGTTAATCGGATGGAGGCCAAGGTGACCCTTTCCCGCTCTGCGTTCAGCGAACGGCTGTGATCTCGGCGGTGCCGAGGGCGTTGTATCTGTTCATGATGGCGATGCGGATCTGGA
>NZ_JBMSDW010000043.1:0-3217 GCF_049445895.1 Neotabrizicola sp. VNH66
GAAGCGCGCCGAGCGCTTGAGCAATCTGAGGGCTCCGCGACCGGCGCGCTTGCCCAACCCGAAACCGACAACTATCAACCCCAAGGACTCTCGTTATGAACGAGGGAACTTCCGGGGGGCAGGTCAGACGCCATGCGTCACGCCCCTGAAAGCGACGGCGGTTGTTCTGATGCGTTCCGATCTGCCGGCTTTCGGATGGCCTGCGATCCGGCCTCAGCCAACGGCCAGGCTGCGGAATGCCCGATCCTGTCGCCCCCCTCCCGAAGCGCCCCAGATCCCGGTCGACACAGTCCCGTCTGCATTACAGATCCCCTCCGGACCGTGCTCTGCACCAGCCCAGAACACTGTTCGACACCTCAGAAAGCGGAGCGGAAATTCAGGTCGTTTTTCCTCTGGACAGCCCCTGCAGCCTTGGGTATCACCCCCTCACCAAACGGTGCCCAGATAGCTCAGTTGGTAGAGCAGCGGATTGAAAATCCGCGTGTCGCTGGTTCGATTCCGGCTCTGGGCACCACTTTTTCCAAGAAAATAAAGAAATTTCAATATATTACGCGACTTTAATTCCAATTAATCCACCCATGCGTCCACCTTTCGGCGGTTGGTTGCACCGGTAGACAGCGCACACCATGCGCTACTTAAATCTATGACGCAGGGCGGGACACGAGGGCGTTGCACACGGGGCTCACATGGTCGCGAGCGCGCAATCAAATCTCGGGGCATGGACTCTTTCACTGGAATTTCATTCCCATCTGAGGAGAATGACCTGAAGCAGCAGGCACCAGCCGTCCCGGCAAGCACATGAGCGTTGAGGAAGCTATCAATCCTGCGGTCCTAGTTTGGGCGCGCGAGACGGCGGGGCTCTCCATAGAGGAGGCGGCGCACAAGATCGGTTTGACCTCTGGGACGCGTGGCACTGCGGCCGAAAAACTTGAAGCCATGGAGGGCGGCGAGCGAGCGCCAACCGAGGCGCAGCTAGCCAAAATGGCAGCCGCATATCATCGCCCGCTTCTCTCCCTCTACATGGCGGAGCCGCCGCGCCCGGCAGACCGAGGTGAGGATTTCCGAACGATGCGCACCCCGGTCGCGCGGCAGGAAGCCGCATGGTTAGATGCCCTTGTGCGGGACGTGCGCACCCGGCAGAGCATTTTGCGCGACATGATGGAGGACGAGGAAGACGCGGAACCAGTCGGTTTCGTGGGCACCCTCACCATCAGCACATCGATTGCGGAGGCCGCCAACCGGATCAAGGCCGCACTCGGGATTGACGATGATCGCAGCTTCCGGCGGGGGATGCGTCAGCCTGAAGACCTCTTTACGGAACTGCGGCGCAGAACCGAAGCCCTCCGCGTCTTCGTCATCCTCTTGGGCGATCTAGGAAGCCATCACACCGCAATCTCTCCGAAAGTCTTCCGGGGCTTTGCCGTTGCTGACAAACTCGCGCCCATGATCGTGATCAATGATCAGGATGCCAAAGCGGCGTGGTCCTTCACCCTGATTCATGAATTGGTGCATATCTTCGTCGGCAATACCGGCGTTAGCGGCCTTCCCGCGAAAGAGGAACCGCACACACCTAATGCCCGCATCGAACGCTTCTGTAATGACGTGGCGGGCGAACTGCTACTGCCGGATCAAGCATTGGCGCGACTGCCCAAACTGGTAACGGCCGAGTCGGTTATGCAGGAGACCGATATTTTGTGTCGGGAATGGCACGTCAGCAAGGCGATGGCGGCCTATCGACTTTGGCGCGAGCGGAAGACGGATGCGGAGACTTATGGCGAGGTCGTCCGCATTCTTGCCGAGCAATGGCAGCGCCAACGTGCCCGTGAACGGGACCAGAATCGCGGCACGGAGGGCGGGCCTAGTTACTACGTCGTCCGCCGTCATCGTTTGGGGGAAGCCCTTTTGCGCTTCGTGGGGCACGGGCTCCGCGCCGATGCCGTAACCCATACCACGGCCGCGAAGGTTCTGGGTGTTCGCCCCGGTGCAGTTGAGCCCCTGCTATCTAGCGTGATGGGACTCGGCAACGGCGCTCCAAGGAGGAAGGCAACCTAGTGCTCTACCTCCTTGACGCGAATACATTAATCCGAGCGAATGGCGATTATTACTCTATTGAGCGCATTCCACAGTTCTGGGATTGGCTTATCGAATGCGGCCGAGCCGGGCGTGTGAAAATTCCTCGTGAAATTGCCGACGAAGTGACAACCGGAAACGATGACGTTGCGGACTGGTTGAAGGAAGACGATGCCAAGACCGCCCTCCGTCTGAATGAGAGGGTTGACGTTGCGTCCCTCCGGCATGTGGTCAACCATGGATATGCCCCCGATCTGGATGGGACGGAAATGCAGAAGATCGGAAAGGACCCTTTCCTCGTCGCATATGCTCTCGGCAAGACGGACCGAACGATTGTAACGAAGGAGCTTTCCAAGCCGTCGAAACAACGCGCGAACAGGAAGGTGCCAGACGTGTGCAACGTCTGCGGAGTCACATGGCTGAATGACTTCGGATTCTATCGAGAAGCCGATTTCAGGATAGGTTGAGCGCCCGCCTCCGTGCTTTCGGCTGCGTCAGCCTCTAGGTATGTTTCAATACCGCTGGACAGGCCTTGGGCACGATGGTACGGGCCGGTTTGACTAGCTTTCAGGCCTCGGTCTACGGCGCAATCTGATCCCCGAAAAAGGAGCAGGAGGCACTGGGGGCGTGGGTTCAGGCTCAGGCGGAAGCTCGCCGTCATATTCCCCCATGTCCGCAAACAGATCGGCATAGGGGGTATCAGAAGCAGCGCCCTCTTCCGCTGTGGATGGTTCCTCCGGGGCAGTGCCGAACAATTCCTCGTCGGTTTCCTTGGTGCCGGTGCGATAGGGGCTGTTCAGAAACCGCATGGCGAGGTCGGCAAGATAGGACAGCCCATCCGGTTCGCTCCCCGTAAGATCACCCTTTTCGCCGTAGGTGGCGGGCGAAAGCGGGTTGCCTTTCATCACCCCGGCGGAAGTGTAAAGCTGTATGGCGCGTTCATCGGCTTTCAGAGCCAGCGCCATATTGCGTTCCTTGTCCCTTGCGGTCGTCGCCTCGTAATAGCCCTTCCATGCCTCGGCGCGGCGTTGTTGCGTTAATCGGATGGAGGCCAAGGTGACCCTTTCCCGCTCTGCGTTCAGCGAACGGCTGTGATCTCGGCGGTGCCGAGGGCGTTGTATCTGTTCATGATGGCGATGCGGATCTG
>NZ_JBMSDW010000044.1:0-3167 GCF_049445895.1 Neotabrizicola sp. VNH66
GGCCCGCGGCCGACCGGCCGCACTACGAGGCCGGACATATGCAAGCACCCAACCGGATTCGACACGCATTGAGGAAAGACTTGACGAAGGGGGTGTCCACATATGCTTCGCGATGCAAAGGCGGGGCTCGTCCCCGCCGGCGGAAATCAGTTGCCCCCCGTCCTTGAAGGGGCGGCCCCTTTGACGGCCGCCTGCCCATCTCTTGAAGGCCGCTCGGGGGACGGGTGGATGAGATTGCCCGGGAAGAGGCAAAAGGCGACAATCCACAGCCACTACAGGGCTGCAGGACCCCTGCCCCGCTGTCCCCGACCGCCCCCGGCACGATGCAGCTCAGCCTGACAGGCGATGCCGATCCTCGAGCCCGATCTGCCCTGCCAGATAGTGGCGCAGCGCCTCTTTGCCGTACGCGCGGAGATCATCGTTGAAATCTCCGAGCCTCGGTTCCAGCACCCGAACGGCAATCCCGACCTCGGTGGCTCTGGAGGTCAATCTCTCCGCCGCGCGTCTCCCCGCCGGATCGCGGTCGATGGCGATGTAGAGGCGCTGGAGCCCCTCCGGCAGCCGGACGGCCCCGAGGTGACCCGACGAGAGCGCCGCCCATACGGGAAGGTCGGGTACGGCCTCCACTAGCGACAGCATGGTCTCGATGCCTTCGCCGATGACGAGGATGTCGTCATGCGGGGTCAGCCTGACGGCATTGCCGAGGAGGTGACCCATGGCACGCCGCTGCGTCTCGACCCGCGCTTTTCCCTGTCCGTCAGGCGCGAGCCACGTGCGATGCACGCCTTGGCACAGGCCCGCCCCATCAGTGACCGCAGCGATCAGCGCCGGTCGGGGGAGGCGCCGGGTCTGGCCCTCATCCCGATGCCAGCACTTCGGGTGGAAGCGAAGGGCGCTCATCCTACCGCTTTGGGTCAGGCCCCGGGAGCGGAGGTAGGTGTCGGCAAGTGTGCCTGCGACCGGCACCGAGGCTGCAAAGAGCCGCGCTGCCGCCGCTGGTGTGCCACCGGGGGCCTTCGACTTCCTTGCCATGGGGGCATCCGGAAGGACCGGCTGCGGACGGCCCAGATGCGCCCGGGCCTCGGCCAGAAGATCGGGAAAGCGGGAGATCCCGGTCCGCTCTCGGATGATGTCGAGAAGATCACCATGCTCACCCGTGGCGCCGTCGGTGAACTTGCCGGCCGCGCCCGGCCCTGATGCAGGCCCGGTCAGCCGCACGAAGAGCGACCGGCCGGGATTGTTCTGCAGATCGCCCACGATCCAGTAGGACCCTTCCCGCCGTCCAGCGGGAAGGTAGGCGCGACAGACGCCCTCGGCATTTTCCGCAAGAGCGCGGATCACGTCTTCGGTCTCGGAATACATGGCTCAACAACCTCTGCGTGCATGTAGGTCCGTCACAGGACAACGCGCAAGCAGACGATCCAGCACTTTGACCCCGCTCGCGTCTGTCGGGCAGAAGAGACGCAGCTTCCAGCTGATGATCTCGGAGAAGAAACCATCGGCCTTGAGGCGGTCCTTGGCGGCTTCGGTGAAACCCGAGAGCTCGATCCGGTTCACGCCCATGACGCGGGACCGGTGCAACTCCATTCCCTCCGAGAGCCGCACCACGGTCTTTCCCTCCAGCACGAGGGTATGGACCTGCGCCGCCGTGAGTTGCGGCGCGTCATTGGCCAGCGTGGTCGCCACCCAGGCGGGCGAGACCCGGCGGCCGATGATGCGCTGGCCGTCATCAGTCTGCAGCCGGTAGACCCGGGTTTCGTCCTGAGGGAGCTGCTTCCAGATCGGAAGAAGAAGACCCGCCACGATGTGTAGCGTGGATTCGCTGAACTCCGGCACCTCGGCCAGTTCCGCGGTCCAAACGGCAGCGAAGGCGGCACGGTCGGCCTCGAGCCAGTGGGTGTCTTCCATCATCCTGGCCGGAACCGTGCTGGCCTCGGTCGGGCGGATCAGGCGCAGGCGCGGCTCGATCGTGCCATCATCAAGCATCAGGCTGGTAGCAGGTACCTGCACGGCTGCCCGGCCCGAGCGGCTGTTGACCAGAAGCCGCGCTTTCGGGTCATCGAGCCAGTCAAGCGCATCGACGAGGGAGGTCGGCGTGTTGCGCCGCTTTTCCGCGATAGTCAGGAGCTGCGTTTCGGCGCCGGAGCCGGGATGGGTGTAGATCACCCGCGCATCCGTGACGCGGAAGCTCTCGGCGCGCAGCGTCTCGAGCCCGACGTCGTAGACCCCGGCGGCGATGGCGCCCTCGATCCGCTGGTCGAGCAATTGCTCGAAGGCCGAAAAGAGCACGGCCTGCATGTCGATCGTCAGCGCGAGCAGGCGATTGAGGAAGGTCGTGATCGGCGGCAGGTCGTCCTTCAGACCATTGTCATCGGTCAGGCTGAGACCGGTGGCATCCTCGAAGGCCCCGAGAGAACAGCCAGCCACATCGCCGCGATAGATGCGGCGGTAAAGCTGGCGCAGAGCGTCGCGGGCATAGGAGGACTCGAGATTGTCCTCGGGCCGGAACAGCCCCTGCCCGCCGGTCTGGCGTTGGCCACGCGTGATCGCCCCAAGTGTGTCGAGACGGCGGGCGATGGTCGACAGGAACCGCTTCTCTGCCTTCACATCCGTGGCCACCGGCCGGAAGAGCGGCGGCTGCGCCTGATTGGTGCGGTTGGTGCGGCCAAGACCCTGGATGGCGGCATCGGCCTTCCAGCCTGGTTCCAAGAGGTAGTGGACCCGCAGGCGCTGGTTCTTCGCTCCTAGATCGGCGTGATAGCTGCGCCCCGTGCCTCCGGCATCCGAGAAGATCAGGATACGCTTCTGATCATCCATGAAGCCGGCGGTCTCGGACAGGTTGGCCGAGCCAGCCCGAGATTCCACGACAAGCCGCGCGGTATGCCCTTCGCCTTTGCGCACGATGCGGCGCGAGCGGCCCGTGACCTCGGCCACGAGATCGGTGCCGAAGCGCTGGACGATCTGATCGAGCGCCCCGGGCACGGGCGGCAGCGAGGCCAGCTTCTCAATCAGCGCATCGCGCCTGCGGGCGGCCTCGCGACATTCGACCGGCTGGCCATCGCGCACGACGGGCCGGGAGGAGAGATTTCCCTCGCTGTCGGTGAAGGGTTCGTAGAGCTGCACCGGGAAGGAATGGGCGAGGTAATCCAGGACATATTCCCGCGGCG
>NZ_JBMSDW010000045.1:0-2716 GCF_049445895.1 Neotabrizicola sp. VNH66
GTATGCGCCGTCTCTGCCCCATTGATTTTGCGCGTGTTCTATCGCGGCCGCAGCCTTCAGAAGGAGGGTTGAAGCTGGAGGAGCGCGCGGATGCCGGATGGTGGAGACGGATTTGTCGGTCGCTGCGAGGTGGTGGAGCCTCGGCGGAGGAACCGGCGCTGGCCTGACGATGTGAAGGCCCGGATCGTGGCGGAGAGCCTGCAGCCCGGTGTTCGCGTGGTGGATGTCGCGCGGCGTCATGACATGCAGGCCCACCATCTTTCCGAATGGCGTCGGCAGGCGCGGCAAGGGCTGCTGACCCTGCCGGCGGATCTGTTGGCGAGGCCTCGATCATCCTGCGACACTCCCTCGGAGCCGAATTTTGTGCCCTTGGCGATTGAAGCGCGTTCTGACCTGCCGGCAGAGACCTCAGTCCTTGCTCAGGCTGGTGAGCCATCGGCTGGTATCATGACGGTGGAAATCGGGGCCGATGTCGTGCTGCGGGTTCCGGGCGATGTTGCGGTCGACCGGATAGCGGCCGTGGTTCGAGCCCTGCGCGGGGCGTCATGATCGTCGCCGGGCAGCGTCTGCCGATCCTGATCGCGACGAAGCCGGTCGACTTCCGGTGTGGCCATCAGGCGCTGGCGCTGATGGTGCAGACCGAGCTCAAGCTCGACCCGCATTCCGGGGTGACGGTGGTGTTCCGCTCGAAGCGTGGCGACAGGTTGAAGATCCTGGTGTGGGATGGCACCGGCATGGTTCTGATCTACAAGGTCCTGGAACAGGGCAGCTTTGCCTGGCCCAAGGTTCAGGACGGGGTGATGCGGCTGTCCCGGGCTCAGGCGGAAGCTCTGTTCGAAGGTCTGGATTGGCGCCGGACAGTTGCGCGCCGGGTGCAGCCGCCGACTGCGGCAGGATGACTCACCGGGTCATTTTTGGCGTTGTTTTATTGTCGTTTTGTCTCGGATCGGGTAGGACGGCGCATGCCGCCGCCCTTCGATCTCAGCCAGTTTCCAGACCTTCCACCCGAGGTGGCGAAGGCCTTTGCCGCGATGCAGTTCGAGCTCTCGGTCGAGCGTGCAGCGCGCCAGCATGAGCAGGCTGTGGTGGCCGAGAAGGATGCCTTCATCACCGCGCTGCAGGCGCTGATCGAGAAGCTGGAAGGCCAGGTTCTGGATTACCGGCGCACGAAGTTCGGGCCGAAATCCGAGAAGCTGGACCTGGCGCAGTTGGAACTGGCGCTGGAGGATCAGGAAACCGCCATCGCCGAGACCCAGGCACAGATCGCGGCCCTTGAGGAGAGGATGGCGGCCCGCGAACCGGACCCTGAGAAACGTATGCCGCGAGCGCCCCGCAAGGCGCGTGCGCTGCCCGAAAGCCTGCCGCGCGTCGAGCGCATGGTCGAGCCTGACAGCATTGCGTGCCCCTGCGGCTGCGGGGACATGGTGCGGATCGGCGAGGACCGGACCCAGCGGCTGGATTACATTCCGGCACGCTATCAGGTGATCGTCACCGTCCGCCCCCGCTATGCCTGCCCCAAAGGGCGCGCGGGCGTGGTGCAGGCCAAGGCACCCGCACATCTGCTGGAGGGGAGCTGGCCGACCGAGGCGCTGCTCGCCCAGATCGCGGTGTCCAAACATTCCGAGCACATGCCGTTGAATAGACAGGCCGTGGTCATGGCGCGGCATGGCGTGCCGATCGACCGGTCGGTTCTGGCCGACTGGATGGGCCGGACCGGCGCCCTGATCGCGCCGGTGGTCGAGCATATGGCCAAGCGATTGATGGCCGACAGCACCCGGCTTTATGTCGATGAAACGACCGCCCCAGTGCTCGACCCGGGGAAGGGAAAGACGAAGACCGGCTACCTCTGGGCGGTCTTACGAGACGACCGGGGGTGGGGCGGCACCGCCCCGCCTGGCGTGGTGTTCCACTACCGGCCGGGGCGGAAGGGCGAGTATGCCGCCGAGATCCTCGACGGCTTCAACGGCACGATACAGGTCGATGCCTATGGCGGCTACTCTCACCTCGCCACACCGAAGCGCACAGGGGGCGATCCATTGCGGCTGGCCTTCTGCTGGGCACATGGGCGGCGCAAACTGATCAAGGCCAAGCCGCAGAAGGGCTCGCCCATCGTCGACGAGGCCCTGCTGCGCATCGCGGCGCTCTACAAGATCGAGGAGGCGATCCGCGGGTCAGATCCCGACCATCGCCGGGCCGTCCGGCACGAATTGTCCTGCCCGCTGGTCGACGAGTTCTTTGCCTGGCTGGCGGCCCAGGCCAAGCGCGTCTCGCGCAAATCCGACCTCGGCGAGGCCATGGCCTATATGCTGAAACGTCAGGACGGCTTCCGGCTGTTCCTGAACGACGGCCGCGTCGACATCGACTCCAACCTCGTCGAAAACGCCATCCGCAGCCCGGCCATGAACCGCCGCAACGCACTCTTCGCCGGCCATGACGAGGGGGGCCGGAACTGGGCCCGCTTCGCCAGCCTGATCGGCACCTGCAAGATGAATGGCGTCGAACCCTACGCTTACCTGCGCGATCTCTTCACCAGCATCGCCAAGGGCCACCCGGCCAAGGATATCGACGCGCTGATGCCATGGGCCCATGCCCTACATGCGACGCCTGACGAAATGAGCTCATCAAGTAGCCCACTGTGAGCTACGAACAGACCTCTGCCATCACTCCGAACTCGCCGTGCAAGCGATAATCCAATGGGGCGCGGCCGCCGCATACG
>NZ_JBMSDW010000046.1:0-2484 GCF_049445895.1 Neotabrizicola sp. VNH66
TTCGAAGTCGAACTGATCGCGCCGATCGCCATGGAAGAAAAGCTGCGCTTCGCCATCCGCGAAGGCGGCCGCACCGTCGGCGCAGGCGTCGTCTCGAAGATCCTGAAGTAAGATTTCCGGCAGGGCGCGGGCTTTTGCTTGCGCCCTGACGCAGATCATGCGAAGGGGCCGCGCGGGCAGTCCTGCGCGGCCCGAATCCTTCGGCTTCGGTCGGGGGCAAGACCGTCAACAAGTGAACCTATCGGATGCGCCATTCCGGCGCATTTGACGTTCCGAAGGAAGAAGCAATGCAAGGTCAGACCATTCGCATCCGCCTCAAGGCCTTCGATTACCGCGTGCTGGATGCCAGCACCCAGGAAATCGTGAACACGGCCAAGCGGACGGGTGCCCAGGTGCGCGGGCCGATCCCGCTGCCGAACAAGATCGAGAAATTCACGGTTCTCCGTGGTCCGCACATCGACAAGAAGTCGCGCGACCAGTGGGAAATCCGCACGCACAAGCGTCTTCTCGACATCGTCGATCCGACCCCGCAGACCGTGGACGCGCTGATGAAGCTCGACCTCGCGGCCGGCGTGGACGTCGAGATCAAGGTGTAAGGGGAGACCGACAGATGCGTTCTGGAGTTATCGCCAAGAAGCTGGGCATGACCCGGCTGTTCCTGGAGGACGGCAAGCAGATCCCGGTGACGGTTCTGCAGCTGGACAGCCTTCAGGTCGTCGCGCAGCGCACCGCCGACAAGGATGGCTACACCGCCGTCCAGCTGGGCGCGGGCACTGCCAAGGTTTCGCGCACCACCGCCGCGCAGCGCGGCCATTTCGCCAAGGCGAATGTGGCGCCGAAGCGCAAGCTGGCCGAGTTCCGCGTCTCGCCGGACAATCTGATCGAAGTGGGCGCCGAGATTTCGGCCGAGCACTACGTTTCGGGTCAGTTCGTCGACATCGCCGGTATCTCGATCGGTAAGGGCTTTGCCGGTGCGATGAAGCGTCACAACTTCGGCGGCCTTCGCGCCTCGCACGGTGTGTCGGTTTCGCACCGTTCGCATGGTTCGACCGGCCAGTGCCAGGACCCCGGCAAGGTGTTCAAGGGCAAGAAGATGGCGGGTCATCTGGGTGCCGTCCGCGTGACGACGCAGAACCTGCAGGTCGTCAAGACCGACGCCGACCGTGGCCTGATCATGGTCAAGGGCGCCGTTCCCGGTGCGGCCGGTGGCTGGGTCACCGTCAAGGACGCCGTGAAGAAGGCAGCCCATGCCGATGCTCCGCGTCCCGCGGCGATCCGTGCGGCAGCCGAAGCTGCTCCGGCTGCGGAAGCGGTCGAAGGGGGTGAAGCATGAAACTCGATGTGATCAAGCTTGACGGCGGCAAGGCCGGGTCGATTGATCTGGACGAGGCGCTGTTCGGTCTGGACCCGCGCGCCGACATCCTGCACCGCGTGGTGCGCTGGCAGCGTGCGAAGGCACAGGCCGGCACCCACTCGGTTCTGGGCAAGTCGGACGTGTCCTACTCGACCAAGAAGATCTATCGTCAGAAGGGCACCGGCGGCGCACGCCACGGCTCCAAGAAGGCTCCGATCTTCCGTCACGGCGGCGTCTACAAGGGTCCGACCCCGCGGTCGCACGCCCATGATCTGCCGAAGAAGTTCCGTGCGCTTGGCCTGCGCCACGCGCTGTCGGCCAAGGCCAAGGCCGGTGAGCTGGTGATTGTTGACAGCCTTGCGCTGGACGCCGCCAAGACCGCCGCTCTGGCCAAGACCGTGAAGGAACTGGGCTGGAAGCGCACCCTCGTCATCGACGGCGCGGAAGTCGACGCGAATTTCGCGCTGGCCGCCCGCAACCTTGAAGGCGTGGACGTGCTGCCGACCATCGGCGCCAACGTCTATGACATCCTGAAGCGTGATATCCTCGTGATCACGAAAGCGGGTGTCGAAGCTCTGGAGGCTCGTCTGAAATGAGCGCGAAACCCGAACACTTCGACGTCATCAAGAAGCCCGTGATCACCGAAAAGGCCACCATGGCCTCGGAAAACGGTGCGGTCGTCTTTCAGGTGGCGATGGACGCCACCAAGCCGCAGATCAAGGAAGCCGTCGAGGCTGTCTTTGGTGTGAAGGTGAAGGCCGTCAACACCACCGTGACCAAGGGCAAGGCCAAGAAGTTCCGCGGCCGCGCTGGCGAGCGGAGCGATAAGAAGAAGGCCTATGTGTCCCTTGAAGAGGGCCACACGATCGACGTGACCACCGGTCTCTGATCGACGGCTTGAGTGAAATGAGAAAGCCCCTGCCGAAAGGCGGGGGCTTTTTGTTTTGCCAAGTAATTGTAGTGTGGTCTGGAAAGGCGGTCACATCACCTCTCACTACGCGAGATAGACGTTGTTGCACTTATCGGTGATGCGGATTCACGTCGTGAATCCTGAGCGTTAGATTCGGTCCATGCCGAAGCCTTCCTCTGCCCGCTACCGCACGACGAACTGGCCCGCCTACAATGCGGCC
>NZ_JBMSDW010000047.1:0-2244 GCF_049445895.1 Neotabrizicola sp. VNH66
CCCTACATGCGACGCCTGACGAAATGAGCTCATCAAGTAGCCCACTGTGAGCTACGAACAGACCTCTGCCATCACTCCGAACTCGCCGTGCAAGCGATAATCCAATGGGGCGCGGCCGCCGCATACGAACATCTACGGAAAGCTGCCTGCTTTCAGGCTGTCCGATCTGACGCACGTCCCCGGCGGGCCTTGGGACGTTGCGAGCAAGATGGGCGGACATTACGCGCGTATCCCTGATGATCTGATTCAGGGTCACTACATCGAGCTTCGCAAGAAGGCGGCGGCAGCGGCGGCAAATGGTTGAAATCCCGCCCAACGCCGCCGACCTCACCCCTTCCTCAGACGCGGCCCGCAGGGCCGAGGTAGAGCGTCTTGAGTTTGAACTTCTCGAAACCGACCGGGCGTAACGAAACCTACAAAAACGCGAGGTAGGGCAACGGTACTGGCTACGATGGATCGCGGCTGGAACGGGTATTGTCGTGATTTTGGGCATGGCAGCCACCTTGCTCACCTCGTCCACAATACCTTTTGGGGGCCGTTCCATTTTGCAAGTGGTGCTTTCTCAGTAGCGATGATCGTCGCACCCATCGCTTCGATCACAGCGATTACGGCTGCTCTTTTTGTCGGTGCGTTCCGTAAGTTTGATGAGAAAGACCTAGAGGCTTTGGGTAACGGCGCGGCGGGCGCATACAACACCTTCCGCAGCAACTGACCGGCATTGAATCCCCCATAGGTCGCCGCCGACCGATGGGTCAGCAACTTTCGGGCTGCGTTCACATTCCAGATGAGATCCGTTCGCAATATCTAAACCGCCGCTCCATCCCTGCCAGACCCCCGCCTGACGGCGGGCATCACCCTTCAGCATGTCCGCAAGGCTATACCCCAGCGGAATCCTGAAAATGCCTCGAAAAGAGCGTTCGTAAGGGTTGATATTAATCAACGGACACGCTATCTATTGGACATAACCCTTGCGGACAGTAGGCAACCTTGCAGGCGATCCTTTATGCCCGCGTCTCGACCGCTGACCAGACGCTCGCGCACCAGCGGACGCAGGCGGAGAAGGCAGGCTTCATCATTGATCAGGTGATCGCTGACGAAGGCGTATCGGGCGTCTCTGTGCCTTTCGCGGATCGCCCGCAGGCATCCCGCCTTTTCGATATTCTGCGCGCTGGTGACGTGCTGGTGTGCCGCTGGGTGGACCGGCTGGGCCGGGACTATGACGATGTGAAGAACACTATCAACGCCCTTATGAATAAGGGAATCGTGGTGAAGACGGTGATCAATGGCTTCACCTTTGACGGTGCGACCAAAGACCCTATCCAGAAGGCTGTGCGTGACAGTCTTATCGCCTTCATGGCTGCAACGGCACAGGCGCAGGCAGAGGCCACCAAGGCAGCCCAGCGGGCCGGGATCGACCATGCCAAGGCGTCTGCTGACGCAGACACCCGCTATCCGGGCAGGAAGCCCAGCTACAGCCGCAGCCAGCTTGACCATGTAGTCGCCGCGCTCGCTGGACCGTCTCCCAGCGTCTCCACCATCGCCCGCGACAGTGGCCTGACCCGGCAGACTGTCTTGCGTATCCGCGACGATCTGGCAGGCGCAGAGGCGGCATTGGCCCGCTGGGGGCTGTAGGGGTGACGGCGCGGCTGTGCTCAGAGCACTGGCTGGCTGACCCTGCGACGGGCTGAATGGGCCGCTGCCCGCCGTCAGGCGGGCATAATGTCACATATCCCACGTTTTCACCCGCCGGGACCCGTCCTAGGTGGTACGGGTGGGGGCCGCGAAAGCTCGCAGGTGCTGCTAAGTGGTTTCATAGCAACATTTTCCTTGCGGTTTCATCCGCAGATGCGTGATGCCGCCCGGAACGTATGCAACTGGCAGATGTGGCCTTGATGTAATGGAAGCCCCTTCCGGGACTCATCCGGCCCCAATTGAGTTGCATTTATGCAACATATCGGGGACCCGCCCAGAAACGCCCCATACCCCCTATTTCGGCGGCAAATCCGGCTCCATTTTTTGCGGTTGCATTGGCCGACTTTCATTGCACCCGGCCTGAACCGTTCACGGTTTGTCCTGTGACTTTTCCGGCGAAATGTGAGAGTATACAGGGGTCAAGAGGGCGTTGTTGCGTTAATCGGATGGAGGCCAAGGTGACCCTTTCCCGCTCTGCGTTCAGCGAACGGCTGTGATCTCGGCGGTGCCGAGGGCGTTGTATCTGTTCATGATGGCGATGCGGATCTGGAT
>NZ_JBMSDW010000048.1:0-1915 GCF_049445895.1 Neotabrizicola sp. VNH66
CACAGCCGGGCGTTTCTCTTGCGGGCCTATCCCTTGCAGACCCACGAGATGCTGTTCGACGCCCACTGGCATGCGTTCCGAGTTTTCGGTGGCGTGCCGGAACGCGGGATCTATGACAACATGCGCACAGCGGTGGATCTTGTGGGCCGTGGCAAGGCGCGGCAGGTCAATATCCGCTTCCTGGCGATGGCAAACCACTACGTCTTCGAGCCTGATTTCTGCAATCCGGCAGCAGGGTGGGAGAAAGGGCAGGTCGAGAAGAACGTCCGCGACGCCCGTCATCAGATGCTGCAAGGCATGCCGGACTTTCCCGATCTTGCCGCGCTGAATGACTGGCTGGAACAACATTGCATCGCTCTGTGGCATGAGACGGCTCATGGCACGCTGTCTGGAACAATCGCGGATGTCTGGGCTGAGGAACGGGTGGCCTTGATGCCCCTGCCGGTGGCCTTCGACGGATTCATTGAGATCAGCAAGCGCGTCTCGCCCACCTGCCTGATCAGTTTTGAACGTAACCGCTACAGCGTGCCGGCATCATTTGCGAACCGCCCCGTCAGCCTGCGGATCTATCCCGACCGGCTGGTCGTGGCCGCGGAGGGTCAGATCCTGTGCGAACATGCCCGCATTATCCAGCGCAGCCATAAGCTGCCTGCGAAGACGATCTACGACTGGCGGCATTATCTGGCGGTCGTGCAAAGGAAGCCTGGCGCTCTTCGGAATGGGGCACCCTTCCTCGAATTACCATCTGCCTTCAGGCAGTTGCAGGAGCACATGCTGCGCAAGCCCGGCGGTGACCGCGAGATGGTCGACATCCTTGCGCTCGTTTTGCACCACGATGAACAGGCCGTGCTGACCGCCGTGGAATTGGCGCTGGTCGGGGGCGTGCCGACCAAGACCCATGTATTGAACCTCCTGCACCGCTTGGTCGACGGCAAGGTCATCGGTGGTCCACCGCTGGATACCCCGCAAGCGCTGGCCTTGCGGCGCGAGCCCAAGGCCAATGTCGAACGCTATGACGCTCTGCGCGGCCAAATCGCGGGAGGCCGCCATGCGTCATGACCCTGCTGCCGCTGCTGTTGTCATCATGCTCCGCAGCCTGAAGATGTATGGCATGGCCCAAGCCGTTGAGGATCTGATCGAACAGGGGGCACCTGCCTTTGAGGCCACCATCCCGATCCTGTCGCAACTGCTGAAGGCCGAATTGGCCGAACGCGAGGTGCGCTCCATCGCCTATCACATGAAAGCGGCACGCTTCCCGGCCTATAAAGACCTCTCGGGCTTCGACTTCGCCGCCAGCGAGATCAACGAGGCTACCGTTCGGACCCTGCATCGCGGTGAGTTCATCGATGGGGCCCAGAACGTCGTCCTGATCGGTGGCCCAGGCACCGGCAAGACCCATGTCGCGACGGCCCTTGGCATCCAGGCGATCGAGCATCATCGCCGCAAGGTCCGCTTCTTCTCCACCATCGAACTGGTCAATGCCCTCGAACAGGAAAAGGCCAAGGGTAAAGCCGGCCAGATTGCTGAAAGCCTGACCAGGCTCGACCTCGTCATCTTGGACGAGCTCGGATATCTGCCGTTCAGCGCCTCAGGCGGGGCGTTGCTGTTCCACCTGCTCAGCAAACTCTACGAACGGACCAGCGTCGTCATCACCACCAACCTCAGCTTCAGCGAATGGGCCACCGTCTTTGGTGACGCCAAGATGACCACCGCCTTGCTCGATCGCCTCACTCATCGCTGCCACATCCTGGAGTCCGGAAACGACAGCTTCCGCTTCAAGGCAAGTTCAGCCGCAACAGCCCGAAAAAAGAAGGAGTGAAACCCGCCCTTGACCCAAAACTGAACCGAAATCCATAATCAGAGGTGGGTCAAATCTCGATGGAAAACCCGGGTCACTTCTCAGTGGAAATCAACA
>NZ_JBMSDW010000049.1:0-1681 GCF_049445895.1 Neotabrizicola sp. VNH66
GTTTGAGATGCCCGAGACCTTCATACCGATTCGCACGCCATAAGTTAGTTTGATATCAATCAGTTACGAGAATTCAGCTCGCGCCTAGAAGTTGCCGCCATGCATACTGCGCCCATGGTGCAGCCGATACCGCAAGGAGCCGGTACGCGGACGACGGGGATCCCCTGACTAACCCCCGATACCGTACTTAGCGATCAGCTTCACGGCGATCGGTGTCCCGCCCTGGATGTTGGCAATCTGGCCGAAGTCGCCGAGAGTACCGAATCCCTCAGCAGACGCTTCAGCCAAGTAATCCGGGATCAGCTTCATGGCACCGGTCGGCGTCTCGCCGCGGGTGTCGGCAAGCTGCGCGATATCGGCATCGAAGGTCTTCACCATCCCGTCGACCATGTCATAGTTATAGCTTACCATCAGCCGCATGGCATCTGTCGGGGTCTCGCCACGGATGTCGGCAATCTGGCCGAAGTCGCCGAGAGTTCCGAACGCCTCACCGGACGTTTCAGGCAGGTACTTCGCGATCAGGTTCATGGCACCGGTCGGCGTCTCGCCGCGGGTGTCGGCAAGCTGCGCGATACCGGCGTCGAAGGTCTTCAGCGTCCCGTCGGTCATGTCATTGTTATAGCTTACCATCAGCTTCACGGCACCGGTCGGTGTCTCACCCCGGATGTCGGCAATCTGGCCGAAGTCGCCGAGAGTTCCAAACGCTTCGTCGATCATCTTGAAGGTGTATATCGGCGTCAGCGTAGAAGCGCTGACGGGGAGGTTTTCATCAGGTGCGACATGAAGAGCTCCCTTGGGAGCCGAATCTGCCGAAGCCGGGACCGAAGCGATGACCGAAACGGCAAGGGCGGTGATGGATGACTTGAGGAACATCTCAGTTACTCCGGCATACCGTGTTTCGCGATGTAACTGGCAATCTGGCGCCGACGAAGGGGGACATAAATCAATTTGCGAAAGTAGTCAGCCGCAGGTCCGACGCCGATCAACCATCTGCCAGGCTGTTCCTGGCCTCCCACATCGCGCATCTGGCACTCCACAGTCCACATCATCAATGCCTGCATCGGGCCAGCAACTCGCTTTCGTATGCGATTCGCAGCAGTCCGGAAATTTTCGTCGCGACCAAGCCCCTCCTCTACGGGAACAAGGACGGGTTCGACAAGCTGACCTAGGTTCAACTGGGGAATCCCCCGAAGTGCCTTCTTCAGGAGGTTGCGGCTCATCGCTACCGTCTTCTCCTCAAAACAGATCTTCAGGTAGTCCTCGAAGTCGCTATCCCGACCCATGCCGATTTGGTTGTGCCAGATCCGAAGCCACTCTGCCTGAACTTCGCCGTTAAGGCGAACGTCCCAACTGGTCAGTTGGATCGTGGCCAGTTCGAGATTGTCGTCGAAGGGGATGTCCATCCAGGCCAGGGCGTCGAGGCTCGGCGCGATGGTTTCGTAGGCATTCATGGCAATGGCCGACCACTGGTCTTGATGTCGCGTCATTGTCTTTTCTCCCCATGGCGAAAATCGCCTTGAAGAAATGATGCCACAGTTTTCCTCTTGCGTCAGTTGACGCGGTGTAACCTCTGGAATGGCAACGGGCGGCGCCTGAGGCACCGCCCGTATTGGGGTTGTCGTTTGCCTGGACGTCAGGCCGCTTTGGTGACGCGACGCTTGAGAGCGAGCTTCATCGCGAA
>NZ_JBMSDW010000050.1:0-1309 GCF_049445895.1 Neotabrizicola sp. VNH66
GCGGAGTTCCAAGTCCGAGTCGCCGTGCTCAACGGCTTCACTGCGCTCGGCACGCCGCTCACAGAGGTCGCGGGATAGGTCTGCCCGGGGAAGGGAGAAGGCCGGTCAGCAGCCGATTTGTGCAACAGAGTCCATGATCTCAAACTTCGAGATATAATCGCTTTTCACGAGGTCCAGAGGGTTCGGCCCCAAGTGGTGCACCATCTTGCAATGGATAATGTGGATGTCATCCCATCGTCCTTGCTTGTAAAGTTCATTGAGAATCTTGCATTGCGCGTTCCAGCGGGTGTTCGGGAGAATCTTTCTGGGAATGTCGTTCAATGCCCTGACTGAATTGTTCAAGGCGGCCTGATCACAAAGACGGGACCAGTTGCTCGTGGCTGGGGATTTTGCCTGTTTCAGAAAGGTATCAACCCAACGATCTCCAAGACCATACTCTCGCACGCTGTCACGAAAGGCGAAAACGCCAGAATTGAAATACGATGGGTTTGAGAGGCTGAGCAATCCGGCAGCATTTGGACGGTCTTTGTCGCCCAGGGACTGATATTTTTCCTTAGGATAATGAGCAATGGGTTCATTCGTCAGAACGATCTGCGTATCATCTTCCCTTAGCGCATCGAATATTGGCACGAGGGTTTTCCGCACATAAGTGTCGGAATCTAGAAACAGAGTGTGGCGATAGGGCGAGTGTTTTATGGTGTTGATCTTAACGCCCCGACTGCGTTCCATACCGTCGGATATATTGAGTCCGGTATTTTCGACGATTTTCGTCAGATCAAGGTAATCAACACCATGAATTCCTTCGAGGATGGTGCGCAATTCCCGCCCATGCCATGCGTATGCGACCGTTACCGGGAGGTCGGGATGAACGGCCCGGATGGAACGGATAGATGTGCGTGTTTCCTTGAAGAAATGCTCGCCGGTTACGGCGTAGATGACCCCGCAGTCTTGCAGAATATCTTCCATGCTGATATCTCCTAGAACCGCTTAGCCGACATTCCCCAAGTGGCCTGCCTTCTGACGTCAAGATCGCCTGACTGCGCCAGCTGATCAAGCGTTTTCCGCCCCAAGCGGCGTCTGTGGTCGCGCATTGGCTCTGATGATGTGACCGCCCCCCGACGGCATCGATGTGCCAAGATGGGTCTGTGAGGCTCCACAAAGGAGGACGGTCATGTCGGAGAATACCACGGTCGGGCTCGACCTGGCGAAGAATGTGTTCCAAGCGCACGGCGCTGATCTGTCTGGTCGTGCCGTGCTGCGCAAGAAGCTGAGACGGGATCAGGTTCTGGCGTTTTTCGGCCAGCTGTCG
>NZ_JBMSDW010000051.1:0-1282 GCF_049445895.1 Neotabrizicola sp. VNH66
TGAGGTGCGCCTAGATTTGTAGACGCTTTGCGCCCTAGCTTTGAGGCAAGGAGGCCGAGATGGGGACGAGCAACTACAGCGACGCGTTCAAGGGGGATGCGGTGCAGCAGATCCCGGTTCGGGGATACCCGGTTCGCGAGGTTGCCCGACGTTTGGGGGTGAGTTCGCATTCATTGTACAAATGGCTGAAGCTATTCGCAGAGCCAGTGGCCAAGTCGGTCGGCGTCGACCACGAAGCCGAGAACCGGCGGCTGAAGTGCGAACTGGCTCGGGTGACCGAGGAGCGCGACATTCTAAAAAAGCAACGGCGTACTTCGCGCGCGAGTCCCAATGAATGGAGCCATTGGAGCGCCATTGGTTCAAGCCCAATGGCGACGGCCTTCATCCGGGCACATCAGGCGGAGTTTGGCGTCCGGGCCATGTGAACCGCACCGGGTTTGCCGGATGCTGCGGGTTCACTTCAGCGGCTTCCATGCTGGCTTAAGGAACCGTTAAGTCAGCCTGCGCAAGACGATGCGCGCCAAACGGAGCTGATCCGGCGGGCCTGGTCCGAGAGCGGCAAGGTCTATGGTTATCGCAAGCTGGCTGACGATCTGCGCGATCAGGGGGAACAGGTTTCCGAGAACCGGGTTGCGCGGCTGGCTGGTCTGGCAGGAAACGCAGCCCGGATCGGCTACAGGCGTCGCCCCGGGCGGTATGGTGGCAAGCCCGCCGTCGTCGCTTCCAACACCCTGGACCGGCAGTTCGATGTCGATGGGCCTGACCGGGTCTGGGTGACCGACATCACCTGCATCAGGACCCACGAAGGCTGGCTGTATCTGGCGGTCGTCATCGACCTGTTCTCGCGGCGTGTAGTGGGCTGGTCCGCGCAGCCCCGCATGACGACCGACCTTGCCCTCCAGGCCCTGCTCGCGGCGGTCTGGCGGCGCAAGCCCAAGACCAAGGTGATGATCCATTCCGATCAGGGATCGCAGTTCACAAGCCGCGAGTGGCAGGTGCTCCTGGGCCAGCACAATCTGGAGGCCAGCCTGAGCCGACGGGGGAACTGTCACGACAACGCGGTTGCGGAAAGCTTCTTCCAGCTCCCGAAGCGGGAACGCATCCGCCGCCGCACCTATCTGACCCGCGAAACCGCGAGGCAGGACGTGTTCGAGTACATTGAGCTGTTCTACAACCCGAAGCGCAAACACACGAACAACGGCATGCTGTCGCCCGCTGATTGCGAAAACAGGCAGCAGAAACTGAGCGAGGCGGGCGTCTAGGAAACTGGGGGCACCTCAGT
>NZ_JBMSDW010000052.1:0-1215 GCF_049445895.1 Neotabrizicola sp. VNH66
GCGGGTATGAGGAGGATCAGAAAACAGCGTGGGGCGCTGTTTTCCCGACGATTGGGCCAGGCTGTCGAAGATCTCTTCGTTCAGGCATTCATCCCGCAGGCTGCGGTTGAAGGTGAGGAGGGATCAGCAAACAGTCCGGGGGACTGTTTGCCCCGACGCAAGATGTAGCCATTCTGCTGCGGCTTGCCCGGATCGATGTAGTGCCACTCGACCTTGTTGTCGTTCGCCCACTTCAGGATGGCCTTGCGGGTGAACTCGGTGCCATTGTCAGAGACGATGCAAGCCGGTTTGCCGTAGATCCGGACCAAGGCGTCCAGTTCCCGCGCCACTCTGGCCCCCGAGATGCTGGTGTCGGCGATCAGGGCGAGGTTCTCGCGGCAGCAATCGTCGTTGACTGCCAGGATGCGGAACTTGCGGCAGGTCCCGAACGTGTCGGACAAGAAGTCCAAGGACCACCGCTGGTTCGGGCGCAATGGCACCGGCATCGGGGTTCGGCTGCCGCGCGCGCGTTTACGGCCACGGCGGCGGCGCACCGACAGGCCCTCTTCCCGGTAGATGCGGTAGAGCTTCTTCTCGTTCATGATCATGCCCTTGCGCTCCAGCATGATACCCACGCGCCGCCTCTCACGGTTTGCCAGGCAAACCGTTGCCGGCCAACGGATAGCCGAAGCGACGGCGCTTCTCGGCGATCTTGTGCATCGCCTCACGGATCTCCGGGTTGTCAGGCGGTCGTTCCCGCCGCACCGTCTTCGGATCGACACCGATCAGGACGCAGGCCCGGCGTTGAGAGATCGGATGATCCTTCATCGCCCGCAGCACCGCGTCCCGCCGCGCCATCGGTGTCGTCAGGGCTTTCCCAAGAGATCCTTCAGAACCACCCTCGCCATTGGGCTTGAACCAATGGCGCCGCAATGGCTCGATCCAGCATCGCATCCGCCAAAAGGCGCTTCAGCTTCGCGTTCTCGTCCTCGAGCTGCTTCAGCCGCTTGGCGTCCGACAGATCCATCCCGCCATACTTGGCCTTGAGCTTGTAGAACGTTGCCGGGCTCAGCCCATGCTTCCGGCACAACTCGGAGGTGGGCAGTCCCGCCTCCTGTTCCTTGATCATCCCGATGATTTGCGCCTCGGTGAAACGGCTTTTCCTCATGTCGTCTGCTCCTTCTCAGGTTGGGCAGACTCTACATCACAGCGAGGGATCTTCCGGGGGGCAGGTCA
>NZ_JBMSDW010000053.1:0-1198 GCF_049445895.1 Neotabrizicola sp. VNH66
CGCCCTGCCGGAAATCTTACTTCAGGATCTTCGAGACGACGCCTGCGCCGACGGTGCGGCCGCCTTCGCGGATGGCGAAGCGCAGCTTTTCTTCCATGGCGATCGGCGCGATCAGTTCGACTTCGAACTTCAGGTTGTCGCCCGGCATCACCATTTCCGTGCCTTCCGGCAGCTTCACCGTCCCGGTCACATCCGTCGTGCGGAAGTAGAACTGCGGACGGTAGTTCGCGAAGAACGGCGTGTGGCGGCCGCCTTCTTCCTTGGTCAGGATATAGGCTTCGGCTTCGAAATGGGTGTGCGGGGTCACCGACTTCGGCTTGCACAGCACCTGGCCGCGCTCAACGCCGTCACGGTCGACGCCGCGCAGCAGCGCGCCGATGTTGTCGCCGGCTTCCCCACGGTCCAGCAGCTTGCGGAACATTTCCACGCCGGTGCAGGTCGACTTCGAGGTCGGGCGGATGCCCACGATCTCGACTTCGTCACCGACGTTGATCACGCCACGCTCCACCCGGCCGGTCACGACCGTGCCGCGGCCCGAGATCGAGAACACGTCTTCGATCGGCATCAGGAACGGCTGGTCCACGGCGCGGGCCGGGGTCGGGATGTACGAATCGACCGCTTCCATCAGCGCGCGGATCGAATCCTCGCCGATGTCCTTGCGCTCGCCGATCATCGCCTGGTGGGCCGAGCCCTTGATCACCGGAATGTCGTCGCCGGGGTAGTCGTAGGACGAGAAGAGCTCGCGCACTTCCATCTCGACCAGTTCCAAGAGTTCCGGGTCATCGACCAGGTCCACCTTGTTCAGGTAGCAGACCATGTAGGGGATGCCCACCTGACGGCCGAGCAGGATGTGCTCGCGCGTTTGCGGCATCGGGCCGTCCGAGGCCGCGCACACGAGGATCGCGCCGTCCATCTGGGCGGCACCGGTGATCATGTTCTTCACATAGTCGGCGTGGCCGGGGCAGTCCACGTGCGCATAGTGACGGTTCGCCGTCTCGTATTCCACGTGCGCGGTCGAGATCGTGATCCCCCGTGCCCGCTCTTCCGGCGCGCCGTCGATCTGGTCATAGGCGCGGAACTCGCCGAAATACTTCGTGATCGCAGCCGTCAGCGTCGTCTTCCCGTGGTCAACGTGACCAATCGTCCCGATGTTGACGTGCGGTTTATTCCGTTCAAACTTTGCCTTCGCCATCGTGGC
>NZ_JBMSDW010000054.1:0-1154 GCF_049445895.1 Neotabrizicola sp. VNH66
CATACGGGCCTGCGGCATGAAGATGGCCGCATCAGAGGCCGGACACATGTCAGCACCCGGTGACGCGCCAGGATCAGCTCTGAAAATACCCCTTGCGCAAGGGGCGGTTACACATGTTGCACAAATCTCGTGAGGGATTCATCTCGTGAATCCAGCGTGATAGCTGTGAGGCATGAGCAGACCGCCCCCTCCGACCTACAAGACCAAGAACTGGCCCGCCTACAATGAAGCGCTGAAGCGCCGCGGCTCGCTAACGATCTGGTTCAATCCCGCCATGACCTGGGAAGCCGCGCCGACCGGCAAGCGCGGACGGCATCCCGCCTATGGTGATGCCGCCATCCAGACCTGCCTGACGATGAAGGTGCTGTTCGGTATGGCGCTTCGACAGACCACCGGGTTTGTCGAGAGCCTGCTGCGGCTGGTCGGCCTGGACTGGGCGGTGCCCGACTTCAGCACGCTGTCGCGCCGCCAGAAGACCCTGAAGGTGAACATCCCCTACCGAGGTTCGGATGGCCCATTGCACCTGCTTGTCGACAGCACCGGGATCAAGGTCGAGGGCGAAGGCGAGTGGAACGCACGCAAGCATGGCGGCGCCAAACGTAGGGTCTGGCGCAAGATCCACATCGGGATCGACGAGAAAACCTTGGAAATCCGCGCTGCCGAGTTCACCACCAGCGACGTGGGCGACGCGCCCATACTGCCCGAACTGCTCGGCCAGATCCCGCCCGAGCAGGAGATCGCCACTGTCACCGCCGACGGCGCCTTCGACACCCGCAAGTGCCATGACGCCATCGCGGCCCGTGGTGCGGCGGCGATCATACCGCCCCGCAAGAACGCCAAACCTTGGAAGCCAGACACCCCCGGTGCTGTCGCTCGCAACGAAATCCTGCGCACATCGCAGCGCGTCGGGCGGACCATCTGGCGACGATGGAGCGGCTATCACCGCCGAAGCCGCGCAGAAACCAAGATGCACTGCGTCAAACTGCTGGGTCAGCGCCTGTCCGCACGCGACTTCGACCGTCAGGTCGCGGAGTTCCAAGTCCGAGTCGCCGTGCTCAACGGCTTCACTGCGCTCGGCACGCCGCTCACAGAGGTCGCGGGATAGGTCTGCCCGGGGAAGGGAGAAGGCCGGTCAGCAGCCGATTTGTGCAACA
>NZ_JBMSDW010000055.1:0-1125 GCF_049445895.1 Neotabrizicola sp. VNH66
TGATAGGTCTGCCGTATCGCCCCCCTGCCCTACTGACCCTCCGTACCGTTTGATGCGGTTTTCTTGAGCTTTAGACGCCTTAGCGACAGCCAGAGCTCCATTGCAATCGTTTACAAACGGTCGTTTACTCCTAACATCCGCAATTGCAAAAGGAGCCCCTTGCCTCGTGCCACTCATCGGATACGCGCGTATTTCCACCGAAGATCAAACCGCCCTGCCCCAAGTTCAGGAGTTGCGCTCCGCAGGCTGCGTGGAAATTGTCGAAGAGCAAGCTTCGGGCGGCAGTCGCACCCGGCCTGTTCTGGCGCGTGTGTTGGATCAGCTGCGCGTTGGCGATACGCTCGTCGTGGTTCGGATCGACCGCCTGGCCCGTTCACTCTCTCACCTCTTGGAGA
Organism: Neotabrizicola sp. VNH66; assembly: GCF_049445895.1. NCBI lineage: Bacteria > Pseudomonadati > Pseudomonadota > Alphaproteobacteria > Rhodobacterales > Paracoccaceae > Neotabrizicola > Neotabrizicola sp. VNH66. The sequence goes on from NZ_JBMSDW010000055.1 coordinate 396, forward strand.
TCATTGAGCGGTTGGAGGCGAAAGGCGCACATTTCCGGTCCTTGCAGGATCCAATCGACACGGCGTCGCCTCAGGGCAAGTTCACCTTGCAGGTTCTGGGCGCAGCCGCCGAGTTTGAACGGGCCTTGATACGCGAGCGCACCAAGGCCGGGTTGCGATCTGCGAAGGCAGAAGGGCGGGTTGGCGGCAACCCCGGCCTAAAGGCGGGCGACCCCGTGACAATCCGCAAGGCAAGGGCCGCGCGAGTGGAAAGCCATTTCCATAAACTGAACGCCAATGCCGACCAGTGGGTGCCGGAGGTGCGCCGTCTGAGGCCGGGCCTGCCTTGGGAAGACGTGCTGCGCATCGTCAATTCAGGTCTGCCGAGCGAGGCGCAGCCTTGGTCCCTGCCCCGCCTGATCCGTGCTGCCAAAACCTTCGTCCGCGAAGGCCTGCTGCCAGTCACTATCCTTTCCCGTGCCACCGCATCCGACAAGGGTGATCGCCTGCCCGCCATCGTCGCGGGCATCAAAGGCGCAGATCCCAAGATGACTCTTCAAGCCATCTGCGACCGGCTAGAGACCATGCGCGAACGGACACCTAGGGGCCGCAGCAAGTGGGAGCGTATGCGCCGTCTCTGCCCCATTGATTTTGCGCGTGTTCTATCGCGGCCGCAGCCTTCAGAAGGAGGGTTGAAGCTGGAGGAGCGCGCGGATGCCGGATGGTGGAGACGGATTTGTCGGTCGCTGCG
>NZ_JBMSDW010000056.1:0-1094 GCF_049445895.1 Neotabrizicola sp. VNH66
TTCGAGAAGGGGCCTGACAGCGAGGCGGTGGTGGCGTTTCTGCGCGGCTTCGATCCGGCGCGGTTCGAGGTCTTTGCCTATTCCATCGGCTTCCGCGACCGGGTGGTCAGCCGCGATCCGGCCTTCGACCTTCTGTTCGATGCGGTCATCCCGCACCGCCGCGACCTGCCCGCCGATCCCGCCGGGATCCGGGCGCAGCTGCTGGCCGACCGGCTGGATGTCTTCCTTTACGCCAATGCCACGACCTACGGGCTGCAGCCCTTGGATTTGGCGCTCTACCGCCGGGTGGCGCCGGTGCAGGCGGTGCTGAATTCGCATGTGCCGATGCCGATGGGCTATCCCTCCTTCGATGCGGTGCTGACCGGGGCGAGCGACAGCGCGGTGGATGAGGTGGCGCAGGCGGGCTTTGCCGAGCGGCTGGTGCGGCTGCCCGGCCCGGTGATCAACTATCTGACCACGCTGGAGCCGCGGCCGGACCCGCCGCTGGACCGGGCCGCGCTCGGGCTCGGGCCGCAGGATGTGGTGCTGATGAATGCCGGCTCGTCGATGAAGCTGCGGCATGAATGTCTGCGCGCGATGATGCAGGCGGCGGCGGGGGTGGAGAACGGGGTGCTGCTGCTGGCGCCCTACAACCCCGGCTGGGCGGCGCGCAGCATGGCCTTCGTCTTCAACCGCCAGCTGGAGGAGATGGCGGCGGAGGTGGGGCTGGACCCGGCCCGCATCCGGGTCCTGGGAGAGCTGAGCGTGGCGGAGGCGGAGGCGGCGCTGTCCTGCGCCGATGTCTATCTGAACCCCTTCCCCCATGGCGGGGCGACGATGACGCATCTGGCGCTGATCCACGGGGTGCCGCCGGTGACGCTGCGCCGCCGCTCGACCCGGTCGATCGACCAGTTCCTGGTGGAAAGCCACGGCTTCGCCGATCTGCTGGCCGATACGCCCGAGGCCTATGTGGCGCTGGCCCGCAGCCTCGGCAACGACCCCGCCCGCCGCGCCACCCTGAAACAGCGCCTGCACCGCGCCGCCGCAGACCCGGGGTTCGTCAACAACCCAGATTACGCAAAAAACATGCAAAACGCCGTCCAAAACCTCTGGAA
>NZ_JBMSDW010000057.1:0-1041 GCF_049445895.1 Neotabrizicola sp. VNH66
CAGGAGCTTTCTCACCCAGCTCATCAATGGCCCCTCGGTTGATCGTCGCGAGAAGCCGACGACAGCTGTCGCTCCGATGACAAGCAAGGTTCTCAAATATCGGTTTCCGGCTTTCGTGATCCGTCCCAGCCGTTCCTTTCCGCCAGACGAGTTGGATCGCGGCGTCAGGCCGAGCCATGCGGCAAGGTCTCGTCCCGATCTGAAGGCAGCAGGGTCCACGACAGTGGCCGCCATAGCGGATGCGGTGATCACGCCGACGCCAGGGATCGTCGCCAGCCGTTGGCTGGCTTCGCTCGTGCGGTGCCATTCCAGGATTTTCCGCTCGAGCTCCTTTATCTCGGCATTCAAGGAGCCGATCTGCCGGGCAGAGGAAAACACAATGTCACGCACGAGCGGCGGCAAGTCGATCTCGTCTGCGCCGTGTGCAAGCACCCGCTCGACGAGATCGGCATGCCGTCTGATCCCCTTTGGCGCTACGACGCCCATCTCGGTGAGATGGCCGCGCAGGGCGTTCACAAGCATTGTTCTTTGGCGGACCAACAGGGCGCGGGTCTTGTGGACCATGAGAATGGCCTGCTGCGATTCAGATTTGATCGGGACAAACCGCATGGTCGGCCTGGTCACGGCCTCGCAGATGGCTTCGGCGTCGACCATGTCGTTCTTCTGGCGCTTGACATAGGGCTTCACGTAGGACGCGACCATTAACCGGACTTCGTGGCCCAAGGCAGAAAGCTCCCGCGCCCAATGGTGCGCGGAGGGGCACGCCTCCATGCCAACCAGGCACGGTTCCAGCCTCGTAAAGAACTCGAGCATCTGGGAGCGCCGCACCTTTCGGGTGATGACGACTTTTCCTGCCTCGTTGACAGCGTGAACCTGGAAAACGCTCTTCGCGAGATCGAGGCCAATGATCATTCCGGACATATCCAACCACTCCTTCTTCCCGGGGAACCGTTGAAGCCAGACTCGACGGTTGGGGTGGGGGTGTCCACATCATCAAATCAGCCGCCCCCCGTCCTCCTCCACATGCGTTCCGGCCCCGAA
>NZ_JBMSDW010000058.1:0-1006 GCF_049445895.1 Neotabrizicola sp. VNH66
TTCCGCGGTTTCAGATGAGTTTCCCCATGGCGACGGCGGTATCCGCCATGCGGTTGGAGAAGCCCCATTCGTTGTCGTACCAGCTCAGGACCGAGCACATTGTGCCGTCCATGACCTTGGTCTGGTCCAGGTGGAACACGCTGGAATGCGGGTCGTGGTTGAAATCCGACGACACGTTCTTGAACTTCGTATAGCCCAGAATGCCCTTCAGCGGGCCGCTGTCGGCGGCGGCGATGATGGCCTGGTTGATCTCGTCCACGCTGGTCGCGCGTCTGGCGATGAACTTCAGGTCCACCACGCTGACATTCGGCGTCGGCACCCGGATGGCGAAGCCGTCCAGCTTGCCCTTCAGCTCGGGCAGCACCAGCCCCACCGCCTTGGCCGCCCCGGTCGAGGTCGGGATCATGCTGAGCGCCGCGGCGCGGGCGCGGTAGAGGTCCTTGTGCATCGTGTCCAGCGTCGGCTGGTCGCCGGTGTAGCTGTGGATCGTGGTCATCATGCCCTTTTCGATGCCGATGGCATCATGCAGCACCTTGGCCACGGGCGAGAGGCAATTGGTGGTGCAGCTGGCGTTCGAGACTACAAGATCTGCCGCGGTCAGCGTGTCATGGTTGACGCCATAGACGATGGTCTTGTCCGCGCCGTCGCCGGGGGCGGAGATCAGCACCCGCTTCGATCCGTTCTCCAGATGGGCGAGGCACTTCTCCTTCGAGGTGAAGATGCCGGTGCATTCAAGGACCACATCCACATCCGACCACGGCAGTTCGGCCGGATTGCGCAGCGCGGTGACCTTCATCGGCCCGCGGCCGACGTCGATCCAGTCCTCGCCCGTGGTGACCTCGGCCGGGAAGCGCCCGTGCACCGAATCGAAGCGCAGAAGATGCGCATTGGTCTCGACCGGGCCCAGATCGTTCAGCGCCACGACCTCAATGTCCGTGCGCCCCGATTCGATGATCGCCCGCAATACATTGCGCCCGATCCGGCCAAATCCGTTGATGGCAACCTT